>JBOHHE010000162.1:0-23703 GCA_050700355.1 Pseudonocardiaceae bacterium
GTCGAGTCCTTCAACAATCGAGTCCGTGATGAATGCTTGAACCTCAACCAATTCCACAGTCTACTGGAGGCCAATGTCGTCATCGGTGATTGGAAAACCGAATACAATAAAAGACATCGACACTCCAATCTTGGCTACCTCACACCCGACGAGTATGCTGCCACTTGTCAACACATTCACACGCTCTCGTAGTCCATGGACCTCCTTTGGGGTCAAGCTACATGGTTTTGTCACCTGGGAACAACCCTGGATAATCAACGAGACGCTCTCGATCCCCTATGTGCTCCCAGGAAGCAACGATCCACGCACGCCAGGTGAGTTGGTTTATGAGTACGAGGCGTGCCCCACTGCGCAAGCAGTCGTTGTCGACGCCACAGATCTCCCTGCCCGACCGCCGGGGATAGTCCGCAGGACGTGGCGTCAGTTTTGGTATTGGCTCTGGTGACAAGACGACAGACCTCTCTCCTTCTACGTGCTCAGTGATCGCTCAGCGCACCCTCCCCACACTGAACCCGTGAACCCGGATGCAGCCACCGCGCTACTCGCCGCGATCCTGACCGGTATCCCGTCGCTGCCCGAAGCCGCGTGCCGTCGGCGGGCCCCGCTGTTCGACGACCAGCACCCCGGCGAGACCACCGAGCAGCAGCAACAGCGGCTCAACACCGCACGCACCGTCTGCCAGGACTGCCCCGCACAGGCTGGCTGCCGCGCTGCGCTCCATGAACAGCCACCGCGATGGGGTGGCATCGGTGTGCAGACCGCTCAGATCCTCGTAGCACTCGCACGGCGGCGCGCCGCGTCTTCGGCTGGCCGCATCTAGCGCGCCGAGCCGGGCAGCGGCCACGATTTTGCCCGGCGCTTGTGGAGCCCGTTGATTCCCCGGGCCAGCACCATGTGCAACTGTTCGAGCTGGGTGAGCTGCTCAGGACCGAACACCGCGGACTCGCCGGCGGGTACCACGATCGCCAGCTGGCTCTCGCGCACTGTCACCAACACGCTGGCCGGGCGGCCCATCGCGTCGCGGCATTCCAGCCGACATTCCCACTGCTGCTGCCTCACCGGCGCATTCTGACCCGACAAGAACACGGTCTTATCGCGAAACCATGTCAATTGCGCACCAGGGCCGACCGGCCGCCGGGAGCTCCCGGGCGCAAGCGATGGCGGCGGGCAGCGCTTTCGGCTCAACCGGCAACCGGTTGGGCCCAGGGGGACCAGTAGCTGACCACAGTGTTGAGCACGTTGAGCGCGTCGCCGGATACCTGCTCGGTGACCAGCAGCTCACCGGGAACCAGCAGGGAAAACTTGCGTCGGCGGGTGGCGTTGCAGGAGTCGGGTTCCCAGAACCCAGCCAGGTAGAGCTCATCGCGCCAGTCCACGGTGTCGCGTACGCCCCACAGCAGCCCATCCGGGCCAGGCGCGAGGCGCTGGAACCGGAAGCCGTGGTGCTTGGCGGCATCGAGCAGTCGCATGCCGGCCAGCGCGTCCGGGCTCTCAGCCACGACCCGTACCTGCGGCGACCCCGGCCGTGTCGGCGTCCACCTCATCGCCCTGCGCAGAGGGCTGATCGAGTTGCCCGGCCTCGACGCTAAAGCGGGCCGCCTCGTGCAAGCACTCCGGGCAATAGCGCAGACAATCCTGACACCCCGGACACTCCTCGTCCGTGTCATAGGGATCGTTGGTGTTGTCCAGCTCAGATACGTCCGCAGAGCACAAGACGATGGGATCTCGCCAATGGTGGCGCTGCGAGAACGTCTCATCCAGCTCCGTCAGGTGCACCGGGGGCAGCGTCCGCCCACACACTCAGGGCAGTACTGCGCGGTGGGGTCGCATTCACAGCCCTCCGGGCACAACGAAGCCGGCAGGCTCTTTGCGGGCAGCAGCACCCCGCACAGCGCAAGGTAAGTCCTGCAACGGCTCCCGTCGATCAGCACGTCATCGGCCGTCACCAGATGCGTCACCGGGCGTGGCGCGCTCACCGGTCGCCGTCCAGGATCGCCTGCGCCACCTTCACCGCGTCGGCCTTGCCCAGCCGCACACCGAGTTTGCCCACACCATGCGGGTAGATCGCCCACGTACCTCCGGCGCGTTCGTGGATCACCAAGAACGTGCACCGCTGGCCATCGGCGACCAAGCGCCCATCAACGGCCAGCCGGCTGCGCTCATTGTCTCGCTGCATCACCGTATTCACCGAAACCACCCTCCTGTGCCGAGCTTCTTGGAAGGCCCGCCCCGGCCGTGGTCAGCTATGGCACGACCGGAGCGAGCAGCCGAACCCCGGGCGCCAGGCGACCAGTGATCGACGGGGCTGAGGGTGCCGCGATCACCACCTCGGGTGTATCCCGAAAGTGGGATTTTCCCGGAAAAGGGAACGATGAACTGCGGTGGCCCAACACTTAAGAATTCGGCCAGCGGCAGAAAGCACCGGCACTCAGTAGTCAGGCAGAGGGTGGCTCGTTCGTGAGCAGACCGGCGCGGTAGGCCATCCCTCGCAACTCCACGCCCATCGCGCCACGCACCAGTCCGCGGGTCAGCAGCTCCCCGAGCACCTCACGCACCGCCTGAGAGCGGAGCACCTTGGTAGGGAAGACGCGCTCGGCGGTGCGCAGCGCCCGGACAGCGTCATCACCCCGGCCCGGCAGCTTCGACAGCCCCTGACCGGTTTGGATCCAGAGGTAGGCGCGGGCGATCGGGAAAGGGTGATGACGCGGGTCGATCTCCCGTGCGAGGTTCACGGCCTGGTCGGGCTCGTCCGCTTCGAGAGCCAGCCAGATCCTGTCGCCGGCCGCGTCGACCGGGGTGTAGAAAAGCCCGTGGGAGTCGACGTCGCCACTGGTCCCGAACCGCTCGGCGAGTTCGGCCGCAGCATCCATCGGCGCGACCGCGTCGCCGACACGGCCATGGAGCACCGCGGCCTTGGCGCGCAGTTTGGTGAGCAGGGCCACCAGTCTGGCAGTGTCGGGGGTTGTCGGTGGCAGAGCGATCGAGTCGAGCACGGCTTGACAACGTCGGAACGCTCCACCGGCCAGCAGCACCCTGGCCACGCCATAGCCAGCCATGGCCAGGGAGGCCACTTCGTCACGTTCCCGGGCCAGGCGCCGGGCCAAAAACGCGACACGGCGCCGTAGCTGGGTGTGCGCGCCCGCGTCCCTCAACCACTCGCCGGTCACCTGCACATGCAGGCACACGGCCAGCTCAAGCAACTCGGCGTGGTCGGCGTCGGTGTCCAGCGTGGTGTGCAGGTTGGCGATCAGCCCCGGCAGGTCGCTGGCCACCTCGGCGAACCGGCACGCCCGCACCTGGGCCACCATTCGGGACACCTGCTCGACCAGCACCGCCACCGGCAGCACCAGCCCACCTGGCTCTTCGACCTCGATGGCATCCAGGGCCTGGCCGACCGCTTCGACCGTAGAGTCGGTGTGTCCATTGGCCGGTGCGGGCACCGGCAGGCGCACCAGATCGCCCGGGGCGACCTCCAAGGCATCGGCCAATGCGACGATGTCGGACAGCTTGTCCAGGGCCATTTCCCCGCGCTCGATCCGATCCAGCTTGGACTTGCTCATCCCGGCCAGCCCGGCGACCACCACCAACGCCTTGCGCCGGGCCTTGCGGATCTGCCTGAGCCGACGGCCGATCGTGCGCGCTTCCTCAGCGTCCATTCGAGCACCACTTCATTCACCGGATAAGCCCTCACCGAGGCCCCGGGGCCGTCACCCCGGGGCGGAACACTCCGGTGAGGGGTGCGCGCGCCAGGCTACGTGTCGACCCGCCCGATCGAGTGCACGCCCCCGGCGTCATGTCGGTCCACGGTGGACAGCACACGGCCCGGCCAGGGGGAATCACCCCGGCCGGGCCGCTGTGTGCGTCCTGGCAGCTGCTCAGCCGCCCGGGACCACCTCACTGCGGTGGTCGCGGTAACAGCTCTCGCGCAGCGGGTCGCCGAGCACGACGTGCGGGGCCGGGGTGGCGCTGCACCACAGGCACCCCCGCGCTGGTTCCCCGGCCGCCCACGCCCGCCGGATCACCGCGGCGACGTTCTCCACGGTGTGCTTCTCCCAGCCAGCCAACCAGACAAGGCTGCGCCGCTCAGCATCGGAGATCACCACGTCGTCCAGCGCATCGAGCAGCAGCGCAAACTGGTCGCGCTGCCAGCCAGTTAGTGCGGTGCTGGTTTATGCGGCCTCGAGCTGGTCGGCATGCTGACGCCGGGCACGCTCGACATCGTCCCCGTGCACCGGGTCCCCGTGCACCGGGTCCCCGTGCACCGGACAGGACCTGTCCAAGCACCGGTACTCGTGCCGCATGCCGGCGCCGACGATCTCGCAGGTGCACTATCGACAGGAACTCCCCTGAACTCGCCCGGCTGTGTTCGGAGTCCGATAGCTGCTTTACCAGTGACTCTATGTACGTTCGCGAACTTATGCGGATGCGTCGATCCTCATTCGCATCGAGAAGGTCAGGGGTTCGATTCCCCTCAGTTCCACTCCAGGTCAGGACCGGTTTCCGATACCCCGACCAAGATCGCCAAGAGGCCAGTACAGCAGGAAAGTACAGCAGCGCCTCAGCCATCCAGGCTCTCCCGAGTCGCTTGAGCGCGGCCGTCGTCGCCTGCGAGGACGCCTGGGCGTAGATCTCCATCGTCACCGCGATCTGGGCGTGCCGAAGGATTTGCATGACCGCGCGCAGGTGGACGTCGAGGTCGACCAGCAGCGTCGCGCAGGTCCGTCGGCCGTCGTGGACGGTGATCTTCCGGACGCCGGCCTTCGCGCAGCGGCCGTCCCAGGAGTGGTTGAAGTTCCGTAGCTCGATCGGCGTGCCCCCTGGTTGTGAATACGAGCTTGTCTCCCTGCCAAGCCACGCTGGCCGCCGCGCGGGCGACCTCTTCCTGCTCCTGTCGGGCGCGGAGTGCGGTCACGCAGATACTCACCAGCGGCAGCACTGCGGCCGATCCCTCGGTCTTGGGATGCAGGACGGAACTGTCACGGACGAGGAGTTCGTCGACTGCATCCGAGAGTCCCTGCCCTACGCGTGATCGGTCGTCGAGCGCCTGGCGAAGGAGCTGGACGCGAGCGGGGCGCGGTCTGTTCAGAACCTCGAAGTGCCGCCGGACGACGTGAAGTGGGGAGAGCTGACGCTTGCCCTCGCCATCGTTGGAACCACGACCGGTGTACTTGCGCTACTCCTAACTGATCACGTGGCGAAGGTCTGGACCCCGCGTTCACGTCCGCGCACATCCAGCGATCGAACAGGACTCACTACTCGGCATGCAGGAGGTCACTCGGCTCCGAGTGACCAACAATGGACGTGCACCCGCTTACGTCAAAGCAGTCGGATTTCTGCTCCGCGATGGTACCGACCTACCGCGCGGAAGCGCGATCAGATCGGCCCCAGCCCCTGGAGTGGTGGAGTTGCCACCACTCCAGGGGCTGGATCGAACTGACATTCCACCCGGATGTGCTCGAAAACCTTGCGAACAACTTCGGCTCCAGCCTGGCGCAGCTTTGCCCGTACGCGAGGTTTGGAACCAGAACTGTGAAGGGTCGCTGGGGCAGGAAAGAATTCAACTAGTAGTGTGTCGCTTAAATAGTGATTTGTCGTGGTGTGGGTGGGCTGCGGCTGGGGCTTTGAAGATGATGGCTGGGCAGCGGGTTGAGCTGCAGGGCTTGCGCGTTCGCACACCGCGCCCGGCTCGGGAGGTGCGCCAAGCCAAGGCGTTGTTGTGGGCCGCCGCGGAGGGAACCGCTGCGGTGGGGCGCATCCGGGTGGGGCGTGGCCGCCCTGTTGTGCTCGGCGACGATGTTGTGAAAGCGATCGTGCACGACACGTTGCACACGGTGCCCGAGGACGGCTCTGCGTGCTGGTCGACGAGGTCGATGGCGGCCCGGTACGGGATCGGCAAGGACACGGTGGCCCGGATATGGCAGGCACGGCGGATCCGGCCGTGGAAGGTGGAGACCTTCAAGCTGTCCACAGACCCGAGCTTCGAGTCGAAGCTGCGTGACGTGGTCGGCCTGTACGTGAACCCGCCGGCTGCCGCAGCGGTGTTCTGTTTCGACGAGAAAACCCAGGTCCAGGCTCTGGACCGCACCCAGTCGTCCCTGCCGATGGTGCCGAGGAGGGGCCGGGACGATGACCCACGACTATAAGAGAAACGGCACCCTGGACCTGTTCGCCGCGCTGAACGTGGGCCCCGGGGAGGTGCTGCACGACACCCGCCGCTCCCACACCGGCCGTGACGTGCTGGCGTTCTTCCGCTGGATCGACAAGCACGTCGACCCCGACCTGGAGCTGCACGTCATCTTGGACAACCTGTCGGCCCACAAGAGCCAGCCTGTCCGTGACTGGCTGGCCCACAAGAAACGCCGCCGCTGGCCAGGCGTTGGTTACGCGAGTGACTCGCGGTGATGGGTGGGCGTAACCGGCTGTGCGCTCACAGTCAACTCCGGTTGGGTCGTCTTGGCTGATAATTGGCAAGTCTTACAGTAATAGTGTCATTGGGTGGCAAGGAAGGGAAAGGTTATGCAGGTACTGTACGATACCAGAACAGTTCATCCGCTCGACCGGTATGACTACTATCAAGCGGGAGCTAGCGGCGAGTTGGCTCCGGTGGCAGTCCATGGGCGTGCACCAGGTCGCTTGCTCGCGGTGATGTCAGCCGCTCAGATCGGCGATTTCGAAATTGGGGCGTTCACTTGGTCTGCGGATTCCGAGATCCTGGCGCGGCGAACTGAGCATCTGATCCGGGTCTGCGATCCTGAGTGCTACCGGATATTCCTGAGCGTCAGCGGGGAAGTACGGGGGGAACAGGCGGGCAACCAGGTGGATTTTCGCGCTCGGGACATCGTCCTGTGCGACGTGTCCCGTCCTTGGCGGGTCACGCATTCGACGGGACCAGGAGTGATGCGGGCGGTCATTCTGACGTTCCCACGGGCGTTGGTGCCGATCGCCAGCGCTAGGGTCCGGCCGCTGATCGGTACCCTCATACCGAGGAGCATGCCGGGACGCAGCTTGATCGCGCAGTTCCTCATCGGGCTCACTGACGCCGCCGAGCCGACCAGTGATCCGGATCTGGCCGATGTCCTGTACGAGTGCACGGTCGGGCTGCTTCGCCAGCGACTCGGCCAACCCGATGGGATCACCCCCCGCACCCGTCGACTGCTACACATGGCGTGTATTCGCGACATTATCCGTCACCATCTCGGTAACCCCGAGCTGGACCCGAACCGGATCGCCCAAGCAGCAAACATCTCGCCACGCTACCTGCACCAGCTATTCCAGGGCGCCGAACTCAGCCCGATGCAACTGCTCAAACGGCTGCGCCTGCAGGAATGCCACCGTAGTCTGCAAGATCCGGCGCTGGCCATGATACCCATCAAGGACGTCATCGCCGCGTACGGCTATCTCCGTCCCGACCAGTTCGCCCGAGACTTCAAACAGCTGTTCGGTGTCTCGCCCACTCAGGTACGCAGACTCGCCAGCCAGCGGCCGACCGTGAACCATGGCCTTGCCGAGCCGGCGGTCCACTGGAGCGCAACAGGCTCGATCCTGCCGGGCAGGACAGCGGCCGGTGCCCGACCTGTGAGGTCATGCGGGACTTCATCAGTTCGCCGGTCTGGTACGCCCCCTCACCTGCAGGTATCGCCGTCCTGGAAATTGCCAGGAAGATTGCCGAGGAGTGTCCCTTGAATGCGAATCGCCGTGCCCTCGCGGGAGACTTGTCGATGCTGGAGGAGCGATGATCGAGCTCTCCATAAGATACCCGACTCCTGTATCGGCGGATTGTGATGTACGGCAGCACGTCGCCCAATAAATCACCCGCCAGTACACCTGGGGACAATAGGCCATGACGCGACGAGCGCGATTTATAGCGGCAGCGACGTTCTTCCTCACCGCTAGCACAATCAGCGGATTCTTCTCATGCGCTGGCCTGGAAGTCGCGAATAAGTGGTCGAGCATTATCAGCATGTTCCTCGCGCTCGCCTCGTTCACGCTATCAGCACTGTTGTGTCACCAGTCGATAGCTCGCTGGCCTCCTATCCCGCCAGCGCCGAAAACTGCTCCATCGTCGAGATACTCCACTACCGCTTATGTCAACGAGCTCCTGCGCACGGGCAACAACCAGACACACAACACGATCATCAATAAAGACAATAATGATGACGAGTGAATTTAAGGCGCGATGGGGATCTCGAAGCGTATACAGAACTCAGCGGCGGGCTAAATGGGTGCCGCGTTGGCTCTGCGGAGATATAGGGTAGTTTCAACCACTTGAGGCCTCCTCAGTCGAGGTAGCCCTGAGTGGGGTCAAGGAGGTATTCATGGTGGCCAAGCGGCACCGCCTCGCCTAACGACGCAAGACGGCCAAATGTCGTACATCCGGCCGTCTTCCGGCTTAATGTAACCCCATGCCGATCCCAGGATCCCCCTGGTCAGGGGGCCACGCGCGACAGGGCATCCAGGGCAAGCCCTGTGATCAGGTACCGGTTCCGAACTGCAGCAGGGTGATCGAAGGCCGATGGTCCCGGAGCTTCGGAAGGCTGAAGAGGCGCCAGAGGATCCGCCCTAACGGCCCTCCCCACAGACCACGGCCGAGGGGCAACCGCACGTCGGTCGCGCTCTCGACATTCGGGATTCGGTTCGGCAGCTCGACCGCCGCACTGACCGACAGGTGGAATGGCATCGGTGGGGCGGTGTAGCCGGGGCCGAGCTTGAGCCCCTTGAGTGTCTTCGCGCTGAACCAGGCTGGAATGCTATCGAAGATCATCTGCCCGCCCGGGAACCGGGCCGCGCAATCGGTGATCAGCGAGACCGCCTGCTCGGGGGTGAAGTACATCAGCAACCCCTCGGCGCTGACGAACACCGGGCCCGACACCTCGAGCCGATCCATCCAGTCCCGCTCCAGCGCCGAACCCGCCAATGTGGTCAGGTTCGGCTCGCGCGGCAGGAGTTCCTTTCGTAACGAAGCGGCCACCGGAAGGTCCACCGAGTACCAGCGCACATCGGGATCAGCGATCCGCCAGAAGCTGGTCTGCAACCCCTCGCCGAGCGCGACGACGGTCCCACCGGGATGAGCCGCCAGGAACGAACGGATCGCGGTGTCGAAGGCCATCGCGCGCAGCGGATGGGACTGGCTGGGCTTCCCGAAGCGCTCGTACCGGTATGCGATCGCCCGGTACAGCTGGACGCTCAACGGGTCGGAGAAATAACCATTGCTTCGTTCCGCCTCGACAGCCTTGTTCCGGAGCGTCCACAGCATCGTCTCGGACACCCCGTCCAGGACCGACCCATCGATGCCACGCTCACCGCATCCCGTCACAAGAAATTAGGCTAACCTAATTGGCCCTATCGGGTCAGGGCTGAGCCTCACCGGTTCGTACTCTCACGGCTCGACGATCGGAATCGGCTCACTGCTCTTCGTCCCAGGTGCCGACCTGGACACGCCGCTCGGCCGCGCTGGTACGCGGGCAGATGAAGCAGGGCACCCCATGGTCGTTGATCTTGTAGGAGTGGCAGCACGACACCCGCTCGCGGGTCAGATGCGTGCGCCCCCGGTCGTCGGTGAGTAGGTACAACGTCGAGCCGTCCCGGAACTCCGGTGTCTGGCCTGGCAGCACCAGCGCCGCATCGGCGAGCACCCGCTCCCGGGCATCGACGCCGTGCTCACCGCCGGTCCAGATCCCGTGGTCCAGTCCGTCGAAGAACACCCCCAGCAGGTTGCGCTGCGCCAGCCGGGCCCCAGGGGTGTACCAGGACAGAAACTTGTCCGCGTGCTCGCGAACCTGCCTGCGCAACACCCCGGCCAACGCTGCGTCGTCCGCCACGACGGTCGCCGCCAGGTCGTCCGCCGCTGGATCGTCGGGCAGACACCAGAACCGCTCGTCGAGCAACGCCACCCCGTCCGGGTAGTGCTCGACCGGATGCCGGTGCAGTGCCAGGTCCGCCGGTTGCAGCCGAGGTACCCGGCGATCGAGCCGGAAACACGCACCCCCGACCTTGCCCGGTAACCCGGCGTACCAGCTCAGCACGCAGCTCGTACTCGTCATCGGGTGCGAACGCCCGACCGCGTGCCGCTGCCTCGCCGCCACCGACCGCTCCCACGCCACGATGAACTCGGCGTCGATCCCGGCGTAACGCAGCCGGCCTCGTCGGCGGGAATTCCCAGCCGCATCGTCAACCACTCGTCGGCCCGGTCCGCACGGGCGACAGTCGACCCGATCGCCGCATCCCCAACCAATGTCGCCACTAGGTAAGGCTAACCTAATTCGATGTCGTCGTGCCATTGATTTCCAGTCGGCAGACCCAGGCCAGCGTCGCGTATATCTCAGAACAGCTTTATGTCTCGTCGATCCAGTTCTCGAAGGTGAGGTCGGGAACGCGCTGGAAGTGCCGCACGTTACGGGTTACCAGGATCAGCCCTCGGGCCAGTGTGATCGAGGCGATCCGCAGGTCGGGTTCGGTCAGCGGGGTGCCGCTGTATCTCTGTCGTTGAAGGGGCACGATCTTTTCGTTGAGCGAACGCACTTCGGCCTGCTGACGATCCGCCATCGACCGGTCAGGGGCATCACTGGTCCTCAGACTTGCACACTTGTCGCCGTGCGGTGCCAGGGTAGCCGTCGCGCGGGCCGGTTCGACGCATCGGTGTTGGATGGCCTTCATGGCCAGCGTCGAGGTGGAGCGGATAAGTCGGTTGATCGATGGGCTGCGGCGCGATCGCCGAACGCCCCCGTATCACGGGCGGCGTGAGTATTCCCAGCTGGCGAGGGAGGTGGTTGCTGCATGTGAGGCGCTGATCGACAGCGAGCCCGTATCCGTGCCGGCCCTCGCACGGCGCGCGGTTGATCTCGTGACGACGGCGCTGATCTACATGGACGATTCGTCCGGCTTTGTGGGTGGTGACCTGCATGCACTGCTGGCCGTGCACGCGCGTGCCTGCGTAGCGGCCCCACCCGATCCTAAGCGGCTGGCGGCGTGGCTGGAGAAGTTGCGGCTCGATGGGCCGGGCTGGCCGGATTTCGAACTGCGCGACTACGCGGCTGCGCTGGGGGAGAAAGGCCGCGCGGAGCTGGCACGTATGGTCGAAAACCGTGCCAAGACAACTGAGCCGGACCCGCTCGGCAGGCAGCCATTTGGGATCCGCATGCTGCGCGAGCAGATCGCGGAGATCTCCGGCGATGTCGACCACTACATCGCCGTGCTGGCCGAAAATCTCTACGCGACATCCCAGTACCTCAAGATTGTCGACGCGCTGCGGAACGTCGGACGCACAGCTGACGCCGAGCGTTGGGCACGATCCGGGCTGGGGACCGGCAACCCGATCGACAAAGGCAAGCTTCGCGACATCTATGTGGACTTGCTGCTCGAACGCGGTGTCACCGACGAAGCGTTCGCTATGCGCTGGCAGATATTCGACCAGCACCCGACCCACACGCACTACAACGACCTGCGCCGCACCGCCGAACGCACGGGTGACTGGTCCGGCCTACGAGATAAGGCGATCGAGCGACTACACGACGCTGCCGCTGGACAGCCCGCCTTCGCCGACCACCTCATCGGCGTCTTCCTTGACGAGGGCGAACTGGACAAAGCGTGGCAATCGGCGCTCCACCATGCTGACGACCTACCCGAGTCACGCTGGCATCAGCTTGTCGACCTGCGCCAACTCACCCACCCGCAAGACGTGATCGAGCCGTGGCAACGGCTCATCCAGCGGCGACTGGACACCAGCACTGACAAGTACCGCTACAGCAAGGCCATCACGATGCTCAGGAAACTCCGTGACGCCTACCGAGCCACGAGTAACCTGACCGGCTTTGGAAACTACCTCGACCGTTTGCGAGACTGTCACAAACGCAAGACGTCTTTTATGGCCAAGCTCGACCGAGCCAACCTGTGACGTTACCGGCCGGCCCGGCCGGGCTCGCCGTTCGCGTGGGCCATGCCCGATCTCTCCTGTTTTCCGCAGGTCATGGGGCGCGCGGGGAGGTAGGAGTATGCCCTCAGCGCCTCCACGCTGGGTCGGCCGAATCACTCGATCGGGTGAGGTGGGTTAATCTGATGTTCAACTGGATGTAGGACGCTTGTCGGGTGCTCCGACACCGGTTGGTTGACCCTGAAGAGCTAACGGGCGAACACGATGGTTACGTTGCCGGTCGGATGGCCGATGGACAGCTCACCGACAGATCGACCGATGTCCGGGTGTACCTGGATGGTCGCTACGTGGCGTATGTGCCCCGCTGTCGGTGTGGCTGGACCGGCCCGGCCTTCAGCACCACCGCGAGCGGATTCGCCGCATGCGAGCTGCTTTGGCGCGACAGGCACGTCGAACCCTTCGAGCGCGCCCGTGAGCCGCACTATGGTCGGCCTTCGGTCGGGTGGACGCCGAGGGTGATTCAGGGCATGGGCGGCCAGGGGCGCGGGCGTAGGTCGAGATGACGATCGGGCGGATCGCCGCGAAGGTCGGGAACGTCACGGCCGGGGTGGTGCTGGCCGGGGGGCGTTCCTTGCGGATGGGCACGGCGAAGGCCGCGTTGGAATGGCACGGTTCCACGTTGTTGGGTCGTACCTTGGACGTTCTGCGCCGCGCCGTGGATGGGCCACTGGTGGTGGTCCGAGCGCCGGGTCAGCCACTGCCTGAGATCGCGCCGCAGGTGCAGGTCGTCGAGGACCCGAGGGAGGGCCTGGGTCCACTGCAGGGCATCGCCGCCGGATTGGCCGCGCTGGCTGATCGGGCACCGAGCAGCGGGGCTGGGGGTGAGGACGTCCCGGGCATTGGTGTTGCTGCGGCCTTCGTGTGCGCTACTGATCTGCCGTTTCTGCATCCCGTATTCGTCCAACGGGTGCTGGCCGCGTTGACCGAGGACGTCGATGTGGTGCTCCCCGTCGCTCGCGGCCACTCGCAGCCGCTCGCGGCCGCTTACCGGGTGAGCCTGGCGCCGCTGGTCGCCGGACTGGTGGCAGCCGGTGAGCTGCGCCCGGCCACCCTGTTCCGGCGGTGCGCCACTCTGCGTCTGGATGATGCCGCGCTGCTCACCGATCCGGCGCTGGCCGTCGCCGATCCCGAACTGGACTCGGTGATCAACGTCAATTCCCCGGAGGACTACCGCACCGCCCGGTGCCACCCCGCTCCGCAGGTCGATGTCCCGCTGGTCTGCGGAGATAGTGTTGCCTTCCGGTCGGTAGCAGGGAAATAACGGTAGCGTCCCGCCGGTGTCGCGCAGCTCGTTCATCAGGAATGTCTCCGCCGCCCAGGCTCAGCTCGCGTGGCGGCAGGCCTGTGCGGCTGCCGGTTGTCCGGATCGGGTGGGTGCTGAGCGGCTCGGCCTGGCGGAGGCCATCGGGCGGGTCGCGGCCGAGCCGGTGTGGGCTCGGCGGTCCTCGCCCGCTTTCGACTCCGCCGGGATGGACGGGATCGCGGTGCGTGCGGTGGACACCGCTGGGGCCAGCGAGACCTCTCTGGTCATGCTTACCGATTTCGACGTCGTCGATACCGGTGATCCGTTGCCCGAGGGTCGCGACACGGTGGTGATGCGCGAGCACGTGCGCCCGGCTGGGCCGGGGGTGCAGGTGGCTGCGGTGGCAGTGCCGTACCACCACGTCCGCTTCGTCGGGGAGGACGTTGCCGCGGGAGAATTGTTGTTGGCGCCGGGGCACCGATTTCGGGCCGTCGATGTCGCCGCTGCCGCCGCTGCCGGAGTCGCTGAGATTGTGGTGCGCCGCCGTCCGGTGGTCGCGGTGTTACCCACTGGTGACGAGATCCGGCCGCTGGGCACCGAGCTCGGCCCAGGGGAGATTCTGGACACCAACTCGCTGATGCTCGCGGGGCAGGCTCGGGAACATGGCTGCGACGTGCTCACCCTGCCCATCGAGCCCGACGATCCGCACCGCATTGCCGCGGCGCTCCGGAACGCCGCCGACCGCGCCGACCTGGTCGTGCTCATCGCCGGGGCGAGTGCGGGCCGTGATGACCACAGTGCTTCGGTGCTCGCGCAGGTGGGCACGCTGGCGGTGCACGGGGTGACGGTGCGGCCGGGGCATCCGGTGATGCTCGGCACGGTCGGCGCCACGCCAGTGCTCGGCGCGCCCGGATATCCGGTATCGGCGGCGCTGACGTTCGAGATCTTCGCTGGGCCGCTGTTGGCTGCCCTTCAAGGCACCACAACCGGCGCTCCTCCGATGGGTCGTGCCCGGCTGACCCGCCCGCTCGCGTCTCCGCCCGGGATGGATGACTGGGTGCGGGTGCGACTGGGCCGGGTCGGCGGGCGGATGGTGGCGACCCCGCTGGCCCGAGGTGCCGGGGTGCTGACCTCGCTGGTGCGGGCCGACGGGCTGCTGGTCGTGCCTGCCGGGCTGGACGGCCACCAAGCGGGCGCGGACGTCGAGGTGCGGCTGCTGCGTGGACGCGCCGAGATCGACCGCACCATCGTGGCGATCGGATCGCACGATATGGCGCTCGATCTGGCCGCCTCGGCATTGCGGGCCACCGACCCGGGCGTGACCCTCGCATCGTCCCCGCTGGGTTCGCAAGCCGGTCTGATGGCGCTGCGCGACGGGCTGTGCCACCTTGCGGGTTCGCATCTGCTCGACCCCGACACCGGCGAATACACCCTGTCCTACCTACCTCGGGTGCTGGGCGACACCGACGTGGCGGTGGTCCGGCTGGCGCACCGGGAGCAGGGCTTGATCGTCGCCTCGGGTAACCCCCTGGGGCTTGCGGGTGTCGGGGATCTTGGCCGCCCGGGGTTGCGCTACGTCAACCGGCAGTCCGGCACGGGCACCCGAGTGCTGCTCGACCACGAGCTGCGCCGCCACGGCATGGTGGCCGGTGATGTCGCCGGTTACCAGCGTGAGGCACAGACCCACCTCGCTGTCGCGGCGGCTGTCGCGACCGGACAAGCCGATGCCGGGCTGGGCATTCTGGCCGCTGCTCGGGTGTTCGGGCTGGGCTTCGTGCCGCTCGTGCAGGAGCCCTATGACCTGGTGATGAGCCGGGATACCTACTCCTGCGACCTGCTGGTTCCGCTGTGGGAGCTGCTCGCCGACGAGAAGTTCCACGCGTCGGCGGAAGCGCTCGGTGGGTACTCCTGCGCCGAGACAGGGATCCGGATCCGTTAGCTGCCCAGTCAGCCGGCTTGACCAGCGCGGCGCACCGCAAGGCGGATCCGAACGACCGCGATCAGCGTCAACGGGGACGTTCGGGCGAACGGTGCAGCACGGACGCCCGGTCGGGGACAATGTCCAGTCGTTCGGTGAGGCCCAGAATGGACAGCACCCGGTGCGGCGGGCCGGTGCCGATGATCAGGGCGAGGCGTCTGTCTTCCTCATGTGCCCGGCTGGCAGCCTGCAAGATAACCCGAACGGCGCTGGAATCCATGAAGTCAAGACCGGTCAGGTCGAGCAAAACCACCGAGGGTGCCCCTTGCTCCGCAGCGCGGATTTCATCCTGGGCCGCTTGTAGCTCGGCGTAGTCGAATTCGCCGGAGAAGGAGACGATTGCAACATCTCCTTCAAACTCAAGGTTCACATTAAGCTGACTCATCCTTGGCTTACGCCTGTCTGGCTGGAACCACTGATGAGCAGGCGTGTCGGTGATGGCACGCCGAGAGCATACCCTCATCACCCTCGGCATCTCAAAGGTTACACACTGTCGCTACGGCTCCTGGTGTTCCCCCTCATCGTGCCGGGGGCTGGGCCAGTAGCGATGCGGAGGAATCCACGGCACCGAGCTGGCCTTGCGTTGCCGTTCGAGTTTATATTGCCGAATCGAGTAATTTTATGGTGGAAATTACTTCCATCTTTTCCCCGATGAATCCAGAATGCTTTTGGTGTGCTCAGAGGCTGATGCTAAGGTCAGCCCGGATTCTTCGGGCAAGGTTCTCGTCCATTAGGAGCCGAGCTACGAGGGCACGGATGACGGCCTGACCGGTGACCCGGGCGCCGATCTCGTCCGCGGTCTCGGCGCACCATTCCGTGAGCCTGGTGTGGTAACTGGGAGACAGATCTACGCTGCGCCGAACGGGTTTGGTGCGGCCCGACGGAGCAGCGGCGAGGCTACGTTCGGCGGCGGAGCGGTGCTGTTCCACCGAATGGTCGGCGGGCCGATGCTGCCTCGGAAGCTGACGGATTCGGGCGGTTTGGTCAGCGCGATTGATCATCGGATCGGCTCCTTCGTCGGGGTGGTCGCGGCGGGGAGTAGATCCGTCCTCGACGTCAAGACATACGTTCCCGGGCGGGGAGTAGTTCGTCCAGGTCGAACTCTCCAGATAATGCAACTCTACGTAGTCGATGGGCTCCGTGATAGCCTCGAAAGAGTTGCTGTGAAGAAGCGTTGTCACTATAAGTGATAGAATTGGAGCCCGCTGGGTGACGCAGGCGGGCTCTCCGCGGGTGTAGCAGCGTGTTTGAGCCTCGTTGAAACTCCGGACGGGGGCGATGACCTTCCTCACAGACCAGTGTTTGAACCCAGCAGGGCGACGTGCCACCGCAGAGCGTCGCCCCCGCCGCCGCTGAGGAGCGATCATGAAACACCGCGGTCCTATCATTACGTTGTTCGCCGTCGCAGCTCTGGCCACTGGGCTTCTGGTCATGAATATGAGGACTACCGCCCAGACTCAGATCGCCAGCCAGGCCACCAGTCCGACGGTGACCGGGCAGGCGCCGGTAATTGTCAAGCCCCCGGTGGCCGCGCAGCCGACGGCCGACTCACAGCCACCAGCTGACCCGCCACCGACGGCCGACCCGCAGCCAATACCCGGCACGCAACCACCTCCGGCCGAGGTCGAACAGTCCGCCTATGCCGGGCGCACCAGCGGTGACGAGGCGACGATCGCGATCGCGGTACGCGGCAGCGAGGTGTACGGCTACATCTGTGACGGCAAGCAGGTCGAGGCCTGGCTGGAGGGCACGATCACGGACGGCAAGCTGACCCTCCAGGGCCGTGAGGATGCCAAGGCCGACGGTTCGATCCAGGGCGACGCGGTATTCGGCACACTGTGGGTCCAGGGCAAGCAGTGGCCGTACGCGGCGCAGCGCGCCGAGCGCCCCGCCGGCCTCTACGAAGGCAGTGGGACGGTTGACGGCGCGTCCGCCCGCGTCGGTTGGATCGTGCTGCCCGACGGCCGCCAGGTCGGCATCGCCAACCTTGGGGGAGTCGCGCGTCCGGCCCCGGCCATCGATCCCTACCAGCTCAGCGCGGTCCAGGTCGACGGGTCCACGATCGTTCCTCGACGGGTGGATGGCGCCGACAGCGTCGGCAACTTCCCATCCTGACGAGGAGGACCACTGATGACAGTCCATTCCGACCGGTCCCCCACGATGGCTCACCGGATGCAGAATCCTCATCCGCGCGTGCTGCTGGTGCCAGTCGTCGTAGGTGCTCTGACGGCGATGACGCTCGGGGTTTACGGCGGACTGCACGAGCCGACCGGAGTTGCCGTGAGCATCGCCGGTTTCTCCGGGGCGCAATCGGTGAAGTCGTGGCTGACCACTGTGGCTGTGCTGCTCGCTCTGGTCCAGCTCGGGTCGGCGCTGGCGATGGAGGGCAAGCTGCCGGGCGGTCCCCGGGTTGCTCCGCTGCACCGCTGGTCGGGTCGCGCGGCGGTGCTGATCACGGTGCCGGTGGTGATGCACTGCCTGTACGCGTTGGGCTTCCAGTCGGGCACCCTGCGGGTGCTGCTCCACTCGTTGATCGGCTGCTTCTTCTACGGAGCGTTCATCACGAAGATGCTCGCGCTGACCCGTTCCGGATCACCCGGCTGGACGTTTCCGGTAATCGGTGGCTTGGTGTTCACCGGTCTCGTCGGCCTCTGGCTGACGTCCTCATTGTGGTTCTTCACCACATTCGGCTTGGTTCTGTAGATGTTCCCTATCAGTCAAGGAGTGATGATGCCCCACGATGACAGCTATCTCAGCCAAGGCACCCAATCCCCGGTGACCAGACGCGCTGTTGTGGCCGGAACCGGGATCCTGGCTGTCACCGCGGCCCTCGCCGGGTGCAGTAGCTACGGTGACCAGGGCGCCGAGGGCGGGCAGCCCACTGCTGGCGGTTACCCGTCTGCGCAGCCGCCGGCCGCCCCGCCAGGTGGCTCACCTGCCGCCCCCGCTGGTACGGCCCTGGCCAGCACGGCTGATATCCCGGTCGGCGGCGGGGAGATCTTCTCTGCCGAGGAGGTCGTGGTGACCCAGGCGACACCAGGGGAATTCCGGGCGTTCTCAGCCATCTGCACCCATCAGAGTTGCCCGGTGAGCAAGGTAGCGGAGGGCACGATCAACTGCACGTGTCACGGCAGCAAGTTTTCGGTCACGGACGGTTCGGTCGTCAACGGCCCCGCGAAGAAGGCGCTTCCGCAGCGTCAGATCAAGGTCCAAGGCGATACGATCCAGCTGGTCTGAGCTTCAACTGGACGCATTGAGGGGGGCTCAACGCCAGGATGGCAGCCAGATCTCCGAATTCCAGTGCGCGGGGGTGATCGAGCTGCCGGTGAGGATCGGCCAGAGCCAGGCGAAGTTGGCCACCACGAGACCGACGTAAAGCGACACCACCAACAGTCCGGTTGCGCGGCGCTCGGCGCCGGCACGTGCTCGGCCGAGTATCTCGCCCAACACCAGCGTCACCGCGATGACCAGGAACGGTGCTACCGGCACCATGTAGAAGAAGTACATCTGGCGGTCGATGTTTCTGAACCACGGCAGCCAGCCCGCGGCGTAGCCGGCCAGCGCCGCCGCGTAGCGCCAGTCCGCGGTGCTGGCCGCCCGCCACAGCGCCCAGCTCAACACCGGTACCGAGACCCACCACAGGGCGGGCGTGCCGATGAGCATCACCGAGCTGACGCAGTCGTCCCGGCCGCAACCGGAGGGGCCGGACTCGTAGTAGTAGAGCATCGGGCGCAGCCCCATCGGCCAGCTCCACGGCTTGGACTCCCACGGGTGCGGCGTGGGGGGCGTGGACAGCCCGGCGTGGAAGTTCAGCACATGGGAGTTGTAGTACCACAGGGCCCGCAGTGCCCCCGGCACACGTGAGTCCGCTCCGATCTGGTTGCCCACCACGTGCCGGTCGATGCCGGTTTCGCTGCCGAACCAGGCCCACCACGTCGCCAGGTATGTCCCGACCGGCACTGCGGCCAGGGCCCACGACGCCGGCCCGAGATCCCGGGCCAGGGTTCCCACCCAGGGTCTGCGGACCCCCGCGGCGCGGCGCGCGCAGCCATCCCACAGGAGGGTCATCGCGGCGAAAGCGATCAGGTAGTAGAACCCCGACCACTTCGTTCCGCAGGCCAGTCCGAGCAGCACTCCGGCTCCGAAGCGCCACCACCGCACCCCGAGCCGGGGGCCGAATGCGGTGACATCGATGCGGCCTTCCCGGACCACGACGGCGAGCCGAGCGTGGACCTGCTCCCGATCGACGACCAGGCAGCCGAACGCCGCGAGCACGAACACCGTGAGGAAGATGTCGAGCATGCCGATCCGGGACTGCACGTGGCTGACCCCGTCGGCGATCAGCAGCACGCCCGCGATCCCGCCCAGCAACGTCGAGCGGGTCATCCTGCGCACGATCCGCACGATGAGCAGTACACAGACGGTGCCGGCCAGCGCGGCGGACAGTCGCCAACCCCAGCTGTTGTAGCCCAGCAGCAGCTCGCCCAGCGCGATGAGCTGCTTACCCACCGGCGGATGCACCACGAGCTCGTAACCCGGGTTGTCCTCCACACCGCCGTTGCGGATCATTTGCCAGGCCTGCGGCACGTAGTGTTTCTCGTCGAAGACGGGGGTGCCTTTGTCGGTGGGATAGCCCAGATTCCACAGCCGGACCAGACCGGCGATCAGGGTCAGACTCAGTGCGACGGCCCAGCCCCGGGTCCGGTCGGTGAGCGGGCGCGGCAGGAGTCGCTGCGCAGGCTCGGCCGGCGTCGTCGAGATCTGCCCGAGACGGGTCAGCGGGTCGCCAAGGCTCGGCTCCCGGGTCGTGGTCACTCGCCCGATCGTAGGCTCAGCTGTGTGCAACTTCTGCCGGACTCCGTCACCTCGGCCGCGCGTGCTTCAGATGCCGGGGCACTGGTGCTGGCGGCCACCCCCCTCGGCGACTCTCGGGACGCCTCGCCTCGCCTGGTCGAGGCGCTGGGCTCAGTGGATGTGATCGCTGCGGAGGACACCCGGCGGTTGCGGGCGTTGGCGGCGGCGCTCGGCGTACGGGTCAGTGGCCGGGTGGTCGCGCACTATGACGCGGTGGAGGCGGCCCGCATCCCTGCCTTGGTAGCGGCGATCCGCGCGGGCCAGACGGTGCTGTTGGTGACCGACGCCGGGATGCCTGCGGTGTCCGATCCCGGGTTTCGCCTGGTGGCGGCCTGCGTCGCCGAAGAGCTGGCGGTGACCTGCCTGCCGGGTCCCTCGGCGGTCACCACCGCGCTGGCCCTATCCGGGCTGCCGTGCGACCGGTTCTGTTTCGAAGGGTTCGCGCCGCGCCGCGCCGGGCCGCGCCGACGGTGGCTGGCCACGTTGGCTGACGAGCCGCGCACCTGCGTGTTCTTCGAGTCACCACACCGGCTCGCCGCCACGCTCGCCGAGGCGGTGGAGGTACTCGGCGCCGATCGGGCGGCAGCGGTATGCCGGGAACTGACCAAGCCCTACGAGCAGGTGCGTCGCGGTGGGTTGGGGGAGCTGGCCGCCTGGGCGGCCGACGGAGTGCGCGGCGAAGTGACGGTGGTGCTGGCCGGCGCCGCCGCGTCCTCTCTCCCCGACATGGCCGACCTCGTCGACGAGGTGACCGAGCGGGTGATCACAGGGGAGCGGCTCAAAGACGCCGTCACCGCCGTCGCCACCGCCCACGGTGTCCCCAAACGCGACCTCTACCAATCAGCCCTGCACTCCACGACCCCGCCCGACTCACCTGATGATCTTCAGTCGGACGCCCATTGATCGATTAATTCCAGACCCGGGCCGAGTTCGCCATCATCCTGGGGTTGGGTAGCCCGCCTCCGCCGGTCATGTTCCTGGGCATGTTCGGCATCGCCCGGAAGCGGTGGGTGTTCAGCATGCTTCGATCCTTATGATCCTGACTTCATCCAGTGGTATCGGTGTGCGGACGGCAACCAGTCCCACTGCGTGGTCGGTGTCGATGACTGTCCCGCGCCGGACGTCCACTTTCAGTTCCTGATTCCGGGCGTGTGGGTACTTGCGGCTGATGTAGACAATGCGATAGGTCACCAAACCCCGTTGCGCTTTACTCTTGGTGTGTCTGGTGCTCTTGGTGCGTCTGGCCATGTCGATTCTCCTGGAGAAGGGTCATGGTGCCTCGTACGGCGGCATACGATCCGCGCCGTGGGCAGAGGCTTATGTCGGGCGCTGCGCCGGAATGCAGATCGCGTTCAATTCCTGGTATCGGGTTCGCCCTCGGGATGTGATCACGACCCGCTGCGCTCCCCCGGGGTGGTTCGGGTCGAGCAGTTCGGTCAGCTCGGCGTCAGCCAATCGACGGACGGCCTCGGGCAGGTAGCACGGCACCCTCTGGCCGTGATCGAGGTAGTGCGCGCCGAGCATCGTCACGCCGCCCTCGGATACGCGACGCAACGCGATCCAGTCCAGCAGCTCAGGACCGGTCAGCCGCCGTGTGGCCACCGCACTGTGATCGGGAACCGGCCGCCCCGCCTCGGGGGAGTCACCACCGCAGAGATACGGGCGCGGGAGGGCCGGGGACGGTGGATGTCGAGTGCGCAGGTCGTGCTGTTCCAGCTCTGGGCGATGCTCCGCTTCCTGTGCGTAATTGATCACAGCGAGTTCTCGTTCCTCTCCGACATACACTCTGTTGACGACCGGTGCGAAGCCAATCGACCCGACGGTGGCGCTGGAAAGATCTTGGTCAGTGGCCACGAGTGGTTCGGAGGGTGGCGGAGGGTGGCGAATGCTGGTGAGCCATTGCCAGACGCGTGAGGGTGGCTACGTTCTGCTTATTCGTTGAGGTTGCTGAAACCGGGGAGGAACGCGGTGGTCGTTGTTCGAGAGGTGAACGTTCAGTTGGAGGCGGTGCGGGCGCGGGTGGGGTGGTCCCGCAAGGAGCTGGCGCGGCGGGTGAATCAGCGCGCTCGGGTTCGTGGTGTGCACCTCAACACCGACGCCAGTCGGATCCGGCGCTGGCTGGAGGGTCAGCATCCGCAGTCGCCGGTTCCGGAGGTGCTGAGCGAGTTGTTCTCCGAACACCTGGGCTATCCGATCACACCGGTCGATCTCGGGCTGGAGGAAACCGACGAGTACGAGGTCGGTCTGCGGTACTGCGAGACGATTGCGGCTACCGTGGTGGCAGTCGCTGAGCTCGGGAGGTATGACATGCGCCGGCGTGGATTCCTGCACAGGGGGACGTTCCTGGTGGTCGCCGCGGTGGCGCCGAGCCGGGACTGGTTGCTCGCGGTGCTCGACGCCACCGAGCCCCGCCCAGGGGGCGGGATCGGTCTCGGGCAGGTTCACCTGATCCGGGAGGCGTTCGCCGGATTCCTGGAGGCCGACGCCACGGGAGGCGGCGGCCACACCCGTCGCGCCCTCACGGATTATCTGACCAGCGGGGTCCTGCCCCTTTTGCAGGACGCCGACCCAGGTAGCGAGGCTGGTGCCGCTCTGTTCGCGGCAGCTGCTGAGCAGGCCAGCTTGCTGGGGTGGATGGCGTCCGATGATGACCGGCAAGCTCTCGCCCAGCGCTATCTCATTCAGGCGCTGCGGCTGGCCCAAGAATCCGGCGATGCGGTGCTGGGCGCCAATGTTCTGGCCACCATGTCTGACCAAGCCTTGATGCTGGGATACCCCCGTGAAGCTCTGCAATTGGCGATTACCGGACGTCACGGTCTTGTCCGGGGCTTTAGCCCGGCGTGTGCCGCGCGGCTCACTGCGCTGGAGGCGCGCGCGCATGCCGCGCTCGGCAACGCCAAGGAAGCCGCGCATGCGGTAGCCGAGTCCGAGCACGCTTTCGAACGTATTGATCCCCTAGCCGAGCCGGACCGGGCGGGGTTCATCGACGAGATTCACCTTTGCGGTTTGTGGGCGGATACTTTTGCCGATTTGCGGCGGCCGGTGGAGGCAGCGCGGTTCGCTCGCCGATCGATCTCCGCTGCGGCCGCCCAGAACAGGGCGCGGCGGGAAGCGCTGAGCCAGGCCACGCTGGCCAGGGCCGCGCTGATCCGCCGTGACCTCGACGCCGCACTCCGGGCAGGTCACCGCGCCCTCGATCTGTCCACCACCGTGGAGTCCTCCCGCTGCGTCGCCGCCGTACGTGACCTTCGATCCCGGATCAGCCCCTACCGCACTCTCACCGCCGCACGCGAATTCGACGACCGCGCCCGAGAAGTCCTCACCCAGGCACACCTCAACTGAGACGGCAAAATTCGGCCGGGTGCGCAGAAATCGGTATCCGCGTGTAGGGAAGGTGTGCGATGGGAAAGCACGACGACGACAAAGACAGAAGCCAAAAGAATCCCGACCCCTCGAAGTGGCAAAAGACCAAGGGTGACGGTGGGCGGCATGGCAAGGAGAACCCACCCAAGGATGACCCGAAGAAGTAGGGCATCGTGATGGCTGACTCTGAGTGGCAACAGGCATTACGCGGCGTTCCTCGCGAGCTGTTCATCCCCGAACTGATCTGGGTCGAGGACGAGCAGGTGGATGGATATGTCGCGGTGTGCAGGTCGGAGAATCCGAGACGCTGGGGAGAACTCGTCGCGGCCGACGATGCGG
>JBOHHE010000163.1:0-1912 GCA_050700355.1 Pseudonocardiaceae bacterium
TCGGCCTACTGCCCCGACCTTCCGGGCGTCGCGGCGACCGGTGCCGGCATCGACGAGTGCGCGGCCGAGATGCGCGACGCGATCGCCTTCCACATCGAGGGCCTGCACGACGCCGGCGAGCCCGTGCCACCCCTCGACCAGCCGAGGACGAACGGTCGAAGTCGCCGCCTGATGGCGGTGGTTGGAAACCATGCTGCCGACCGGGGGTTCGCGGCCGATATGCTGGACTTGGCCCCCTGGTGAGCTCCAGCGGCTCATCGGCGGGAATCTCCGCACCGGTCAGCGCCTCGGCCGCACGGCGCACCACCCGCCGGTAATCCTCGGGGTCGCTCTGGAGCACAGCCACTCGCCGCCAGCGCTCCAGCATCGTGAACAGCCCCGTCAGATCCAGGCTCTCGCGAGACTCGGCCAGCCGCGCGTACTCCTCGGTTTGGAGCAGTCCGGGAATCACTTCCAGAGACAGCGTGCACACCGAGGTGGCGTCGGCTTCCAGACGGAGCCATCGCCGACGTGATCGGAATCCATTTACCTCTGGTAATTGTCGGATCTCGACCTTTGGCGATCCTCAGTTCGCGAGGCGGGCTGCTGCGGTGGCGAATGCGTCGAGGTCGGGCAATCCGGTGGCAAGCGCGGCGTGCACGCGGACGTCGTCGATCTCGTCGTAGACGTGTACCGAGCCTACCGGTGGAGTCCATCCGGTGACTCCCGCGAGCCGGAACACCGGCCTGGGACAAGTCAAAGGCCCGCGAACAGGAGCTCAACGAGTGCGACGTCCGCACCGCGACCGGCCGACATTCGTTCTGCCCTCGCCCGGCTTGGTACGCGCCTCCCGGATCGAACCGGAGACGGCACGTCATGCCCTCGACGAGGTCCGCAGCTGCGTTCGGCGTCAACTCGACGACAGCGCAGCGATCACGATCCCCGGTGTGTGAGGTCTGGAGGTCACCATCGATTACCGACTCGCCGTCGTGGGCGCGCCCGGCGAGATACGCACCCCTTCGGATCCACCCAGCGAACTGGTCAAGGGGAGCTGAACGTGGAAACGCCCCCCGGTGCACTGGGGGGCGTGCTCCAGACCGGTATCAGTTGAACTCGCCGTTGCGGATTCCCGCGGTGAACGCGGCCCACTCGCTCGGCGTGAACCTCAGCGCGGGCCCGGCCGGGTCCTTGCTGTCGCGCACCGCCCGCGCACCGCCCGCCAGGTCGGCGATCTCGACGCACTCTCCTATTGAGTTGCTCCGGGTAGACTTCCGCCATACGGCAGCAGCCGGGACATCGTTCATGATGCCGCTCCTTGCCTGCTCATCGCGTGTGATCAAGGAGTTCCGTGATCAGGGTCAGGCTCTTGTTCGCTCCGAGAGCCTGACCACGGAGCTCCTCATAGATCGTAGTCAGCTGGTCGATGACCGACTGCGCGTCGATGAGGTGACCGCCCACCAGATATTCCTGGTGCACGGTGTCGGGCAGCAGCCCATCGGGAAAGCTGAGCAGGGCGAAGCCACCGGACACGCCGATGTAGAGGCCGACGTCGATGGGCATTACCAGCAGTTCGATGTTGTCCCGACGTGCCTGCTCGGCCAGGTGGCGGAGTTGAGGGCCGCCGACCTCCGGTTGCTTGGCACACCGCAGCAACGCCGACTCGGACAAGACGACCGACAGCTGGAGCGGATTCGGTTCGGTGAGACGCTGCTGGCGCTGCATGCGCACGGCGATCCGCCGGTCCACCTCCTTATCGGAGAAGCGACGACTGAGCGCTAGCAGCTGTCGCGCGTACTCCTCGGTTTGGAGCAGGCCGGGGATCACTTCCAGGGATAGCGTGCGCACCGAGGTGGCGTCGGCTTCCAATCCGACGTAGTCCAACAGCCAGTTCGGCAGGTCGTAGGTGGACCACCAGCCGCGCCTGGCGGCATCC
>JBOHHE010000164.1:0-28143 GCA_050700355.1 Pseudonocardiaceae bacterium
GACTGGTGGCCGTGGTACTGGCCGGGCGCTTGCAGCGCGAGGTCACCGTGACCGAATGCGGGTTCATCGACTGCGCTCCACCCGATGAGGATCCCTATGACGGACTGCGCTGCTCAGGCACACTGGAGAGCACGGGCGCCATCCCCGGGCGTGGAAGAAGACTACTGTCGCAGGTCAGTGGCCGGTCGATGCTCCAGATCTGATCGGGCAAGATTTCACTGCTGATCAGCCCCATACTCGCTGGTGCGGCGACATTACCTGCGTGCGTACCGTCGAGGGCTGGGTTTATACCGCAACGGTGATTGATCCGCGTTCTCGCAAGGTGGTGGGATATGCTGTGGCCGATCACCTGCGGTCCAGCCTCATTATCGAGGCTCTGGCCGCCGCGCTGCTGACCCGCAAGCCCCCGGCCGGGGTCATTTTCCACGCGCATCCCCGGGTAGAGTAATCACCTTGCGTCGTCGATGACGACCATGGAGGGTAAATTGGATGCCACAGAGACGACGCGATATTAAGGGGGACCATCGACGTTCCGTTGACACTCATTCGTGATCAACAAGGGTGCGTACATATCCTGTCGGCTCAGATATCAGCTGGTATGGCGGCGGAGCTGGGCGACCATCTTGTTGACGAGATACATGACCCAACCTCAATGCCGTGATGAGCCGATTGGACGCCACCCGGGCGTGACCAACGATCTACCACGGGTTCGTTGCCAAAATCGGACTTGACTCAAAACCTATAACTCCCGCCTTTCAGGCTCTCTAACAGCCACCGGCCAACCCGGATGGGTCAGCATTCACCCGGAACAACCGAGCCACGTTTAACGAACCTCCTTAGAAACCCGTAAGAAAACCTATTGCTGAATCCACGCTCTCCTTGTTCACAGTACGGCCGTCAAATTTTCCGCCCTTGCAGATATAACCGCTTGGGGAATCGCTACTTTTCGTAGTATACCCATTATTCGTGATGCACTCAGTAATGGTTATTTCTTGCTGGGTGGTAGCCGTTTGGTCCTCGGCGGCAGCCCATCCGGTGGTTCCGAGCAGCAGGCCAAGCCCTAATCCGGCGGCGGCCATTATCCTGATCGTTCGGCGCATGGCGTGTCTCTCCCTTTAGCTTCGAGGATACTGTTGTTCTGTGTACATACAGTAAGCTGGAATCATGCACTGCGCACATCCCTGGATAGGGTGATCACCTTGTGCAGTCGATGACGACTATGGAGGGTGAATAATGATGACCATGGAGGGTGAATTGGGTGCCGCAGAGACGACGCAATGTAAGGAGCGCCATGGACGTTCCGTTGACACCTGTTCGTGATCGACAAGGGTGCTTACGTATCCTGTCGGCCCAGATATCAGCTGGTGTGACGGCGGAGTTGGGCGACCAGCTTGTTGGCGACGTGCATGACATCGTCAACCCCCCTCAGGCAACTCGTCCCTGTCACAGATTCGCGCGGCGAGACGCTCGGCCCGCGCGCAGTCCGACGAAGACCCCTAGACGGGCTACGCCGCTCAGGCACACTGGAGGGTACGGTCCGGTCCGCACGGTCGTCGAGCTATCGGGGCAGGATATGCGCCGTCGTTGCGCCACGAGGCGTCTTGTTGTATATCCAGCGTAATTGGGAGGGAGTGGGAGGGAAGTCTCTGGGTCTGATGGCTTACTTGGATTCGAAAGATGAAGGGGACAACAGCATGCTAGGAAACCGGCGGTCGTGTTCAGGTGTATGAAGCGATGCGTCGGGGGACCCGTGTGATATGGCGAACCATGTACTGGCGATGCACCTGCTTCTCCTGTTTGGCCCGCCAGCGTAGCCGCAGCCACAGCACGATCAGTCCGAATCCTTTGCTGGGAACATGGTGGCCGGTCACGCCAGGGTTGTGATGATCGGGCACCCTCGCGGGTCATCGGCATCCTCGCGGTTGGGCGGTTGCGAGTGGAGGGATTGCGAGTGGAGGAATGGAGTTACGAACTGGGTGGTTGGGAGCTGAAGAAGGCGGCTAGTTGCTCGGGCTCGTAATCGCTGTCGAGCAGAGCCAGCAGGGCCTGGCGATGCATGGGGAAGACGCGATGCGGGAGGGCGATTATCCGGGGGGTCTCGCCGTCGTGGAGGAGGCGGGCCAACAGCAGGTCGAGGGGCTGCACGCAGGTGGAGAACGATCGGTCCCGAAGCCGCACGGTCTTTCCGTCGGGCAGTCGGCGCAGCGTCACCCCGACCTCACGCCGCACCTCGACGACCTCGTAGGCGACCAGCGCAGTCGTGCGCCACTCTTCGGCGAGTACTCGCTCGTCATCGGGCAGTAGGTGCCCGCGAGCGGACAGATAGCGCCCGAGCAGGCCACCCTCGAAGATCGCCAGGTCGAGCGCGAGCAGCGGCACCACGTCGGCGCAGAGCGCCAGGTAGGCGTCGTAGCAGCGCGAGTTCGCCCCCCGCTGGGCGTACTCGACGAGCCTGGCGTAGACAAGCGGGGCACGTTCTGGCAGCGGGTGGCGCAGCCGGGGCAGGCAGCATGCCTTGTGCTTGCGACCCGAACCGCAGGGGCACGGGCGGTTGCGCGGTGTACGGCTGGGCGCGGGAGTGAGCAGCTTGTCCAGCGCGCGGCGCAGGGGGTGCTCGGGCAGGATCCCGGCGCGGCGCAAAAAGCCCTCGGCGGCTGCGGCGTCGCCCTGGTCGGCGGCGTAGCCGGCGGCGTCCCGCAGCGCGAGGACAAGGTCGTCCCACTCGGCGAGGGCGGCCTCGACCTGCGCCAGCGCGGTGTCGGCATCGCCGTTGCCCTCGGCGGCCCGAGCCGAGAGCAAGGCCGCCACGGCACGTTGCTCGCGGGTCTGCGCCCCGGCACGCAGGGCCTCCAGCAAACGAGCGGGCAGCGGATCCGCCTCGACCTCATCAGCGATGCGCTCGAGTACGGCCGGCACACCCAGCACGTCGAGGAACACGGGAATGCCGTCGACGGGGAGGGCGGGTTCGAGGTAGTGCAGGTGGACCTGCTGGCGCAGGTATGCACGGGCCTGGGCGAGGGCCTCCATCTCCACCGGCGACAGGCCGTCGGCATCGCTGTCCCACGGCCGAACCGCCAAGCCGATGCTGCCGTCAACGACCGTCATGCCCCCGAGGGGAAGAAGCGTCCCGAGGGGAGGTAGCGGAAAGCGCAGCGCGCCGGGGTGCTCGGCCAGCAAGCCGACCAGCACCTCAACCAGGGACGGGCGGGGGTCGGCATCCGGATCGGCGACCGACCGGTCGTGGAAACTGTCGAGGGCGGCGAGCACTGCCGCGTGGCACGCTGCCAGCACCGTCTCGATGCGTTTGCCCTGCCGTCCGTCCGGATCAGGCAACTCCTCGAAGGCGACGACATACAGCGTCCCCCCGGCCAGCCGCAGGCCGAGCAGCACACCGGGTTCGTACGCCGCCAGCCAGCCATCGGGGCCGACGAGACTCACCGAAGCGTCATCCGGCCCATCGTCCAACGTCTGCACACGCAGCGCGCCACCACCGCACAGCGGCAAGCCTTCCTGCGCCAACCGGGCCCACAGATCGAGGTCCCCGTCCACGGCGAGCATGCCGCGACTACGTTCCTCCCCGGTCAGGACATGGGTGAGGATCGCCCCATCCGCGAGGGCGGGAAGATCGAGCCGCCCGGTCTCGGTCGACTCGGCCGGATGCGTAGCGGTAATCATGGCGGTCATCGTGGTACCTAGAGGAGTTCGGTCGGTTCGTCAGGGTGAAATCAGCTTGCCGCAGGATGGCACGCAGTGTCCCGGTCGGCAGCTCGGAATTCTCGTGGACCGGACGACCGGCAGCCCAGCGGCGTCCGGTAACTGCGAATAGGGATGGCTGCCCCGGCCGTGGGTGAGTGGGTAGACGGCTCAGGGCAGGGACACCTCGACAATGCTCGGCTCGGGGCTGCGTCCCACAGTGCGATCCTCGCTATTGCCGTTCGACCGCGGTTGGAGGCTTGTCATGGCCGTTCGAGAGGTGCTCACCGATGCCCGGCGGGGGCACCCTGGGCTGTTCTGGTTCAGCGTGACGATGGCCGCGCTGGCCGGCGCGCTCGTCGTCGCGTCGGTGGTGGACGGCCGGACACTGCTCGGGGCGCCGCTGTGGTTCAAGCCGCTGAAGTTCGCGCTGTCGTTCATGCTCTATGGCGCGGCACTGGCCTGGATGCTGGCGAAGCTCGACCGGCCCGGCCGGAGATCCCAGCTCGCCGGCTGGGTGATCGTCGCCGCCTCGGGAATCGAGATGGTCATCATCGTCGGGCAGGCGGCGCGCGGGCGGCGCAGTCACTTCAATGACGACAGCGCGTTCGACGAGATGCTATTCAGCATCATGGGGATGACCATCGCGGTCCTGTGGCTGGCGACGCTGGGAATCGCGCTGCAGTTCTTCCGCAGGCCGGGGCCGGATCCGGCGACCACGTGGGCGGTCCGACTCGGCCTGCTCATCGCATTGACGGGTATGGGGCTGGGCATGCTGATGATCGGAGGCGACGCGCACGCCGTCGGCGTGCCGGACGGTGGACCGGGGCTTGCCCTGGTCGGCTGGAGCACCACCGGTGGTGACCTGCGCATCGGGCACTTCATCGGTATGCATGCGCTGCAGATTCTGCCGCTGCTGGCCGCCACGCTGGCCGCGGCCACCCGGCTGAACGCCACCATCCGACTGCGACTGATCCTGGTGGCGGCTGTCGGCTACGCCGGGCTGGTAGCACTCGTGACGTGGCAGGCCCTGCGCGCTCAGCCGTTACTGGCCCCGGACCGCCCGACGATCGCCACGTTCGCCGCCCTGGCGATCGGGGTGACGGTGGCGACGATCGCAGTACTCGCTGCTGGACCCAAGTCGCGGACCAGCGTGATGGGACCTCGATGAAACTCGCGCCCGCTTACGCCACGGCACCGGAGCAGCGCTCGCCGCCTGCCGGTGACCCGTCGTGTGGATTGCTCGCCGCCTCGGGTGGCTGGGCGAGCAGATACTTGACGAGCCGATGGGTCTGACCGTCGGTAGCGGCCATGAACTCGAACTGCAGCGCGTCGTGGAGTTCACGCGCGATCAGCTCCCCCACTGGACCGGGATACAGCTCGACGGCCCGCTCGGCGGCGCCCAGCAGGGCGCGCTGCCAGCGAACGAGCTGCTCGGCAGGCTCTGGCCGACATGCGCGGTTCCGCTCATTCAGGTACGCCACATCGGCGGTCGGTGTCGTTGTCATGATGGTTGGCTCCTACTCCCCCTAATAATCATCATTGATGACGAAGGGCAGGGCACTGATACGTTTAGGTTTCATCCCGTTGCGCGACCTGTGATCCTGCGCTCAGCTGGACGCGTACCGGCGAAGGTGATCAACCGGGAGGATCAGGGTCATGCCAGCAGACGACGGCGCGAAGACCGGACCCGGCGAACCCGGCCCGCACGAAGCTGAACCGGCCCCACAGGAGAAGCCCGACCCGTACGACGAGGCAGTGCAGTTGGTCGAGTTCGGCGGGTTCGACGAGGCAGAGGCCTTATGGCGGAAAGCCGCCGAGGCGGGCGACACCACTGCGGCATACAACCTCGGCGTGCTGCTGGTGCAACGGGACGAGCTCGGCGAGGCGGAAACCTGGTGGCGTCGCGCCGCCGAGGCGGGGGACCCGGATGCCGCCACCGGCCTGGGGCTGCTGCTGGTGGAGCGGGGTGAGCTGGACGAGCCGGAGACCTGGTGGCGTCCGGCCGCCGAGGCGGGCAGCACGACCGCCGCCGCCGGGCTCGGCCGGTTGCTGGTGCGCCGTGGGGAACTTGACGAGGCGGAGACCTGGTGGCGGGCCGCCGCCGAGGCGGGCGATTCGGAATCGGCCACCGGGCTGGGCGTGCTGTTGGCCAAGCGGGGCAACTTGGATGAGGCCGAGAACTGGTGGCGCACCGCCGCCGAAGCCGGCGACACCACGGCCGCCTCCGGCCTGGGCATACTGCTGGTGAAGCGTGGTGAGCTGACCGAGGCGGAGACCTGGTGGCGCAAAGTCGCCGAGGGGGGCAACCCGGCCACGGCCGCCGGTCTCGGGGCGCTGCTGGAAGAACGTGGTGAGCTGGAAGAAGCCGAAACCTGGTGGCGCACCGCCGCCGAAGGGGGCGACACCGACGCCGCGAGTTACGTCGGCCTGCTGCTGGTGCAGCGCGGTGAGCTGGAAGAAGCCGAAACCTGGTGGCGCACCGCCGCCGAGTCCGGCGACACTCACGCCGCCACCGGCCTGGGCGTACTGCTGGTCGAGCGGGGTGAGCTGGAGGAGGCGCAGACCTGGTGGCGCACCGCCGCCGAGGGAGGCGACACCGACGCCGCCAACTACCTCGCCCAGCTCCTGAAGGACCGGAATGAGCTGGCCGAAGCCGAGACCTGGTGGCGGATGGCCGCCGAGGCGGGCAAGACCGACGCCGCCAACAACCTCGGTCTGCTGCTGGAGAAGCGTGGTGAGCTGAGCGAGGCGGAGACCTGGTGGCGCAAAGCCGCCGAGGCCGGCGATATCGACGCCGCCTACGACCTGGGTCTGCTGCTGAAGGAACGTGGTGAGCTGACCGAGGCGGAGACCTGGTATCGCAAAGCCGCCGAAGCGGGCAATACCCACGCCGCCAACAACCTCGGCGTGCTGCTGGAACATCGGGGTGAGCTGGAGGAGGCGCAGACCTGGTACCGCAAGGCCACCGAAGCGGGCAACACCAGCGCCGCCTACAACCTCGGCGTGCTGCTGGGACAGCTTCGCTCGTCAACCAATAAGTAGCCTTACTCAGAATATTTAGTACGAAAGCGGTACAACTTGGTCATGAGCTCCCTGTTCCGACTTCCCACTGTGCTGACCCGTCCGGTCGCCGTGGTTCTCGATGCCACCGTGACGTTACTGGCGTTGCCTGGCCGGGTGATCGGGTTGGTGGCTGCCGCGGAGCAGACCCTCGCCTCGGTGAACGAGGCCGTGGCCCGGACCCAGGCCCATCTCGAGCGCACCGGCCACATCATCACCAGGGTGGACGGCGTGGTGGAGACCGCTGGCCACGCGGCGCGAGCCGCCGCCGCCACGGTCGACCAGGTCGGCGCCCTTACCGCGAGCGCGGCGCCCCTGCTGGAGAGCTACTCCGAACCGCTGCGCCGCCTCGAACCGACGGTGCGGCGGATGGCGGACACGATCGACCCGAAAGAGATCGACGCCCTGGTCTCGCTCATCGACCGGCTTCCTCAGCTGGCCAGCGCGATGGACGGCGACGTGATTCCGCTGCTGGGCCGCATCGAACAGGTCAGCCCCGACCTGAACCAGATGCTGGACAGCGTTTCCGACCTCAACCGCCTGGTCAACCGGATGCCCAAGGTCTTTCGGCGGCGCCGCGAGAACGCGTCCGACTAGCCGGGGTTCTCGACGACCTGACCGGACCGGCACCCCGTATGCTGATCGCGTGATATGTCCGAAATGCCATGGCACGCTACGCACCGTCGACAAGCAGGGGGTGCACCTGGAGCAGTGCGACAAGTGCCGGGGAATCTTCCTCGACCACGGTGAGCTGGAGCTGATCCTGCAAGCCGAACAGCGTTACTACGGATCGGGCGCGGCGCCGTACCTGGCACCGGGCGGGCATCGAGGTCACTCGGGGGGGCACTCCGACTCGCCTCGGCCCTACCGAAGCCACTCTGGGGGCCACTCCGACTCGCCGCAGCCTTATCGAGGCCACTCCGACTCACCCCGGCCCTATCGAGGACATTCCGACTCGCCCGGCCCCTACGGGCACCATAAGCGGGGTCGAGGGAGTTTCCTCGGGGACCTGTTCGGCTGAGTTCTCACCTCGACGCTGGATGAACCCACTGATCTGTGCTCGCTGTGGAGCGCTGGTGGACCTGCCGTCGGTGGGCCGGCAATTTACAGCCGAGCCACTGATCTGTGGCGGGTGTGGGCACCAGCAGGTCTTCGTTCGTCAACCGCTGTTCTGCCTGATCGGCCCCAGTGGTACCGGCAAGTCCACTGTGGCCCGACTACTGCCGCCTCGGCTGTCCGACCGGTTCGTGGTCCTTGAGCAGGACGTCCTGTGGGTGCCCGAGCTACGCGATCCCACCGACGACCACCGGCTGTTCCGCTCGACGTGGTTGCGGCTGGCGGCGATGATCGGGCAGAACGGACGGCCGGTGCTGCTCTGCGGCACCGTGGTCCCGCCCGAGCTCGAGCCATTGCCCGAACGAGCCCTGTTCAGCACCGTGCACTATCTGGCGCTGACTTGTCACCCCGACGTACTGGCCGGTCGGCTGCGCGTCCGACCCGCGTGGCGGGAATGGGACGAGCCCAGGATCGCGGAGATGCTCGAATACGCCGAATGGCTCGGTGCCAGCGCCGCGACCCTGAATCCACCGGTGACGCTGCTGGACACCACAGACCGCACCGTCGAGGCCACGGCTCAGGAAGTCTGCGGCTGGCTCGCCCGGCTCATACTCTGATCTGGTGGGTCAGAAATTGTGAAGGTCCCCCGCGGCAACGGAGGACCTTCATCAATCCCGAAACCCTCGTCCGGACCAACAGACGTTGCCTTCGGGAGCTCGGCGTGCTGGTCGGCCACTGGGGGATCGGCAGCTCGTCCCCCGGCAAGCAGCTGTCGTAACAGCCATAGTGCTTGGTGCGGGAACAACTGGCCAGGGTGCCAGACGAGCCCGTACAAGGTCGGTTGACACCGGGGGAACCTGCACCATGAGGACGATCTGACCTGCTTGGATCCGGCGCGTAGGAACAAGTGGTGCAGGGCGTAAGGGACGTTGCGTCGTCTCCGGCACGTTTCAGCTCAGGGTTCGGATGGGTTCCGCACCGATCACCGGTCCAAATCGTACCGATCATCAGTTGTGAGCAACCGAACACAGTGCTGTACTGACTCTGCGCAAAGGACGCGTCTCTCGTGGTCGCGGCAACGCCTCGAGGCCCAGACGGTCCACTGCACGTACCGCCGTTACCTCGTCCGGACCATGTGCCCTTGAGTCAAGCAACCTCAGGGCAACTCAGAGAGATGGTGCCCCACCATGTCTGAACACTGCACTGCGCACGGTAAATCTGCCCCATACTCCCCTGGCACCCGCCTGCCGAGGCAACTAGGTGATCAGTTTCGCGCGGTGATCGGGGAGCGGGCATGAAGCCGGCATACCTCGACCATCGACGCGGTGGTGGCCTCCGACGACTGTTCTGGTTGGTGCTGTGCCTGCTGCTAATCGTCTATGTGCTCAGGCATCCCAGCGAAGCCGCGACGACCGCTCGCGACCTGTTCGAAGGGCTTAACAGCGTCGTCGAATCAGTCATCACCTTCCTGCAGCAGGCTATTGGAGGTGAGCAACCATGATGCAAGCACACCCGATCGATCCACATGGGGACCCGGTCGCTGAACTGGCATCCAGCCTTGCTGCCCTGCGCAAGAGAACGGGCAGCATTCCGTATCGGCAGATGGCAGGCATGGCGAGGTTTTCGCATACCACGCTCTCCCGGGCCGCCAAGGGCAAGGACCTACCCACCTGGGAAGTCACCGAGGCATTTGTGAACGCTTGTGGCGATGACCCAGATGAGTGGCGATTCAAGTGGGAATTCGCTAGAGACAAGCAACGGGGCATGCGCTCGGCAGCGGGAGAAGAATACTCGCCACCTGGGCTGGCCAACCCCGATCCGTTACAGGCAACGACAATCGAGGAGTTCGTTCGGATCCTCCGGGCATTGAAGCTCAACTACGACAATCTATCGTACTCAGAGATCGCCAGACGAACACGGCGGCCAGCCAGCACAGTGGCCGATGTCTTCAACCCGCAGCGGCGGCGGCTGCCGAGCTGGCAACTTGTCGAAGCCGTGCTCAGAGCGCTGACCGGAGGGGACGCGGACCTGCTGACCTGGCACCAGGCCTGGACCAAGGTTGCGGTGCCCGCTCTGGAGTCCCCGCTGCCCGCCGACAATGCCGACCCGCTGCTGCGCCAGATGAGACAAACCGGGCTCGAAGGTGTCTATCGCACTCGAGGAGATGCGCTGACCAGTTTCGTCGGACCGCTGGAACAGGAGATTCAAAGTGGGGCGGGGGGACGCCTGTGGATCGTGTGCTCATCGATGAAAGGATTCTCGGTTCAAGTCATTGGACGATTCGACGGTGTCACCATGATCCGTCGCGCGCTTAATGCTGGTTGTAATGTCCGCCTGCTTTTTACGCACCCCACCCAGGCTGATACCCGGGCGGAGCAGGAGAAGCGACAGTTCGGGGCGATCTACGAAGAGATATTTCTCAACCTCGCGAACCTCAAGGAAGCCGGACTGAAACGCGAAAACGTCCGTTTCTGCAAAAATGCACCCACAGTGTTCGGGATCTGCACATCGGATCGGATGCTGCTCAATCCCTACCCGTACGGAAGTGAGGCGTACCTGAATTTCTCGTTGATCGTAAAAAGAACTTCCAGTGCCGACGGGATATTTGAAAGCTACCTGGACAAGCACTTTGAGAAATCGTGGAAAAACGGTGAGGAGATCGTCCAGGAAGAGTGGAACCGCTATGACAACAGTGGCCAACGCAAGAACGGCAAGGCTGGCACCCGACGCTCCCGCAGGTAACCAGGGACGTTCAGCGGACACGTCCGGTAGCTCGGAGGCAGGTTCGACTGGTCACCACGACAGGGTCGACATTCGGCGCGTAAGGGCGCACGATCTAGGGCATTGTGAACCCAGTCGAGCAGTTCACCGCCTTGCTGGCCGGGCGAGGGCCCGGGCCGGACCTCGACCAGGGCGCGCTCGCGATTGCGGCCGGTGCGGATCCGGGCCTCGACGCCGACCGGTGGCTGCGCGAGCTCGACCGGCTGGCCAAGGGAGTCGACTCCGTCGAGACGCTCATCCGCAGACTTTTCATCGACGCCGGTTTCACCGGTAACGCCACCCGTTACCACGACCCACGCAACTCATTGCTGCACCAGGTGCTGGACCGCAAGCTGGGCATCCCGATCACCCTGTCGGTCGTGTGCATCGAGGTGGGGCGTCGTGCCGGGCTGGCGCTGGAGGGCATCGGTATGCCGGGTCATTTCCTGGTCCGGCCGCTGGCGACCGATCACTACCTCGATGCGTTCAGCGGCGGCACGCTGCTCGACGTCCGCGGCTGCGAAGCGTTGTTCCGGGCCGCGACCCAAGCCGGCCCCGAGGTCCCCTTCGGGCCGCACCTACTCATGACCACCCCGAAGCGAACCATCCTGGCCAGGATCCTGGAGAACCTGCGGACGGTCTACCGCAGGCTCGGGCGCCCGGGTGATCTCGAATGGGTGCTGCGGATGCGACTCGTGCTGCCCGGATCAGGGTTGGACGAGCTGCTTGAGCTGGGCCGCACGCTGGGCGTGCAAGGTCATTTCCTGGACGGCGCCCGATTACTCGATGAGCAGGTGGCCCAGTGGCCACAGCACGCGGAGCTGCTGAGCCAGACCGCCCGTAGCCTTCGAGCGCAACTCAACTGACGACAGGTAAGATCCCCGCATAGAGATTCCCGAGTGAGATCCTGCCACAGTACCGGGCGCCGATGAGCACACCAGAATGAGGAGCGATGGTCGACCACGAGCCGATGACGGACGTCGCCTGCGGTGAACCGGAGTTGTCCGACGAGCTTCGGGAAGCGCTCGCGCTACTGCGCGAGCGAAGCGAAGACGACGAGTTCCGCACATTGGTCGACGACGTGTTGGGCGGTCGCACCAGTCTGCTCGACGCGTCCGGCACTCCAGCATTCAGCAAGATGGTCTTCGCGCGGATTGCCCAGGAGGCACAGTCATACCGCGCTGAGGTGCACTGTCCTGCGGAGGGGGCGGAGCTGGGTCCTTGCGGTCCCTGTGGTGGCTGCGCCGGTAGCTGCGCGCTTTCGAGTTCTCATCCACCCAGCTGACCGCCGCGGTCAGCTGGGTGGAACCTCGGTCAGATGGCTGTTTTCGCAAGCAGTCCCTTGACCAGGGACGGCAGCTCCTTGAGCAACTCGCTGACGATATCCTCCTCATGTATCGTTTCGCCGGCCATCTGACGCTGGCGTACCTTGGTGCACGCCGTGATGAAAGCCTCGCCCAGTGCCTTCGTCGTGGTGGAAGCGATGGTCGCGTTGATCGTCCGGCCAATACCGGGAAATATCTTGAAAAAGCTCGCCGTCGTCCTGGCCGCAGAGGCGACACCGAGCACGGCGGCGAATGCGGTAGCGACAGCCTTGGGGTTGGCCTTGAATCCCATGATGGTCGTGATCTGACCCAGCATGCCGATCTGAAGTGCGCTCAACGGGATTGAATCAATAAGCGGAATGGGAGTCGCCGCGATCAGTGCGGCCGTGCCCATGCTGAAGTTCACATGACGCCTGGCCTCGGCCACCTTGAGTTCCAACGACACCCGCTGGTAGCTGGCCAGCGTGTGCCGCTGGGCATCCGGCAGCTGATGATAGATCGAACTGACCAGGTCGGCGAGGCCGAACGGGGCGAGTCTGACGCCCGCGACCTTGTCTTCCTCCGCCAGCGTCATGAAGCATTTTTCGTCGAGCACGGGAAGTGCCAGCGAGTCGAGATACTGGGCGAACTTCGACGCTCTCGGATCCTCCGCCGTCGGACACTGCGTGAGCACCAGGGCCACCAGCACGTCCTTCGCCAGGGCCTTGATGACCTCCGCCTCAACGGTTTCGAATCGCTCGTCCCTGGCCCGGACGCAGTACAGGCAGAAGTGAATCCGGGTGTCGTCCTCTCCGAGCTGCGCTCGAATTTCAGTGAGGTAGGTCTTCGCGAGCAGATCCGCCTCGACGCCGAGCTCGATACCCGGGGTGTCGTACACCGCGATTGGTGTATCCGGGCGCGAGTAACGTTGAATGGTCTGGGTGATCGAAGGACCGACACCGGTTTCGGCGATCTGCTCACCGAAGATGGCATTGACCAGTGTGCTCTTACCTACACCGACGCGACCCGCGAGCATGACGTTGAGTTGCGCCTTCGTCCCCAGCGCCTGAGCCAACCCCTCGCGAAAGAATGCTTCGAGGTTGAATTGATCTTGTCCAGCTGATTTACCCTGCAATGGGTCTATCGACGATTGGTCCATCGGATCTCCTTATGGTAGGAGCTTCGGTGCTGGTCGTGACGCGAACCCCAACATGTCCGGTGATCGTGCCGGGGCAGGGCACTGTCGACGGGACGGTCGAAGCCGGGCCGGGCCGGGACGTTCGGTCAGATCCATGGACGACCTCCTGCCGAGTCGAGTAGGACGCTACCGCTGGTGTTGGACAGTGGCACATGAGGTGACCGATAGGAACCCCATGGACATGACGGACGGCAGAAGCGGGCCGCAACGTGCGCATCGGCGGCGGGGTCCCCTGACCCACCCTCGTCGGACCGGCGAGTCAGCACGTGGTGGTGCGCGATGTGCGGTGCACGGTGCTGGTGTGCGCCGTGCGGGGCTACTCGATGACTGCGGGCCGGGCCCTCGACTTCGCCCCGGACAGCCCCCGCCGAGGACCCCACGTGATCTACGTCAGAACCCGGCACCCGATGGCCGACGCCGACCATGCCGATTGACCTCGCAAAATCGGCGGACCAGGCGCAATGCTAGCCGTGCAACTCCCTGTACCCAACCACTCCGGTAACCGCCCCGGCTCCAGTGCCGCCTCAACTCTGGCACCATGAGCGCCATCCGAAGCCTAGATCGCGAAGCTGGCCCAGGCCTTGCGTTACTGCACAGCCCACTGGTGGGCCCGTTGTGCTGGCAGCCGCTTGTTGAACGCTCGTCGGGCACAGCGGTGCGGGGGCTCGCTACTTGACGCCCTCACCAGGCCGCCACCCGCATAGCCCCTCAGCATCCCGATCCGGTTGGGCGAGGGGCGCTCGGCCCGCTCAGGTCTGGATGAGTTGGGTGGCTGCCAGCTCCTGGTACAGCGGGTCGGACGCCAGCAGCTCGTCATGGCGTCCGGTCGCGCGGACGCGGCCGGCTTCCAGGACGACGATGTGGTCGACGTCGCGCACCGTGGACAAGCGGTGGGCGATGACGAGCACTGTGCAGTAGTCGGCGGCTCGGCGCATCGTCTCGCGCAGGGCCTCCTCATTGCGGGCGTCGAGCTGCGAGGTCGCCTCGTCGAGCAGGAGCACCTCCGGGTGGCGCAGCAGGGCTCGCGCGATCGCGAGTCGTTGCCGCTCGCCGCCGGAGAGAGCTACCCCACGGGGGCCGATGTGGGTGTCCAGCCCGCTGGGTAGCTGCGCGACCAGCTCGTCGAGCCGGGTGGCGCGCAGCACCTCGGCCACCTCGGTGTCGGTGGCCTCCGGTGCCGCGTAGCGCAGGTTCTCGCCGAACGTGCCGGCCAGCGCCGGCGCGTCCTGCTCAACGAAACCGACACGGCGGCGCAGTTCCACACGCGCGAGCCCGGCCAGGGAGCGGCCATCGAGGGTGATCCGGCCGCCGTCGGGCTCGTGGAACCGCATTAGGAGCGAAAAGATCGTGGACTTGCCCGCCCCGGACGGCCCGACGAGCGCGGCGCTCGTGCTGCCCGGCACGCGCAGCGAAATCCCATGCAGTACCGGGTCACGGCCCGGATAAGAGAACCGCACGTCGTCGAGCTCGATGGCCGGTGGCCGGTCGGAGCGGGGAAACACCACACCGGTGGGGTCCACGTCGGGCTCCACCGCCATCCGGTCGACCTCGGTCAGGCGCTGTGCCGCGCCCAGTCCCTGCTGAATCGAACTGCCCGCCATGATCAGTTCGCTGACCGGAACGGTGAGGTAGAAGAGGTAGAGCAGAAACGCCACGAGGGTGGACACCGGCAGCGTTCCGGCTGCCACCAGGGCACCGCCGACCCCGAGAACGGCCAGGAAGGACGCCTGGAAGGAGAGCTCGGACACGACCGCGAGCACAGCGTTCCAGCGCGCGCTGTCCAGGCCGGCGCGATAGGAGCGCTCGGCGGCGGCGTGCACCGCGGTCGTCTCCCGCTGCTCGGCGCCCGAGGCCTTGACCGTGCGGGCCGCGCCGAGCGCCCGATCCAGCGCCGCACCGATCAGCCCGACCGACTCCTGCGCCCGCGTCGTGGCCGCCCGGATACGGGGCAACACCACGCCGACGACGATGCCCACGACCACCAGCACGGCGGCGGTCACCACGAACAGCAGCAGGTTGAGCACGGCCATCAGGACCAGTGCTCCTACCAGCCCGACAGTGCCGTTGACCAGCTGCACCAGCGCCGATGTGGTGGCCGTGCGCAGCAGCGTGGTATCCGCGGTGGCCCGAGCGACCAGGTCCCCGGGCTGGCGGACGTCGAGCTCCGGAATTCGCAGCCGGACCAACCGCCCGGCCACGGTCTGACGGACCGTCAGCACCACCCGCTCGCCGGTGCGGGCCAGCAGCCAGCTGTAACCGCCGTTGATCGCGGCGCTGGCCAGCACCAGAACGCTGAGCGTCACCAGAGACGGGGCAAGTGAACCGTCCGCCGCGAGCGTGTCGATCACCGCTTTCGCCGCCAACGGCTGGGCGAGCCCTGCGGCGCTGCCCAGCACCGCCAGCACCGCTCCGCCCAGCAGCACCCAGCGATGTGGTCTCGCGTAGCCGAGCAGAATCCGCACCGCGCCTCCGATCGTCCCCACCCTTGCTACCGGGAACGGTGCGGGCCTGCACCATGACGTTCCGAGGGAAATGACGTCGCCAGCGAAGCGGACGTGGCGTCAGTGGTGCAGGCGGATCCAGCAGAAGGCTACGTGCACGTGGTCGGACAGGCCGAATTTGGCACGCGACCGTGTTGAGACACCGTGGGACGAGCCGGCTTAACCGGATTTACCTCACCCGGGTCGAGAGCCAAGGCTTGAAGGCTTGCCCTGCATGGGTGCGAAAGCTGGACAGTCACAGGATCTCACCGTTGCGGCACCCACCACCACGAGTGAGTTGTCTTGGCCACCCGACCCAGTGACGAGCACCTTCCGAGTCATCACCAAATGCCACAGAATCGGAATCTTTTCACTATTTCGGGTGTAAGATTGAGATGCACCTCTCATTCTTTGGTGCACCACGTAAGCTTATGGTAGCTCACGCTCTGCGATGAGTTTTCGAGGCCTTGAATTTTCGAGACCTTGTGGGGCCCCTTATAGTTTCGCTTGTTTGAATATATCAAGTCGGCACGGTCGAGCCGACTGCGCAAGCTGATTGCGGTGGAGTCGATACCTCGGTGCGGTCATTCTAGCGTCACTGTCATGAAGACAACAAACGCTCCCCAAGGAGGCCCCTCATTCGAGACGAATATTAAATAGATTTATCGGACCGGAGTGAGTTCATACATGAAGGCGGGTCGCCTATAGGTGATTTCGATGTTTCATCCATGGTACTTGACTTAAGGGGAGGGGGGAGAAGAATTAGGGGATAACCTAATGGCAAAGATAAGTCCAGTCGGTGGAGTTTTTACGTCGCTCATAATCCTGGTGGCAGCGTGCGGTGCCCCAACGAGCGGTAGCCCTACGATATCATCCGCCACCTGCCCCTACACTGACATCCCCCTCGATACCAGTTCGCTCCCCGGGGCGCCCAAATATCCACCGGGATTCTTTGCTCCCGCGTCTCTTGATGAAGCACAAACGTATGAGCCCAGGCCATTCGAAGAGCTCAAAGATCCACCTCAAGCGCCGGAGGATCCCATGACGGGATACGTGCGTAACTACCGTCCCCTGGAGATCAGGTACTCGGACCCTAACGAGACGAAGATCGCCGGATGTGGCCTCCGCTTGCGTACCTACAACGGAGAACTCGTCGGACCGACGCTACGGGTAAAACCGGGGCAGACACTGAGGTTCACGGTGCAGAACAATCTCGAAAGCCCCACGATATTGTCGCCCTTGTCGCCCTCGGCGCAGGACGAGATGACGCACGGTATTGAGATACCCACTCTTGACTTGACCAATCTGCACACTCATGGTGCGCAAGTCGACCCGGAAGGCAAGAAGGACGCCGAAGGAAACCTCATCACGGCAAGCGACAACGTGTTGATCGAGTATGGGCCGAAAGCGCATCAAGATTACGAGGTCACGGTTCCCGAAGACCATCCGACGGGGACTTTCTGGTATCACGCCCACGCCCACAGGTCTACCGCCACCCAGGTATCGAGCGGCATGGCCGGACCGCTCATCGTGGAGGACGACAACGAGAACCTCGGCAATCCCGACTCCGACCGGAGCATGCTTCCGGACTCTCTGAAAAATATAAAAGAGAAGACTTTGGTTTTTCAGTCAATCTTTTACAACGAAAAAGGTGAGCTCGAGAACTTGGATGTAAGCCGACCCGACCGGAAAATCTGGAGCGACTCCAAGCGACGTATCACCATCAATGGCCAGCTCGCTCCGAGGATTACGATGAGACCCGGGGAGGTCCAGCGCTGGCGCATGATCGGTGCCACGTTTGAAGAGCTACTACGGCTTCGACTCGCCGAACATGATCTCAATGAGATTGCGCTGGACGGGCACTACCTACCTCGGGTCGACAAATGGGAACCGATCCCAGAGCACGCAGTGGAACTGCAATCCGGCTACCGGAGCGATGTCCTGGTGAAGGCAAGCACCACACCGGGCACCTATATGATGATCAACGTCCGCGACCCCGAGGGGAGGCTCGCCAGTCCTCAGGCGACGACGGCGGAACCTCAGCTCGAACGCGTCGTAGCGGCGGTGGTAGTGGAAGGTGAAGAGGTCAAGGACCAGGAGTTACCGACAGATGCCGAGATGCAGGAAATCGCTTACGGCTGGCAGAACGGTGGGGAGCTTGAATCCCTCGAGGAACAGTGGACGCGAGGCCCCGCGAAAGCCCCCCAAAAGGTTGTCTTCGATACTGATGCGAGCACCGGAGGGTCCTTTGCCATCAACGGCAGGGCCTACCGTGAGGCGGATGAGCCGCGAAAACTGAAACTGAACGAAATCGACAAATGGGAACTGAGCTCGGAGCGGGGTGGGCACGTATTCCACATCCATGTCAATCCATTTCAGATTATACGGACCGGCCCCAACGGGCCGGAGCGGGTCTGGAAGGACTCCATCGTCGTGCCAGGATCCACTGGGGCATCAGTGCCACTGGTTATGTACACCCAGTACCGAAATTTTACTGGTAAGTTCGTCATTCACTGCCACTTGCTCGACCATGAGGACGACGGCATGATGCAGCAGGTGGAGGTGGTGGAATAAGAGCACCGGAATCAGCCTGGCTGAATGGCGCTGTCAGCGGTGCAGGCGGGTCCAGCAGAGGGCGACGTGCACCCGGTCGGGCAGGCCGAGTTTGGTGAGCACGTTGGAGACGTGCACCTTCACGGTGTAACGGCTGATCTGGAGCCGATTGGCGATCTCCTGATTGGAGAGTCCTTCGCCGAGCAACCGGCAGACGTCGCGTTCCCGGTCGGTGAGGTGGCGGATCGCCTCGGCGACCACGCGGTCGTGCTCGGTGGGCAGGTCGGGGGCCATCGCCTGCAGCATCCGGGTGGTGGCTTCGGGAGCGAGGACCGAATTGCCCGCCGCCACGATCCGGATGCCGTCGCGCAGCCGTTCGCTCGGCGCGTCCTTGAGCAGGAAACCGCTGGCTCCGGCCTGCAGCGCGGCGTAGACGTAACTGTCCAGGTCATAGGTGGTCAGGATCAGCACCCTGGTGCCCGGCGGGCCGGTCCGCCGAATCTGGCGGGTGGCCTCGATGCCGTCGCAGACCGGCATGCGGATGTCCATCAGCACCACGTCGGGGTTGTGGCGGGCCGTCGCGTCCACCGCCTGATGCCCGTCGGCGGCGGTTGCGACCACCTCCAGGTCGTCGGCGGCGTCCACGATGCGGGCCAGCGCCTCGCGGAGCAGTTGCTCGTCGTCGCAGACCAGGACCCGGATACTCATGGCGCCTCCCGCACCGGCAACGACGCGGCGAGGATGAAGCCGTCGTCGGGATTCGGACCCGCGTGCAGCGTCCCGCCCAGCAAGGAGACCCGCTCCCGCATCCCCAGCAGACCGATTCCGGCCGATTCGTTGTTCCGTGCTGGAGCGCGCCCTGCCGCGTTGCGGACCTCGATCTCCAGCGCGCCGGTGAGGTAGCTCAGCCGGACCAAGGTCGGTACCGGGCCGGCGTGTTTGGCGACGTTGGTCAGCGCCTCCTGCACCACCCGGTAGCCGGCGTGCTCGATGCTGGCATCGAGCGGGCGCGGGGTGCCGCACCGTTCCAGCCGTACCCGGGGGCCGCCCTCGGGAATGCCGGCCACCAGCTCGTCCACCTGGGCCAGCGTGGGTGGCGGAGTGAGCGAGGCGCCATTTCCACTGCCGTCGGCCGGGTCGGCCCGCAGCACCCCGAGCAGCCTGCGCAGCTCGGCCAGTGAGCTGCGGCCGGTGGCGGCCACCCGCCACAGGGTGGCCCGCGCGGCCGCCTCGTCGCCGGTCTGGGCGCCGGCCTCGGCGTCGAGCATCATCGTGGTCACCGAGTGGTTGAGGATGTCGTGCAGTTCGCGGGCGAGCAGCGAGCGCTCCCGCGCAACCGCGTCCTCCAGCACTGCGGACCGGGTGGCCAGCTCGGTGATCCTGGCCCGCTGATACGCCTCGAACCGTCCCGTTATCCACAAAGCCACGAAGCCGACGAAGACCGTGACGAAGCCGATCCACGCCGTCGTCGATCCGCTCAACACCAGGTACTCCACCGCGAGCAGGCCCAGCCCGATGGTGCCGCCGATCACCCGGTGGCGAGCGGGTGCCCAGGCGGCCAGCCCGGACGCCGCCAGCAACACCCCGAGCGCCAGGCTCCGGCCACCCCCCAGCACCGCGGTGAGCTCCGCGGCGCAGGTCACCAGCATGACCAGCAGCGGAAACCAGCGGTAGCCGCACATGACGGCGCTCTGGACCAGGCCGCAGCCGACCAGCACCCAGAACTGCGCGGGAGTCACTCCGGGGGAGAGCTGCGCGGTGCCGACCGCGGCCACCACCGGCAAGCCGATGGCGAGCGCATCGATGGCCCGCTCCACCGGAGTGCTCCCGAACAGCGGAGTGCTCCCGAGCAACGTCGTCCCGGGCCGCGTCAGCTCCAAGCCCACCTCGCCGGGTCGTTCCTGCTGCCGGTGCGCCTGCTCCGCATCCACCAGAAGCCGCCGATCGACGCTGCCGCGATCAGCGGCGCCATCCCCACCGTCCAGCTCAACGCTGCCGGCGGTCCCGGTCGTGGACCTACCGGGACCAGCAGTGTCCCCGTCCCCGGTCCCTCCGGACCCGCGAGTGCGAACTCGAAGCGCCACGTGCCCTCCTCTGGCAGAGCCACGATGTCCAGGCCCCAGAAATCCCGCGCCCTCGGATGCCGGACCAGGGCCCGCCCCTGCGCCACGGTTTGTAGGTCCGGCCGGAACTCAGCACCGGACGGCCCTCTCATCAGGAGCGTGCCGTTCAGGCCAGCAATACCACCGGCTGGGGTAAACAGAAAATCCAGGGACCGCTGCGCGGACAGTGGCCACTCCGAGAACGACACCCGCAGCTCGTAGGGCCCCACCGCGGTCGTCTCGGTGTGCACCACCTCCACCGGTGGCTGGGCCTGCGCGGCCGGCGCGGCCAGCAACCCGATCACCATCAGCACCAGACCGACCACCAGAGGGCGTATCCCAGTCCTTGCCTGCATCATGCCTCCTGCCTAACAAGATCATCTCGGATGGTGGTCGGCTGCTGCCCGGTGGCATCCAGCCTGCGCAAACCGGCACCCCAATACCAGGCCAGCCACCCGGCGACCGCACCGACCGGCAACGACCCGACGAAGATCACGGCCCCGATCCCCGCACCGTTCAGCTGCACCGCATAGCTCATCGTCAGCGCCACCGCCAGCAGCGCCCCGAGCACCGGCACGGCCCGGCGCGGTGCGATGTTGCGCGAGCGCGCCACCCGCAGCCCCAGTTCCAGCAACAACGCCCCCAGCAGTACGCCCCACGGCTCGAGCAGCACCAGCTGCACCACCGAGTTGTCCGCGAAGTCGCGCATCGGCAGCCCGACCGACGCGGCATAGGCAGCGGTGGCCCACGGCGCGAACACCCACGCCAGCGCCAGCAGCAGGCTGTAGATCAGCCCGGTGAGTATCGGCCACCAAGGCGCCCGCAGCACCGCAGCGACCAGCATCGGACCCATGGTGGCCACCCCGATCGTGGCCAGCACAAAACCCGTCCACCCCATAAACGGAAGCAGCGCGAGCACCAGGATGACCATGCCGCTCAGCACATTGGCGGTGGCCAGCACTAGCCCGAGCCGGCCGGCTCGGTAACGGCGCAGCGCGGCGAACACCACCACGCCGCCGATCGCGGTGGTCATCGAGCACAGCGACATGGCGATGTGCGGCGGGGAGGTGAGCGTGGCGTCGAAGCCGTACACCTCGTGCCACCACAGGTCGCTCAGACCGTAGAGCAGTTGCCCGGCCGCGCCCAGCCCGGCGATGAGGAACCCGACGGGCGCGGCGAAGGTGCCGAACACCCGCACCGTATGACCGGTGACGGCGTCCCGTCCGGGACCGGCGAAGGTGTTGCGCAGCACCACCGCCAGCGCGGTGAACCCGCCTGCGGCGATACCGATGTAGAGCATCAGGTGCGGTGCGGTGAAGAAGGTGTCCGGGCCGACCACCGTGTGCCATTGAATGTCCCACTGCGCGCCCAGGCCCTCGATAATGCCCGCTCCCAGCAGGACGAACCCGCCGATCAGCAGAAACCGGTCACCTGTGGTGATCGGCTCGGTGCTGTCCGTCTGCATTGGATCTCCTTTCGCCTTCGACCACGTCGATCGTCAACGGGGTGGTGTGGATCTCGAAATCTCTGGCGTACTGCACCCATGCCAGATACCGGCCCGGAGCGGGGAAGGTGAACGTGAAGCGCAATAGCGGGCCGTAATGCGCGACGGTCTCGTCCGGCACCGCCATCCCCGGTGGGGTCATCGAACTCATCTCGTGCACGTGCGCGAAGAACTGTCCGCTGTCATCCCGGATGATCAGGTGCCCGGCCATGCCCAGCCAGGGCTGCAGGTCGTCGGCGCCGGTATCGACCTCCAGCGTGCTGGGCTGCCCGGCCACCGGTTGGGCCGGAATATTGCGGATCTCGGGAGCTGTGTGCTGTGGGACGGTCCCGCCCGGACTCTCGGCACCGGCTGTGACCTCACCACCGGCTGTGACCTCACCACCGATCGTGAACTCGCCGCTGACCAGCTGCGCCCCCGAGTCGGCTCGTTCGATCTCGGTGTGCACCAGGTACCGGCCGGGCCGGTCGGGCACCAACCGGGCGGTGAGCTTCCCGGGGCCGGTCCGCACCGGGTGTAGGTGCGTGAAGAATCCGGCATCCGCGCTGGTCACCACGGTGTGTGCGAGCGCGCCGTGGTGCGCGACCAGATCGTCGACCGGCTGTCCGGTGGCTCCGTCGATCAGTCCCAGTCGGAGCGTGAGCTCACGTCCCGGGACCGGCGCCACCGGAGCGGTGCTGACGGCGCCCAGCGCGTATGGCCGCCCGGTGGCACCGGCAGCTGGATCGTTGACCAGTATGGGCGCGGCACCGTCCGGCCGCGGTGGCGGGATCGTCGAGGACAGCCCAGCCGCGGTGAACGCCACGGTCAGCGCGAGCGCGCTCAGCCCGGCCAGCGCAACGGCCGACCAGCGCCGCCCGACAGTAAGTACTGGCCGCGACCCTGCGGCGGTGTGTCCTGCCCGTGCTCGCGCGGCGGTGATCAGCGCACCCGCCAGCGCGAGCCCCGCGACGGTGAAGCCACCGTAGGCCACCAGTTCCCAGCGGGGGGTTCGCGGCGTGAGCACCCGAAACGGCAGCAGTGCCCGCTCCGCACCGGCTTGCAGTGCCAGCTCGTGCGGCCCCGACGTATCGACGTGCAACGTGACAGAGTGTATTCCCGCCGCCCGGACGTCGAGGCTGCGCTGCTCATTCCCCAGGGAAACCTGCAGGGCCAGCGGCTGCACCGGCTGATGCGCGAGCACGTCCACCTGCAACGGCCCCGGCACCTGCTGGATTCGCCGGATGATCACGGTCAGCTCGTTGCCGCCGAGGCTCTGGGCCAGCGAGACGTCTGCGGTGTCGCTCACCCCATGGCCGGCCGCGACGCCGGGCAGCAGCAGACCACTCAGTAACAGCACCAGCACCGCCACCGCCGACCCCCGGATCACGCTCACAGCGACGACGCTACGAACCAGCCGCGCCCCGCGCATACGGCGCAGGCACTGAACCGCCTAGTGCCCGAGCACTACTGGTTCACACCGCTGATCATGCACAGTCGAGGCGAGGCTCCCAGCATGGCGCCAGATGGGTGGATCGTCTGCCCCGATGCGAGTAGGGGGGGACAACCCGCATCTCGATCTGGACCGCCGTCGTGCCCGCATGGGCGGGCATGCTCCTGGTCCGGGCACTTCCGCCGCGAGCTCCGGCCCTTGCGGTGTGCTCCGCCGATCAAGGTGGCGCAGGCAGGCAACTGCGGGTGGTGTTGGCGGTCGCGGTGCTGTTTCCGCTGGTGTGGTACCTCGTAGCACTCGCAGGCGTGGATGAAGAGGCGGTCGGTGCCCCTGTGGGCGCTGAGCAAACCTCTCGTGTTTCTGCTGCTGACCTGGCTGATACTCCGTCGGCTACGCGCAGGTGCGCCCGCCATGTTGCCGACAGTCCCCAGCGAGGGTCTGTGGCGTCCCAAGGGTGCCTGGCGCTGGACCGCGCCAATTCCGGCTCTGGTGGTCTTTGCCTACCTTGCGTTGCTCAGTCCGCTGGCCGGGCCACTGCCGCAGGCGGAGAACTATCCCGATCCTGTGGTCCTGGTGATCGCAGCGAGTATCACCTTTTTCACCACCAACGTCGTCGAGGAACTCTCTCATGGCCAGTCCGATTCCACTCTGACCGGACTGCCCCTCACTCTCGGTGCCATCATGATCCAGCAGGGAGTGTTCGGGCTCTTCGTCGGATACCTGTGGTCCCAATACCGCAATGTGTGGGCACTGATCGCCGCACACAGCATCATCAACACCCTTCCCTTGTTTTTTCTGAGGTAGCCGAAGAGCGCTGTCAGGTTGTTCTCACCTAGGGGACGACAGGGCACGCGAATAGGGGTTACCTCGGGGTCTTTCCGGACGTGCGAGCACACGCCGATCGGCGACGATCCGACGTGTAAGTTCTTTGTTCGGAGGGAGAACACCCATGAACAGAAACCTTCGCGCAGCGATGGGTATCAGCTGCGCGGTCGTCGCCGGCATTGCAGTGCTGGCGAGCGTGGGAAACCCTGAGCCCACGGTGCCCCCCGCGGCGGTGAAGTCGGGTTCCTGTGTGGCTGATCAGGAGGAGATGCGCGCTGTTCCGGAGCGGATTGTGGATGGTTGGGCAGCGAACGACGCCGACGCCGTAGCCGCGGTGTTCACCACGGGCACCGACTTTGTGATCGGGGACGGCACGTTCCTGCGAGGCCGTGAGGAGCTTCGCCGGTACCTGGCCGACGGGTTCGCCGGGTTCCTCAAGGACACCCGCGTGACGGCACCCGTCCAGAGCGTTCGCTGTCTGAGCTCCACCGTCGGCGTGGTGCACACCCTCGGCGGAATTCTTCTGCCCGGGGAGACGGAGGTTCCGCCGGAGCGGCAGGGAATTCAGGTTTTCATCGTCACCAAACACGGTGGAGAATGGCTCGTCAACGTCTACCAGAACACCAGAATCAAGACATCCGCGTGACAGGTCGAGGCGACCTCACCGGGGACCAGTCAATGATCAGACCCGATAGTTCGCGCGCAGGATCTTCAGTGCGCGGACCGTGGCCCAGCCGCGCCATTCGAAAGCGCCGGCGGCGGAGAACGAGCCCCAGTCGACGGTCCATCCGCCGTCATCGCGCTGGGCGGCAGTGAGGCGATCCAGTTCCGCCTCGATCGCGGCATCGGGAAACAACTGCCGGATCGGCCGGTCGGGTTCGGGGGCGAAGTCCAGCGGGTGCATGGCCTCGTCGGCGGCACCTCCTTCGACCGGCAGCGAGCCGGATGCCGGGAGGAACCCGCCGAGGCGGCGCAGTTCGGCGTCCGCGCCGGGCACCAGATCGTGCACGGCGTCGAGGAACTGCAACGCGAACCGGAACTCCAGTGCGGAACCCGGACCGTCGAGACCCTGGATGCACCGCAGGGAGTACTCGGTAGCGGTAGCGAGCCACTCGTGGTCGGCCACGGACTTGTCGCGCCGCGCGATCCGGTGGGCGATCGCGGCGAGCATGCTCGTCATGTGTAAGGAGGACCGGGTGGGATCCACCGCCACGAAGAACGGCGCGCACCCGGCCGAATCGGAAATCGGGAGCCCGAACGGCAGCCCACCGTCGGGCAGGGTGATCGAGCTCAGCCAGTCGCACAGCCGAGTCGCGTCCGGGGCGGTAGCCGGGACGATGTCCTCGAAGACCTCGAACGCGTGCAGCGCGCTCACCGGTTGGCTGCTACCCGACCGGAGATCCGGTTCGAGTCCGGAGCCATAGCCGCCATCGGCGTTGCGGTACGCGGCCAGGGCCGTCAACGCGGCCTCGGCGGTGCCGCGGCCGAGAAGCAGCTCGAACCGGCGCCGGTCGAGCAACCGGGAGTGCGCGGCCATGAATCCGGCGACCTTGTCGACGTCGACCGTGCAGGGAGGGTATGCGAAGCACGGCCTCCCGCAGCCAGCACGGGAGTGTTCAGACGACGGCGGGGCGGAAGACCTTTGCGGAGGTGCGGTCCGGGAAGTCGGCGGGTGGGGGGCCGAAGACGCGGCGGCTGGCGTCGAGCGTCATCAGGCCGACTCCGCGGTTTCCGGCGGCCCAGGCTGCCGCGCCGATACCGAACGGTGCGATCCGGCCGATCGCCAAAGCTCCCTGCGTGCTCCCATACTTGGTGACGAACCAGCGGCTGAGGGGCTTGTTGACCGCAGCGATCAGGGAGATCGGAAGCAGGTAAAGCCGCGAATCCTTCCGCCGACCGTTTTCGTTTGCCAGCTCCTCGGCCAGCAGAGCGCTGTGGTCACCGAATACGACGTCAAACACCAGCGTCCGGCGGCGCTCGACCTCGTCTGCCCGGATACCGTGCACCTCGGCGATGGCCAGCGCGAACAGCGTCGTGGTCTCGTAGAACACCGCCCGCTCCCCGCCGCTGAGCGTGAGACCGAGGACCGTCCCGATGCCAGGCACGGCCGCGGCACCACCCGCGGCGGCTCCGGTGCCGGTGACCGCGGCCAGGTACTGCTTCTCCAGCACAGCGATGATCTCGGCCGGGGTCGCCTCGGGTCGCGATCGGCGCAGCAGTGCTATGTAAGCGGCGATCGGTGAGCGCTGAATAGCGATGGCCTTCGCCAGGGCGCGTTGCAGCACCGCAGCCAGACCCACCATCCGGTCATCCATGTCCCGACCTCCCAACGCGACGGCAACTCCCCGATCACGCCTAGTATCCAGGCATCGGATCGACGTCAACACCCGGTGTGCGGTGAAAGCCGCGGTGGAAAGCCGTTGCCGCTGGAGGGGCCAGCTCCGCGGCGCAGGTCAGCGCCGACGACGTTGCTCGAACCGCACCGTGCCCTGCTCGAGGTCGACTCCCCGGGCTTCGTAGCCGGCAGCCAGCCATGCCTTGGCCTGTCGTGAGCCGGGCGAGTTACCCCACCAGGACTTGGTCGAAGCCGACTTCGGGAGCCCACCGGGCACCAACGCGTCGATCTCCGAGAAGCCGATGTCAACGCGATCGGTCCCCGACGAGGCCAGGTGGTCGAAAAGGGGGCGGTACTTCCCGCTGACCGGCGTGCCTGTGGAGCCGGGTTCGCTGGAAACGGGCCGGGCGAGGTCGGGGCGGGCGGAATCGGGCCGGGCAGGGTCGGGCCGGGCAGGGTCGGGCCGGGCAGGGTCGGGCTGGGCAGGGTCGGGCTGGGCGTACAGCGCCGTCTGAGCTGGTTCGTCAGGCACGGACAGCAGGGGTGGGACAGGCGCTACCGCCGATCTGGAGGTTGCTTCCCGTTGGCTTTCGACGATGGTGCGGAGGCCGTCCACGAAACTGTCCGGTGGCGGGCCGAACACGCGGCGGCTGGCGCTGACCACCATGCGGCCGAACGCGAGATTGCCCACGGCCGCCAGACCCGCGCCGATCCCGAAGGGCGTGATCTTGCCGAACGCCATGAGCCCGCGCCGATGCGGATACTGGTTCACGAACCAGTGCCAGAGCACCTTGTTGATCGCACTGATCGACGACATCGGGATCAGGTCGGTCAGCAACTTTCCCCAGTAGTCGATCTCATCCGCGGCCATCTTGTCCACCCGCATCGCGCCGCCGGCGGAGAGGGCGACGGTGAGCACCGGCGTCGGGCGGCGCTCGTGCCCGTCAACCCGGATGGCGTGCACCTCGGCGACGGCCAGCGTGAACATCGTCGACGTCTCCGCGAACACCGCCGACTCCCCGGCGCTGAGCGCGAGAGCCAGACCGGTGCCCGCCCCCGGCACGGCAGCGGTGGCGCCCACGACCGCTCCGACGCCGGTGACCGCCGCCAGGTACCTCCGTTCCAGAGCCGAGACGATCTGCGCGGGCGTCGCGTCCGGTCGCGAGCTGCGCAACCGCTGGACATACCTCGAGACGGCTGACTGCTGATAGCCGATGGCCTTCTCCACGCCGCTGTGCACTACCGCAGGCAGCTCCCCAGCGACTCCGCGCCCTGCACCCATGTCCCGATCTCCCATCGTGCCGATCTTCCGTGTTCCTGCCCCCGGTTCCGCTGAGGCCAGCATCCCAGCTTGCGCTGCGTGCCCGAGGGCACGTGGGGCACCATCCCCTGGTCAGACGCCAGCCGCCGCACTGGCCGCGAGCGCACCGGCCTCGGTCGCTAGAGTGCGGCCTGTGTTGCTCGACCACCGCCGTCCTGCGGTGTTCCTGCCCGCCGATCCGCCCCGCGAGGGCAAGCTCGCGCTCTACGGCGAGGGCCCGGAGCAGATCGAGCTGGCGCTGCCTGCGGGTTCGGCCATCAGCCGCACGGCGGTCCCCGCGCAGCTGATCCCGATCGGTGACGCGCTGCCCGAGCTGCTCGCGCTGCCCAGCGACGGCACCGACCCGGCGCTGGCGGCCTGGGTATGTGCGGCCACGGCAGGCGTCGGGCTGGTCGCCCGGGGGCGGTTGCTGCCTACCGCCACACTCGCCGGATACGGCGGGTGGCGGGCCGGTCCGCTGGATCCCGCCGACGCGCGGTGGCTCGCCGCGCTCGCCGCGGCCATGCCCGCCCAGGCC
>JBOHHE010000165.1:0-3471 GCA_050700355.1 Pseudonocardiaceae bacterium
GTGCAGGCCTGGGCCCAGCGGTGGGCACCGTCCTGCTCGGCGGATCTGGCCGAGCAGTGGCCGCAGCGGGTGGCGACAATGGCTCCCGCCGTCGTGACCGCGGTTGCCGACGTACGCACCGCAATGCGTGGGGCGGGCTACCCTGATGGAGGTTACGACCTGGTGCTGCAGTCCTACCCGGCGCCGCTGAGCGAGCGGCTCTCCCCCGAGTTGCAGGACCTGTCGGGCTGTCCCTTCCGCACGGAGGACCTGATATGGCTGCGCACGGTCGCCGTGCCGCAGCTCGCGGCGGTCCTGCGCGAGGTGGCCCAGCAGTCAGGAGCCCGATTTCTGGACCTCACCCGTGCCGCAGAGGGCCATGAGGCATGTACTTCTCCGACCGATCCCGCCCAGGAGTGGATCACCCGGCTGTCCCTCGATTTTGCCCGGCTACGCGATGGCGACACCGGCCTGCGGGCGGTCCAAGAGTCCTTCCACCCCAACGCGGCTGGACACAAGCAGATCGCAGCTTGCCTGACTGCATTCCTCCTTTCGGGTGAAAATCAGGGAGCTTGTCAGCCACATAATAACTTTCTGTATCTAGAGAGTATTCCTGTAGCGCCCCGATGACACTGAGGCGTGAACCCCTTGCCCCTGAATGGCATCCCTACTATCGTGTGATTCAAGCCACATGATCCCACCATGGTGTGATTGAGCCACACGATGTAGTCGACTAAGGGCCGGGAGGTGCGGATCATGTACGGGTCGGTGGCCGGGACCGCGACGGTCGAAGATCTCTTCGAGCGGCGGGTTCTGCCCCTATATCACCTGGCCGACGATGCCGACTCGATTGCTGCAGCCTGCCACGCCATGGCTGTTCGCTTCCATGGTGGCGGCACCCTGGTGGTCTTCGGCAACGGCACGGCCAGTACCGACGCGCAACACGTCGCTGTGGAGTTCGTTCACCCGGTGATCATGGGCAAGCGGGCGATGCCTGCGATCTCGTTGACCGCAGACGTCGCGACGGTGACCGGCATTGCCGGCATGGAAGGCTTCGACGAGATCTTTGCCCACCAATTGCGCCACCTGGCCACCGGGAAGGACATCGCGCTGGGCATCTCTCCCGACGGCGACTGCGCCAACGTATTCCGTGGCCTGGCGGCCGCGCACGAGCTGGGCTTGCTGACGATCGCGCTCGTCGGCGGGGACGGCGGACGGATCGCGTCGCTGAAGGCCGCCGACCATGTCCTCGTGGCGCGCTCCGACGACCCACGGGTGATCAAAGAGGTACACGTGACCACCTACCACGTCCTGTGGGAGCTGGTACACGTGTTCTTCGAACATCCTGGTCTGCTGGCCCCGGAGGTGATTTCATGATCATTCCGGAATGTTCCGGTGAGGTGTGCATCACCTGCTCCGACGAGGCCGTGGCGGTTCGTATCGTCCAGCTGCTCCCTGACGACCTGGCTGTCGTGGACACCGGGTCCGGCACTGAGGAGGTGAGCATTGCGTTGGTCACGGCGGGGATCGGTGATGAGATCCTCGTCCATGCCAAAGAGGCAATCGCTGTGCTGGGGCGATCGGGATGAGTTTGCAGCACAACGGAAACGAAACCACCGAGCCGGCGGTCCAGTCTGGACAGCCGTCACGGTCGGACGACCTGGCGGCACTGTATCCGTTCCTGCACTCGGGCACCGGTGATCTCGATGCAGTGCTGGCCGAGGTACGCCGTTCCACGATCGACAAGGTGCATCAGATCGTGGCGGTACGGCGCGAGGTCCTCGCCCGGGAAAGCCGGCGGCTGGTGGCGTGTGCCTCGGCGATGGCGGCAGCGTTTGCCGCGGGTGGACGGTTGTTCGCCATGGGTAACGGGGGTAGCTGTACCGATGCAGCTGACCTCGCTAGTTTGTTCCTGTACCCGGGTCCGGGACGGCCGGCGCTGCCGGCCTTCGCGCTCGCCGGGGACATCGCGGTGCTGACGGCGCTGTCGAACGACGTTTCCTTCGACGTCGTCTTCGCCCGCCAGATCGCAGCTTTCGGGCGGCGTGGTGACGTCGTCGTCGGGCTCTCCACCTCGGGTAACTCCACCAATCTCGTGCGTGCCTTCGACGAGGCGAACAGGCGTGGCCTGCTCACCATCGGCCTGGCTGGGTATGAGGGCGGGGCGATGGCCGAGATAACGAGCATCGACCATTTGTTCGTGGTGCCTTCTGATTCAGTACACCGGATCCAGGAGGCTCAGACCACGATTTACCACACACTGTGGGAGCTCGCGCTCAACGAGCTGACCACCGGGAGCCGAGATCCGACACGAGAGAGCGACCGGGGGTCGCTCGTAGAGTAGGGGATCATGACCACACCGACTACACAAGCCACTCCCACCACGGAAGAAGAGAGCCCGATCCATATTCTGTGGATCAACTGTGGGCTCTCCTGCGATGGGGACTCGGTTGCGTTGACCGCAGCAACCCAGCCCAGCATCGAGGAGATTGCGCTGGGAGCCCTGCCAGGGCTGCCCAAGATCGCGGTGCACTGGCCGCTGATTGACTTCGAGTGCGGCCCGGAGCAGGGCGCGGACAACTTCATCGAGTGGTTCTGGAAGGCCGACCGGGGCGAGTTGGAACCGTTCGTGCTCGTCATTGAAGGGTCGATCCCGAACGAGGCGATCAACGGGGACGGTTACTTCACCGGTTTCGGCCGGCACCCTGACACCAATCAGCCGGTGACCGTCAACGAATGGCTGGACCGGCTGGCGCCCAAGGCGACGATCGTGCTCGCGGTCGGCACCTGTGCCACCTACGGTGGTATCCATGGGATGGCGGGTAACCCGACCGGAGCCATGGGTGTGCCGGACTACTTGGGCTGGGACTGGAAGTCCAAGGCCGGGATTCCGATCGTCTGCGTACCCGGTTGCCCGGTCCACCCGGACAATCTCTCCGAGACGATCCTCTACCTGCTTTACCAGGCCGCCGGCCAGGCACCGATGATCCCGCTGGACGACCAGTTGCGTCCGCAGTGGCTGTTCGGTGCCACCGTGCACGAAGGTTGTGACCGGGCCGGTTACTACGAGCAGGGCGAGTTCGCCGCCACTTACGATTCACCGAAGTGCCTCGTTAAGATCGGCTGCTGGGGCCCGGTGGTGAAGTGCAACGTGCCCAAGCGCGGCTGGATCAACGGTGTGGGTGGATGCCCGAACGTCGGCGGTATCTGCATCGGCTGCACCATGCCCGGATTCCCGGACAAGTTCATGCCGTTCATGGACGCGCCGCCGGGCTCACTGGTGTCCTCGGCCGCCAGCAGGACCTACGGCTCGGTGATCAGGTCGCTGCGCAATATCACCCTCAAGAAGACCGACGCCGAGCCCAAGTGGCGCAAGAAGGGCCGTGCGCTCGAGACTGGCTACCAGCCCACCTGGTGATCCGGACTGCTGGAGAGAGGCGTTAATAGCAATGACAACCACCGCACCAAAGCACGGCGCAGTCGGCAGTAAGG
>JBOHHE010000166.1:0-24465 GCA_050700355.1 Pseudonocardiaceae bacterium
GTGCTATAGCACTCAACGCCACTCACAAGCGCCGAAGGCGCAGAATGTGGCTGACCGCACGCCAGGGTTCGAGCTGCACGAGGTTGTCCTGCCCCCAGTCGTAGGTCTCCCCACTCACCTCGTCGTGCGTGAGGAAGCGGTCCTGCCAGTCCAGACCCAACGCAGGCATGTCCAGGTGTAGCTTTCCGCTCACGGGGTGCTGTGGGTCCAGTGTGACGACGCAGATCACGGTGTCACCGGTGGCCGGGTCGGTCTTGGAGTAGGCCAGTAGCGAGTCATGCTCGACCTGGTGAAACCGTAGGTTGCGCAGTTGTTGCAACGCGGGATGCGCTCGGCGGATCTTGTTGAGCCGGGCTATCCATGGCTCCAGGGACCGGCCCTGCGCCAGAGCGGTGGCGAAATTCCGAGGACGCAGTTGGTACTTCTCGCTGTCCAGGTATTCCTCGCTGCCCTCACGTACCGGGAGATGTTCGTAGAGCTCGAACCCTGAGTAGACCCCCCATGAGGGGGACAGGGTAGCGGCCAGCGCGGCCCGGATGGCGAACATGGACGGCCCGCCATGCTGCAGCGACTCATGCAGGATGTCAGGGGTGTTGACGAAGAAGTTCGGCCGCGCTTCGTCGGCCCTGGATGCCAGTTCCTCCGCGTAGTCGGTGATCTCCTGTTTTCCGGTGCGCCAGGTGAAGTAGGTGTAGGACTGGGTGAAGCCCAGCCGGGCCAGCCCGTAGAGCCGGGCGGGACGGGTGAACGCCTCGGACAGAAACAGCACATCCGGGTGGCGTTCTTTGACCTGCCAGATCAGCCAGTGCCAGAAGTCCGGTGGTTTGGTGTGCGGGTTGTCCACTCGGAAGATCCGTACTCCGTGCTCCACCCAGAACAGCATCACCCGCAGCATCTCGGCGTAGCTGCCTTCTGGGTCGGAGTCGAAATTGAGTGGGTAGATGTCCTGATAGCGCTTGGGCGGATTCTCGGCGTAGGCGATCGTCCCGTCGGGGCGGATGGTGAACCACTCGGGGTGCTCCTTGGCCCAAGGGTGATCTGGGGCGCACTGCAGCGCGTAGTCCAGCGCGATCTCCATCCCCAGCTCGCCTGCCCTGGCGACGAACGCCTTGAAGTCCGCCATGGTGCCGAGCAGGGGGTGTAGTGTGTCGTGCCCGCCTTCGGCCGACCCGATCGCCCACGGCGACCCGACGGCGCCGGGCTCGGCATTGACTGTGTTATTAGAACCCTTGCGATTCACTTCCCCGATGGGGTGTACCGGCGGTAGGTACACCACGTCGAAGCCCATCGCGGCGATCCGGTCCAGCTCGGAGGCTGCGGTCGTGAAGTTCCCGTGCACTGGGTTGCCCTGGTCGTCCCGGCCTCCGGTGGAGCGCGGGAAGAACTCGTACCAGGAGCTGAACAGTGCGCGCGGGCGATCCACCCACACCTGATACGGACAGCCTCTGGTGATCAGCTCGCGGATCGGGTCGGCCGCCAGGATCCGCGACACCTCGGCTCCGAGCGCGCCGCCGACCCGTTCGCCGAGGGGGCGACCGGTATCGCGGAGTGTTTGCACCGCAGCGGCCAGCACCGCCTGGTTGAGTCGTTGCGTGGGACACCGGGACGCCCGCTCCAGGAGCTGGGCTCCGACCTCCAGATCGTTGGCCAGCTCGGCCGCCGCCTGCCCCGCTGCGATCTTCACCTCGATCGCGTGCCGCCAGGTGGCCCATGGGTCCGCCCAGCCGTCCACTCGGAACGTCCAGCAACCCATCCGGTCGGGTATCACCGTCGCGTGGAACCGGTCCAGGCCCGGCGCCCCTGGTCGCATCCGGATCTCCCGATCGCTTTGGTCACCGGGACCCCGCCAGACCACTGTGGCGGCCACCGCATCGTGCCCCTCGCGCCACACCGTGGCCGCGACGGGAACGTGCTCCCCGACCACCGCCTTGCTCAGGTACCTCCCGGATGAGATCACGGGCGTCACATCATCGATGGCAATTCGACCACTCACCGTGCCAACCTCTTCCCGCCGGTTCCGCACCGCTACACGGTTCTGCACCGCTACACATTGTGCCGGGACGCCCGTTGGGGGGCACGTTGAGTGCACCACCTGGTGAGCCTTGATGCTGTCAGCCGTGCGGGCGCGCGCTGTCCGGTGGGATGACCTGCTCGACGTCCACTGCGGTGACCGTAGGCAGGTCAGCCACCCGTTCGACGTTGTCTGTGGGCATCGTCACTCTCAGGTTGCCGCCCCCCGGGCCGGCTGTTCCCAATACCCCGCCCAGCTCTTCCAGCTCAGCGGCAGCCTGGTCAGCGCTCTCGGGCGCCGGAGCTACCAGCAGGATGACCCACGGCGCCCTGATCCGGCGAGCCTCGATGAGTAGCGCACGGTCCTGGGTGCCCAGCCCCGGCTCCGGGGCAACCGGCCCCTCCGGTGGCACCGGTTGCGGCAGGGGTAACGGTGCCGCGGTGGAGTTTGTCAATGGGGGTGAGGTGGTCGCCGCCGGCTCGCTGCCGCAACTCCCGAGCAGCCCGATCGCTAACAGCCCGGTGGCAAGCACGACGACGATCTCTGCGGAACTGTGGCGCATGCTGGTCCCTCCGGGGTGGTGTTTCTCGCCGGTCAACCATGTCTCGGTAGACGAAGCCACCCAGCGCCAGGGTTGCAGACGGTCTCGTCATGGGTGACCGTCGGAGAGTGTGCGGGTCTACGGTCCGGATTCGTCCTCCTCGGACCTGCGGGGGCGTCCCGGTGAACGCATCCTGCCGACGCGGCCTGGCAGGCGTCCGGCCTCGGCCAGTGCGGTGCGTAGCAGGAACTCGATCTGAGCGTTGGTGCTGCGCAGCTCGTCGGCGGCCCAGCGGGCGAGTGCGTCGTGCACTGCGGGATCCAGTCTGAGCAGGACCTTCTTCCGCTCCATCAGCTGCCCGTCAGTGGTAGAGCGTGCCGGTATTGACCACCGGCTGGGCGTCCCGGTCGCCACACAGCACGACCAGCAGGTTGCTCACCATCATGGCCTTGCGCTCCTCGTCGAGTTCCACCACCTCATGGGAGGCGAGTCGCTCCAACGCCAGCTCGACCATGCCGACGGCGCCCTCGACGATCTGCTGCCGAGCGGCGACCACCGCGCCGGCCTGCTGGCGCCGCAGCATCGCCTGCGCGATCTCCGGGGCGTAGGCCAGGTGCGTGATCCGGGACTCGATGATCCGTACCCCGGCCGCCCGAACCCGGGCTCCCACCTCGGTGGCGAGCTTCTCGGTGATCTCATCGGCGTTATCCCGCAGGGACAGCTCACCAGCCTCCGCGCCGAACGCGTCGTAGGGATAGCCGTTGGCGATGTGGCGCACCGCGGTCTCGGTCTGGATCGCCACGAACTCCACGAAGTCATCGACCTCGAACACCGCCTGCGCGGTGTCGGCGACCTGCCAGACGACCACCGCCGCGATCTCGATCGGGTTGCCGTCGGCGTCGTTGACCTTGGCGACGCCGGTCTCGTGGTTGCGGATCCTGGTCGACACCTTGCGCCGCTGGGTCAACGGATTCACCCACCGCAGCCCATCGGTCCGGATCGTGCCGGTGTAGCGGCCGAACAGCTGCAGCACCCTGGCCTGCCCCGGAGCCACCATGGTGAGCCCCGCCGCGGCGACCACCGCGGCCAGCACCACCAGCAGCCCGACGACTCCCAGGACCGCGCCAGAGGGGACGCTGCCGGCCACCAGACGCAGCACCCCCCAGATTCCGATCGCGATCCCCCCGAATGCGCTCAACACCACCAGACCAGCTACCGGCAGGCCAGCGGTCCCGTCCGCCTTGCGCTCTCTGACCTGGGGAGCGGGCATCTCGACACCCAGATCCTCCACCGCTGTCCCGTCCGCTGCTCCTGCGCTCATCGCCATGCTCCCTTCTGCGCTCAGCATCAGGCACAAGGTTATCACAGTGATATCACTGTGAGCCGACCACTCGACGCCGGCGGGTTGACTCTACCCACGTTAGGGAGGACTATTTTCCGGGTACCCAGGCAGAACCCAAGGAGTGACGAGGATGCGGCTGTTGATGAGTCAGTCACCTGCCACATGACGTCAGTGAGCTCGTTGCGGGCAGGGGGCAAGCGTGACTACCGATTGCATGTGCTGGAGCTGCCACTCACCCCTTATCTGCGATATGAAACGATGAGCTTCTGGCGAGAGATCACAGCGGCGATTCGGCTGACATGGAGATTTGCCGAAGCCATCGCGACCTGGCGGTGGCGCAGGCCATCCCGTACGCGGAATTTATCAAGGGTATTAGCCTCGTCTGATGCACCCGTTCGGTGAGTTGTCCCCACTGCGACAACGGCTCGGCGAGGCGTTGCGCGCGGTCCGGTTCGAGGCCGGGCTCACGGGAGAGCAGCTCGCCGAGCGCCTTAGCGTGTCCCAGTCCCGGATCAGCCGGATCGAACTCGGCCAGCAGGCCGCTTCCATCGACTTTGTGCGCCGATGGACAGAGGTGACTGTGACACTGGAGGATCACCGCGCCGAGTTGGTCCAGTTGGCCGAGGCCGCCGGCTCCGAGGCGGTCCCGTGGCGGGCAACCATGGGCCGGGACCTGGCACAGTTGCAGCGGGACGCCCGTGAGACTGAGCTGGGTGCGGCAACCATTCTCTCCTTTCAGCCTGTGTTGGTGCCTGGCCTGCTCCAAGTTCCCGAATATGCCCGCCGGATCTTCGCCGCGGGCAATCCGGAGCAAGGCACGACGGATGTCGCTGCTGCCGTGGCAGCCAGGATGGACCGTCAGCTCGTGCTCTACGAGGGCACGACCCGGGTTGACTTTGTCATCTCTGAGGCTGCGCTCCGGTGGCGTATTGGCTCGCCGCGCGTCATGCTCGCTCAGCTCGACCGGATCGTCGCACTCGCGGGGCTGGAGACCGTGACAGTCGGAATCATTCCTCTGGACACCCAGGTCGACACCTGGCATGAGCACGGGTTCAATCTCGTTGACGGCCGCGCCGAGGACGCCCCGGTACTGCATATCGAGACCCAGACCAGTCAGGTAAACACCACCGATCCGGCTGAGGTGGCGTTCTACCGGGAGGCGTTCGCTCGGCTACGGGAGGCTGCGCTGCAAGTGTCCGAGGCTGAGGAGTTGCTGCGTCCGATCCGCGAGGGTCTGCTGCGTGCGCAGTCGGAGCGCTGACCTGACCCGTTTCGCTGCCCCTCAATACCCGGGTAAGTTAGAATCCTTCGACGGGTAGAGCTTTCGGGTTCGCCCGGACGGCAAAAGGCCCCGACGGGTGATTTCGCGGTGTAGGCGCACCGCAACCCGCCGAGGCCGACGCATCACTCCCCTCGGTGAAGGAGCTCCAATGCCATATCAGGCTATCCGACCGCGCGTACCCGGCCGCCGACGATTCCTTGCCGACCATCCGCGACGACGACGGCCGGTTCTGGTTCCGTTGACCTGCGTTGTCGACAGCCGCAGCCATTGCGTCACTGAGCACGCATTCGCTGCGGGTCAACGCCACGGGTACTACCGGGTGCTGTGCGGTCGCACGGTGGCGGCTGCCGCCATGGTCTGTCCGGACGGTCCACCGTGCCCGTCCTGTGCACAGCACGCCCGTGAGCTGGGTATTGGCAATCCGGTGGGCCGAGTCGCCCGGCACCGCAGGCCGGGGTCGCTTCATCGGCTGGTCGCTCCGCTCCGGCGGCGAGTGCTCGGGAGGTGTCGTGAGCTGGTACGTGGCATCGCTGGGTGACGGGGATACCCACCTGGTCAGAGAGGTTAACGACAGCGAGATCGACGGCGGCGAGCCTGCCGGTCGGGAAGTGCGCGGGTTATGTGGGCAGCGGTTTCGGCCGCTGACCCGGTTGGCCGGCCAGCCGCCCGACCCGCTCCAGGTATGCCGATCATGCCGGAAGTCACTCTATAACATCAACGCCTGACACACCGTGCACCAGTGACGGACACACCGCTTGGATAGGGTCCGCGCTTGTGAGAGCACTGCGTCGATTTACTGCTCGGGCTCAGCTGCCGGGGCCGCTGGCTCAGCTGGAGATGCTGGCCACCAATTTGCGCTGGACGTGGGATCCGCCTACCCAGGATCTGTTCGCGTCGCTGGATGAGCGTACCTGGGAGACCGTCGAGGGCGACCCGGTGCGGCTGCTCGGCGAGATTCCCACCGAGCGGCTCACCGCGCTGGCCGCCGATGAGGCGGTGGTGGCCCGCACCACGGCGCTTGCCGACGACCTGCGCCGTTATCTGGGCGAGCCCCGCTGGTACCAGCAGCGGCAAGAGGAGCTACCCACACTTCCGTCCTCGATTGCGTACTTTTCCATGGAGTTCGGTGTCACCGAGGTGTTGCCGAACTACTCCGGTGGTCTAGGAGTACTGGCAGGTGATCATCTGAAGGCCGCGTCCGATCTGGGGGTGCCGCTGATCGGGGTGGGGCTGCTCTACCGATCGGGCTACTTCCGCCAGTCGTTGTCCCTGGACGGCTGGCAGCAGGAGCATTACCCGGCGCTGGATCCTCAGGGCCTGCCGCTGCATCTGGTATCCGACGCCACTGGAATGCCGTTGGTGGTGCGGGTCGGCATGCCGGGCGGCCGGGTGCTCCGGGCGCGGATCTGGCGAGCCGACGTCGGCCGGGTGCCGCTGCTACTGCTGGACAGTGACTTCAGCCAGGGAGACATCCAAGATAATCCGGACGATCTGCGCGGGGTCACCGATCGGCTCTATGGCGGTGATCAGGACCACCGGATCAAGCAGGAGATTCTGGCTGGAATCGGTGGGGTGCGCGCGGTCCGAGTGTTCTGCCGGCTCACCGGCCATCCCGAGCCCGAGGTGTTCCACACCAACGAGGGTCACGCGGGTTTCCTCGGTCTGGAGCGAATCCGGGAGCTGATGAGTGGCTCAGAGTTGAGCTTCGACGAGGCACTGGCGGCGGTGCGCGCGGGCACCGTGTTCACCACGCACACCCCGGTGTCCGCGGGTATCGACCGTTTTCCGGTGGATATGGTGCGGCACTACTTCACCGGCGCAGGCGGCGACCCGGACCGAGCGCTGCTGCCCGGTGTCGATGTCAATCGGGTGCTGGCGCTGGGTGCGGAGGACAACCCCGGCATGTTCAACATGGCGCAGATGGGCCTGCGGCTGGCCCAGCGCGCGAACGGGGTCTCCCAGCTGCATGGCGCAGTGTCCCGGGAGATGTTTCGGGGGATGTGGCCGGAGTTCGACGTCGACGAGGTACCGATCGAGTCGGTCACCAATGGCGTGCATGGGCCGACCTGGGCGACGCGGGAGCTCACCCCGTTGCTCGGTGAGCCCGATGGCTCGGGTGGGAACTCTGCTGGAGAACCGGTCACCGACTCGAGGCTGTGGGAGCTGCGTTGCGAACTGCGCGCACGGCTGGTGAACGAGGTGCGCAGACGGGTCCGGGCGGCGTGGCTGGTCCGGGGTGCCTCCGAGCCGGAGCTGGGCTGGACCTCGACGGTCTTTGATCCGACGGTGCTCACTCTCGGTTTCGCCCGCCGGGTACCCACCTACAAGCGGCTCACCCTGATGCTGCGCGATCCCGACCGGCTCCGCGCCTTGCTGCTGGACCCGCAACGCCCAATGCAGCTGGTGATCGCAGGCAAGTCGCACCCCGCCGATGACGGAGGTAAGGCGCTGATCCAGCAGATCATCCGGTTCGCCGACGCACCGGACGTCAGGCACCGGATCGTCTTTCTGCCCGACTACGACATGTCGATGGCTCGTTACCTGTACTGGGGCTGCGATGTGTGGCTGAACAATCCGCTGCGGCCGTTGGAGGCGTGCGGCACCTCGGGAATGAAGTCCGCGCTCAATGGTGGGCTCAATCTCTCCATCCGGGACGGCTGGTGGGACGAGTTCTACGACGGCGAGAACGGCTGGGCGATCCCCACCGCGGACCGCGTGGAGGATCCGGATCGCCGCGACGCCTTGGAGGCCAACGCGCTCTACGAGCTCATCGCCTCGCAGGTCGCCCCCCGGTTCTACGACCGGGCCTCCGACGGTGTGCCCACCAAGTGGGTGTCCATGGTGCGCCACACCCTGGCTGAGTTGCGTCCCCAGGTCCAGGCATCCCGGATGGTGCAGGAGTACGTGCAGCGCTTCTACGCGCCCGCCGCCCAATCGGCCGCCGCGGTGCGTGCCGAGTCCTTCGCCGGAGCCCGGGAGTTGGCTACTTATCGGTCCAGGGTCCGCGCCTCCTGGATGCGGGTGCGAGTGGCTCAGGTGGACACCTCCGGTCTGCCCGACATACCCACGCTGGGATCGCAGATGACCATCCGCGCCGCTGTCGAACTGGCTGGTCTGCAGCCCACCGACGTAGAGGTGCAGGCCATCGTCGGCCGGGTCGACGAGCGTGACGAACTCCGGGACACCGTCGTGGTGCCCATGGCGGCGGTGGGTACCGGTGACACGGCGACTGATGGTCAGCGTTTCGAAGCGACCATGCCCCTACCGCATGCCGGGCTACTCGGATACACCGTCCGGGTCCTCCCCCGACATCCCTTGATGGCCAACCCCGCCGAGTTCGGCCTACTTCACCTCGCCACCTGACTCCTCATCCGACTCCTCTCGTGTTACCGCTCGGAGCACCAGCAGGGTGCGCCCCTGTACCGTCATCCGGGTGTTCGGCCGCCTGGCTCGGGCTCGGGCGGATCGGCCGTCGGGGGAACCGGTGTCCAGTACCGGCTCGTAGCGTTCGCCGAATTCGGGACCCGGTAGCACTATCGTGATCGGCGCAGCGCCGGCGTGCAGAATCAGCAACCAGGAGTCGGTGGCCGGAGCCACCGGGTGTGAACGCACATCAGCGCCGCTGATCCACATGCCCAGGGTCAGCCGGTGACCGTCCTGCCAGTCCCATAGCTCCATGGGCTTGCCATCGGGGCGGAGCCAGACCAGGTCGGGAATATCATCGGGGGTGCCGCGGCCTTCGAAGAACTCCGGTTGGCGAAGTGCGGGAGTTTCGGCGCGCAGGGCGAGTACCCGGCGGGTGAACGCCGCCAGCGTCGTGGCAGTGGAATCTGGATCATCCGGGGCGGACCAGTCCAGCCAGGATGTCTCGTTGTCCTGGTTGTAGGCGTTGTTGTTGCCGCCCTGGGTTCGCCACCGCTCGTCGCCTGCCAGCAGCAGCGGAGTGCCGGTGGACAGCACCAGGGTGGCCAGCAGGTTGCGGGCCTGGCGGGTCCGTAGGCGACGTACCGCAGGATTGTCGGTCTCGCCCTCAACCCCGCAGTTCCACGATCGGTTGTCGTCGGTGCCGTCGGTGCCGGCCTCGCCATTGGCCGCGTTGTGCTTGCGGTCATAGGACACCAGGTCCCGCAGCGTGAACCCGTCGTGCGCGGTGACGAAGTTGATCGACTGCCAGGGTCGGCGCCCGCTCGTCGCGTAGAGGTCGGAGCTGCCCGCCAGTCGGGAGGCGAGTTCACTCACGCCGGGGATGCCACGCCAGAAGTCCCGGATGACATCCCGGTAGCGCCCGTTCCACTCGCTGAAGTCCACTGGGAAACCGCCGACCCGGTACCCGTCACCGGTGGCGTCCCAGGGTTCGGCGATGAGCTTGCGGGTGCAGAGCAGTGGGTCGGAGGCGATCGCGCTGAGCAGTGCGGCGGCCGGGTCGAACGGCCCACCCCTGGGTCGCCCCAGCACGCTGGCCAGGTCGAAACGGAAGCCGTCGACGCCCAGCTCGCCCGCCCAGTAGCGCAGCGCGTCGGTGACCAGCCGGATCACCGTGGGCGAGCCCGCGTCGAGGGTGTTGCCGCATCCGGTGAGGTCGCGGCCGAGGTAGTAGGCTGGGGCGTCCAGGCCGCGGTAGGCCAGGGTAGGGCCGTCCATGCCGCCTTCGCAGGTGTGGTTGACCACCACGTCGACGATGACCTCGATGCCTGCGGCGTGCAACGCGGCCACCATCGTGCGGAACTCCGTCACCTCGGCTCCAGGCACCGCGGCATAGCCGGGGTGCACTGCGAGCAGGGCCAGCGGCGCGTAACCCCAGTAATTTCGCCGTCCCCTACGCAGGAGCGCCGGCTCGTCGCAGAACGCGGCCACCGGGAGCAGCTCGACCGCGGTGACGCCCAGCTCGGTGAGGTAGGAGAGCACCGAGGGGTGTGCGAGCCCCAGGTAGGTGCCCCGGTGCTCGGGTGGCACCTCGGGGTGGGCGCGGGTGAAGCCGCGGACGTGCAGCTCGTAGATGACGGTCTGCTCCCACGGCACGTCCGGCCGGATGCCGGTGTCCGGGCCGCCGGGCGCGGTCACCATCGATATCGGGACGCTGCCTCGTGAGTCCACCTCGGAGCGGGGCCCGGCGGGAACACCCTGGTAACCCAGCGCGGCGTGCAGGTCGGTGAGGCTGCCCTCGATCCGTCGGGCGTAGGGATCGAGCAGCAGTTTGGCCGGGTTGCAGTACAGACCGTGCGTGGGATTCCACGGACCGTGCACGCGGTAGCCGTAGCGTTGACCGGAACTGAGACCGGGCACCAGCCCGTGCCATGCGCCGAAGGTGCGTTCGGTCAACGGCACCCGGTGTTCCCCCCCGTCGGGGGCGAGCAGGCATACCTCCACGGCGTCAGCGATCGACGAAGCCACCGCAAAGCGCACCCCACCGCCTTCAGGATGCGCCCCAAGTGGGAACGGCCGCCCCACCTTCGGAGCTGACGGAAGGTACGAGTCGGTCACGATAAGACATCTTGCCTGCCCGCTCGGACATCCCGCCCGGTCCGGTCGCAGTGCGGGTCAGCACAATGGCCGAGTGAGCGCGCGACACAGGCACCCACCAGAGGCCGAAGACAAGCTCGGCGTGCCGAGCGCTGACGCCGAGGTCGATCTGACCGATCTTGTCGTGCGGATGGACGGCGTGAGCGTCCGGCGCGGCACCACCACCTTGCTGAACCAGCTGGACTGGCGGGTTGAGCTGGACGAGAGGTGGGTCGTCCTCGGACCCAACGGGGCAGGCAAGACCACTCTGCTGCGGCTGGCGGCGGCGCAGCTGCACCCCACCACCGGGCAGGTATATGTCCTCGGGGAGCAGCTCGGCCGGACGGACGTGTTCGAACTGCGGCCGAGGATCGGGTTCTCCTCGACCGCGCTGGCCGGCCGGATCCCCGGCGAGGAGATGGTGTCCGATCTCGTGGTGAGCGCCGGCTACTCGGTGCTCGGTCGCTGGCGGGAGGGCTACGAGGTGCTGGATACGGCGCGGGCCGCCGGGCTGCTCGCCGCGCTGGGCGTCGCCGGCCTGGCTGGACGTCGTTTCGCGACGCTGTCAGAAGGGGAGCGCAAACGGGTGCTGATCGCCAGGGCGCTGATGACCGATCCGGAGCTGTTACTGCTCGACGAGCCCGCCGCCGGTCTGGATCTGGGTGGTCGGGAGGATCTGTTGACCCGGCTGGCCACCCTGGCCGTCGATCCGGACGCCCCGGCCACCGTGCTGGTGACCCATCATGTCGAGGAGATCCCGGCCGGCTTCACGCACGTCATGCTGATGCAGGACGGATCGGTGGTCGCCCAGGGACTGCTGGAGTCGGTGCTCACCGAGGACAACCTGTCGAAGACCTTCGGGGTGGATCTCGCACTGGAGCGTTTCGGCGACCGCTTCTTCGCCCGCCGACGCTAGCGTGGCTGTCTCAAGGCCGGCGGGAGCGGGAGGCGTACGGGTGAGCGAGTTCGTCAGGCTCGAGGTGGACGGTGGTGTCGGCACGATTCGGCTGGATCGGCCCCCGATGAACGCGCTGAGCAGGCAGATGCAGGAGGAGGTCCGGGCCGCCGCGCACCAGGCGGAGGAGCGCGCGGAGATTCGTGCGGTGATTGTTTATGGCGGCCCGAAGGTGTTCGCGGCAGGCGCCGATGTCAAGGAGATGGAGGCGATGTCGGCTGCGGACATGACAGCCGCGGCGGGTGCGCTGTCCTCGTCGTTCAGCGCGGTGGCGGCCATTCCCAAACCGACCGTCGCCGCGATCAGCGGCTTCGCCCTGGGGGGCGGCTATGAGCTCGCACTGTGCTGTGATCGGCGGATCACCGGGCACGACGCCAAAGTGGGGCAGCCGGAGATCCTGCTGGGAATCATTCCCGGAGCCGGCGGCACTCAGCGCCTGACTCGGTTGGTCGGCGTGGCGCGAGCCAAGGAGCTGATCTATACCGGGCGGTTCGTCGAGTCCGAGGAGGCATTGCGGATCGGGATGGTCGACGAAGTGGTCGCGCCGGAGGACGTGTACAGCGCAGCGCGGCGGTGGGCGCAGCAGTTCGTCGCAGGGCCCGCGCGGGCGCTTGCGGCGGCCAAGGCGGCTATTGACGGAGGAGCCGATATCGACCTGGTCAGCGGGCTGCGGCTGGAGACTTCCGCCTTCGCGGCCCTGTTCAGCACCGAGGACCGGGCGGCGGGAATGCGCTCGTTCCTCGATCACGGCCCCGGTAAAGCGACGTTCAGTGGCCACTGAGATCCAGGCATACCACCATGCTGTGCACGATGTCCTCGGAAGAGGCGGATGCGTCTACGACCGTGCCCGTCTCTCCGGGCCGCGGCGGTTCCAACGCCCGAAACTGTGAGTCCAGCAAGGACGCCGGCATGAAATGGTCGCTTCGTTTCGAGACTCGGTGGGTATCGTCGTCGAGCGCCTGCCCGGAGGCCATCTTGGCGACATTGGCGGGCTGGTGGAACGAATCGGCCTCCGCGTAGGGCACGGTCAGCCGCTCAGCGAGCGGCTGACCGATCGTGGTTTCCCGCTGCTGGCCACACCCATGACGACAACGATCACCTGCCGCATGGCTACGGGCTGATCTCGCATACTGGTTTGACTACCAGGACAGAGGCCGGTACGCAGGAGGACACCCCAGGGAATGGCAGGAACAGTTGTGGTGGGCCGTGACTCAGACAGCCGGCCGAACGCCGGTGCCGGCAGTTCGCGCAATAGGGGCGACATCAAGCCCAGGCCCTGCACCGCGGGCGCGCGCCGGTGCGTACGACGCCATGCACGACGTGCGGCGTGGCCACCATCCTGTCTGTGGTAGCGCATTTCAGTGAAGACTGAGTTTCTTTCGCCGTGCCTCTTAGCATCAGGGCGAGGCGTTGCGTTAGGGTGCAGAGCACCTTGACCGCATCAACGAAGGGATTCATCCAATGGCACAGAAGACCGTAGTGACGATGGTCGACGATCTCACCGGCGAGGAAGCGGAGGACATTGGTACCGTGGAGTTCGCCCTCGATGGCGTCAGCTACGAACTCGATCTTAGTGACGAGAACGCGGCAAAGCTGCGCAACGCCCTCGCTCAGTACACAGGAGCGGGGCGCAGGATCGGTGGCCGTCGCCGTACCGGCGGAGTATCGGGCCGAGGAACCAAAAGTAGCGGCCTGACCTCCAGCTACAACCGCGAGACACTGAAGTCGATCCGGGGATGGGCCAAACAGAACGGCCATAATGTCAGCGATCGCGGCCGGCTGTCCAGCGAGGTGTTGCAGGCGTGGGAGACCGCTCACCGCAGCCTAGTCTAGTCCGGCTCTCAAGGCTTCGTGCTTATGACACGGAGTATCCTCCGGTTTGGACAGCATTCAGCCGACTGAGCGGGGTCATGCGCGCCCGATAACCCCACTCGGTCCGCTGAATGCCGCATGTGCGTGTGGCGCAGGTGGGGGCGTGAGGGGGCTCACGCCTGCTATGCGGTTGTGCTAATCACCCGTAACGTTGGGCTCGGCGGTAGAGCTTTGGCGCAGCGTATGGCAGGCGCGCGAGAGTTTTTGGGAGGTCAGGGAAGATCATGAACATCGTCGTTCTGATCAAGCAGGTGCCCGACACCTGGTCCGAGCGCACCCTGGACGGCTCCGACCACACCCTCGATCGTGGTTCGGCCGACGCCGTGCTCGACGAGATCAACGAGCGCGCTGTCGAGGAGGCGCTCAAGATCAAAGCCGGGGTCGAGAGTGAGATCACTGTCGTCACCATGGGTCCCGAGCGGGCCACCGATGCGATTCGCAAGGCGTTGTCGATGGGAGCGGATCGGGCGGTGCACCTGTCCGACGAGGGTTTGCATGGATCGTGCGCGGTACAGACCGCCAGGGCGCTGGCCAAGGTCATCGGCACCCTCGGCGACGTGGACCTCGTCCTTGCGGGCAACGAGGCGACCGACGGCACGGTCGGCGCTGTTCCCGCGATGGTCGCCGAGGTGCTGGGCCTGCCTGAGCTGACCCATGCCCGAAAGGTCATCGTTGAAGGCCGAACAGTGATCGTAGAGCGGGAGACCGACGATGCGCTCACCATCCTGCAGGCCGACCTGCCTGCTGTGGTCAGCGTGAACGAGAAGATCAACGAGCCGCGCTATCCGTCGTTCAAGGGCATCATGGCGGCGAAGAAGAAGCCGGTCAGCACGCTATCGCTGAGCGACGTCGGCATCGAGCGCAGTGCGGTCGGGCTGGCGGGTGCCACCTCCACGGTCATCGAGTCCGCGCCACGTCCGCCGCGCGAGGCCGGGCAGGTCGTTATCGACGAGGGCGACGGCGCGGTCAGGCTCACCGAGTACCTCATCGGCCAGAAGCTGATCTGACGAGCTGCGCGACGAAGAGGAGAACCCGTCATGGCAGAGATCCTGGTCCTCGTCGAGCACACCGACGGAGAGGTCAAGAAGGTCACCTACGAACTGCTCACGGCTGCGGCGCGGCTCGGTGAGCCTGCTGCGGTGGTGGTCGGCAGGCCCGGTACGGCCGCCAAGCTCACGGATGCGCTGGGGGCCTACGGGGCGGCCAAGGTCTATGTCGCCGAGTCCGACGACGTGGACAGCTATCTCACCGCACCCGCCGTCGGCGTGCTGGCATCGCTGGTCGAGTCAGCCCAGCCGGCGGCTGTGCTGGTCGCATCCTCGCCGGATGGCAAGGAGATCGCGGGCAAACTCGCCGTGCGCACCGGCTCGGGTCTGCTCTGTGACGCTGTCGACCTGGCCGACGATGGCACCGCGACGCATTCGGTGTTCGGTGGTTCGTACCTGGCCAAGTCCAAGGCCACCACCCCGGTTGCGGTGATCACGATCCGGCCCGGCTCGATCGAGGCGACAGCTGTCCAGGGTGCGGCGAATGAGCAGGTGGTCGAAGTCCCCGGGATGGACGCGGCGAGGACGGCGAGGGTCATGGAGCGCCGGCCTGTCGAGGGCGGGGACCGGCCGGAGCTCTCTGAGGCCAGCGTGGTGGTCTCCGGTGGCCGGGGCGTCGGCTCGGCGGACAACTTCGCCGTTGTCGAGAAGCTGGCCGACGCACTCGGCGCCGCTGTCGGAGCTTCCCGGGCGGCGGTTGACTCGGGCTACTACCCGCATCAGTTCCAGGTCGGACAGACCGGCAAGACGGTCTCCCCGCAGCTGTATGTCGCGTTGGGCATCTCCGGTGCCATTCAGCACCGCGCAGGCATGCAGACCTCCCGAACCATCGTCGCCGTCAACAAGGACTCGGAAGCCCCGATCTTCGAGATCGCCGATTTCGGTGTGGTGGGCGACCTGTTCACCATCGCTCCCCAGCTCACCGAGGAAGTCACCAAGCGCAAGAGCTGAGTACTCCGCGCCCGCTTTCTCCAAAACACCACTCTTACGGGTGTATTACCGCATCAGTGAACATTCCTCCCTTTATCGAGGACTGACCAGTCACCGATACTGGCTGGCCTGAGCCGGGTGAAGTTGGGGGACAACCCATGGACGGGCCTACGGAGTACGAGTATCGGAGGCACAGTCAGTACATCACCGCGTTGATCCGCAGCGGTGTGGTCGCCATGGCGAGCATGTTGACGCTGCTAATCGCGGAACGCGAGCGGTTGCCAATCACGCTTGGTGTGGTGGTACTGGTGGTGACCTGGAGCGGTGTGTACCTGTGGTGCGTGCTGCGGGTGCCCCGATGGTGGCTGGTGCCCGCGGACCTAGCGATGGTCGCGGTGGTCTGTCTGACCCAGAAGTGGACGGTACCGGCCGGGTCGTTATACGACAGCACAAGTTGGGTGCTGGCAATCACTTCGATCACGGTGGTGATCCTTCAGTGGCACACCAAGGCGACAATCGGCGCTGCTTGCACCGTGGCAGTCGTGGTGCTGTACCTGTTCGGGGTGGCGCTAGCGGCGCCTGAATCCTGGACTCAAGGGCTCGGGTTGGGATTGTGGACGTTCGTCGAGGCTGCCTTGAGCAGGGGCTTGTACGTGTTAGTGATGCGGGGTGGCCGACTGACCGATCAGAGTCGGGCACGTGAGGAGGAAACGCGGCGGGCGGCGACGGTCGCGACGACACGGCGAGCCGAGGAGCGAGAGTATCTCGCCACGTTGCACGACACGGCGGCGACGACGCTGCTGATGGTCGGCATAGGAGTGGTGGGAGGGCGCGAGCCATGGCTGGCGCGGCAGGCCGCACAGGATCTCATGGTGTTGACGCGGGGGAGGGGCCAGGCCGACGGCAGCGTTGAGTTGGCACAAGCTCTGCATGAGAGGGCACCGGCCGGTGGACTGCAAGTGGAATGGAAGGTCGGATCCGGTTTGACGTTGCCGGTCCGGGTTGCGGAGGCGATCTCCAGAGGTGTCCGCGAAGCGCTGATCAATGTGGGCAAGCACGCGGGCGTCGAGACGGCCACGGTGCGGGCTTTTCATCGGGGCCGGCGGATGGTGGTGGAAGTGGTGGACCAGGGAGTCGGGTTCGACTCGCGGGTGGTCTCGCCGCACCGGCGAGGAATATCCCATTCGATCATGGACCGAATGGCGCAGGTAGGCGGTCAGGTCTTCGTCATCTCGCGCCCGGGGCAGGGCACCCGGGTGCGATGGGAGTGGCTTGATGAGTGACCCAGGCGCGGTGGCTGCTGAGAACCTGTTGCGGGGGCTGCGGCGGGGGACCGTGGTCATGATGGGGGTGATCCTGTGGGGGCTAGATCTTCCGATGCTGGTCCTGCACGCGGCCGTGTACCGGCCACTTTGGCTCGAGGTGGCGGCGTTTGCGGTATTCGCGGTCGTGGCCGGTTGGGGTGGCCTGCTGCTCTGGCGGAACCGGCTCAAAGAGGGGTGGCGCTGGGTACTGGTAGTGGCGGTGTTCGTGGCGTCGGTGGCGGCGACGGCCGCAGTCTCGCCCGCGTTTCTGGTGGTGAAGGCGCACTGGTCGTTCGGGATCGTCGGCTGGTACGGGGTACTCCTCTTTATGGACCGCAGGCCGAGGGCGCTGCTGGAGTTCCTCGCCGTGCACCATCTGTTGACTGTTATGCAGCTTGCCTTGGCGGGGCGGGCAGATTTGGCCTCGCTGGCCTCGCTCGCGATCAAGGGTGTCCTGGTGGCCGGGTCCCAGCTCGGGGTCGGGCTCGCCATCGTGGTTATGCGACAGGTCGCCCTCGTGGCGGCGCGCACGGCAGCGGCGCAGGAACATCTGCGTACGGCCGAGACGGTGGCAGAACGGATCCACACCGACCGCCAGACGCGCTATGCCGCGATGGCGGACACGCTGATGCCACTGTTGCGTGAGTTGGCCACCGGCCGACTCGACCCCGCTGATTTGGAGGTGCGTCGCGCCTGCTGGCTGGAGGCCGCCCGGTTACGCCGCCTCTTCGCCGAGAACGACGACGTGGGTGATCCGCTGGTACACGAGGTGGCCGCCTGTGTCGATAGCGCAGAACGGCGCGGGGTGGCGGTGCAGCTCGCGACCCAGGGGACGCGTCCGATCCTGTCCGAGCAGGTGCGACGCGAGCTGACCGAGCCAGTTCTCACGGTGCTCGCCTCCACGGTCTCCACCGCGAGAGTCACTGTCGATGGATCATTTCGGGAGGTCACGGTCAGTGTGGTGGCCGACGCCCCGGACTGTCCGATACCCGGCTCACGCATGGACAGGATCACCGTCACGAGTTTGAGGCTAGGAGAGAAGTTATGGGTGCAGGCGACCTGGCCAGCCGCTTGATCAGCACAGTTCTGGTGGACGACCACCCCGCGATCGCCGCCGGGGTGCAGTTGTGGTGCAGGACCGCCGATCCGCCGATCGAGGTGGTCGCCAAGGGTTCCCACGTCTCCGCCGCCTGCGCCGGTCCCGGCCAGGATGCGGACGTCGTCGTACTCGACCTGCAACTCTCTGGTGGTAGCCCGGCCTACCATGATCTGAAACAACTGGTGGACGCCGGCCGTCAAGTGGTGGTGTACACCATGCGTGATGACCAGAAAACCGCGTTGACCTGCCTGGATATCGGCGCCTTCACCTACCTCACCAAAGCGGAGGGCGAATCGCACCTGGTGGCGGCGATCCGAGCCGCTGCCGAGAACCGGCCCTACACTCCGCCGGCTTTGGCGGGAGCGTTGGGTGCTGACACCCGTTCGCACCGACCCCGGTTGTCGCTGCGCGAGACCGACGTCCTGATCGAGTGGTTCCGCAGCGAGTCAAAGGAAATGGTGGGCCGCAAACTGCACCTATCAGTGCGCACGGTCAATACCTACCTGGACCGGATCCGCATCAAATATGCAAATGTCGGGCGCCCGGCCGCCAGTAAGGCGGCGTTGGTCGCCCGAGCCATCCAGGACGGTCTCGTTTCACTGGATGAACTCTGATGCCGGAACTGTGTGAGCCGGGGGGATCCCCCCGGCTCACACAGCATCAGCAGTATGACATATCCTTGGTCATATCGATCGTCCATCTCCATGAGTTGTGATGTTCTCCCCAAGACTCGACCCATACCACGTAATTGGCGGAGGGCCAGTACTGGCGGACACAGATCTGCTCTGATTCGTTGTTGCAGCTGTACCACACGGCGTCGTCACCCACCCTGTACGGACCTCCGCATGGACGGGCGGCAGCGCTGCTCTGAGAGGCCGCCGTGGACTCCGGGGACACCGGGTTCGCGCTGGCGGGCAGCGCCATCGAACCCACTGTGACGAAGGCCATCCCAATGGTCGCCGCAACTTTACTGCTGATCCTCATCTTCTTCTCCTTATTCTCGTTCCTCTTCCGACTTTCAGGGTCGGGAAGGCGCTCGTTTTGAACGAGCTCGGGTCGGCGGATCATATAATTGTCGTCTCCGCCCGGGGCGAGGACGGACCTATGAACCACCTGGCATGGTTGGCGCGGTAGCTCCTTGTCATGAGATCCAGGTTAGTGACGAATTCAGCGCGATGGTGACGGCCATTCGACCCTCATACTCGGACTTGCTCGGACGTGAATCGATGAGCACATCTGTTGATAGTCGGTGTCTTGCGTGGCGGCGGCTATCTCCTCCCGCCGGGGTGATGCCTGTCAACGTACTGACGGTCACACGGGTTGCCCGAGCAAAGACAGCGCTCAGCGCGGCGCCCCACCGGGTGCGGTTAGGCTGGTGTTCCGATGACGTATCTCGATCATGCCGCGACGACTCCCATGCTGCCGGACGCGGTGGCAGCAATGAGCGAGGCGTTGTCCGTCCTGGGCAACGCCTCGTCCTTACACGGCTCCGGCCGCCGGGCTCGGCGCACCGTCGAGGAGAGCCGGGAGAGCATTGCCGAGGCATTCGGCGCCCGCCCCTCTGAGGTGGTCTTTACCGGGGGCGGCACGGAGGGTGACAACCTGGCCGTGAAGGGGCTGTACTGGGCGCGGCGGGCGGCGGATCAACGCCGCAGGCGGGTGCTCGTCTCCACTGTCGAACACCATGCCGTCCTAGACACGGTGTCCTGGTTGGCCGACCACGAAGACGCCGAGGTGGTCTGGCTGGAGGTCGATGGCCAGGGCCGGGTGCAGCCGGAAACGCTGCGCGCCGCGCTGGCGGCGGACCCCCACTCGATAGCGCTGGTGAGCGTGATGTGGGCGAACAACGAGGTGGGCACCGTGGCGCCGGTGCGCGAGCTGGCGGAGATCGCTGCCGAGTACGGGGTGCCGCTGCACACCGACGCGGTCCAGGCCGTCGCCCAGTTGCCGGTGCACTTCGGCCGGTCCGGGGTGGCGGCCATGACCTTGACCGGACACAAGCTCGGCGGTCCCTACGGAGCCGGGGCGCTCCTGCTGGGCCGCGACGTCGCCGTCACTCCGTTGCTGCATGGCGGTGGCCAGGAGCGCGACGTGCGTTCGGGAACGCTGGATGTCCCGGCGATCGTCGGGCTGACCACCGCGATCCGGCGGGCCGTGGCCGCCCAGCCCCAGACCGCAGCCCGGCTGGGGCGGCTCCGGGACCAGCTGCTGGACGGCATCGTCGACCGGATTCCCGATGCGTTGCTCAACGGCGATCCTGGGACCGGCGTCATCGACGGCGGTCCCTCGCGGCTGCCGGGCAACGTCCACCTCACCTTCCCGCACTGTGAGGGTGACTCGCTGCTGATGTTGCTCGACGCCCGGGGCATCGAGTGCTCGACCGGGGCCGCCTGCACAGCAGGGGTGGCGCAGCCCTCGCATGTGTTGCTGGCGATGGGTGCTTCCCCTGCCGCCGCGCGCGGTTCACTGCGGTTCTCTTTCGGGCACACCTCCAAGCCCGCCGAGGTGGCGGACGTGCTCAACGTGATCGAGCCGGTGGTCGCCAGGGCGCGAGGTGCTGGAATGCGAAGGGCGACGGCGTCATGAGGGTGCTGGCGGCGATGAGCGGCGGCGTGGATTCGTCAGTGGCCGCCGCCCGCGCGGTGGACGCCGGGCACGACGTCGTCGGAGTGCACTTGGCGCTGTCGGCACAGCCGGGAACGCTGCGGACCGGCGCCCGTGGATGCTGCACGAGAGAGGACGCGGGCGACGCGCGCCGCGCCGCCGACGTGCTCGATATCCCGTTCTACGTCTGGGATTTCGCGCAGCGATTCACCGCCGACGTGGTGGACGACTTCGTCGCGGAGTATGCGGCAGGGCGCACCCCCAACCCATGCTTGCGGTGCAACGAGCGGATCAAGTTCACCGCGCTGCTGGACCGGGCCCGGGACCTCGGTTTCGACGCGGTGTGCACCGGGCACTACGCGCGGCTGTCGGAAGGAGTGCTGCGCCGGGCGGTGGATCCGAGCAAGGACCAGTCCTATGTGCTCGCGGTGCTCACGGCCGACCAGCTGGCGCATGCGCTGTTCCCGGTAGGCGACACGCCGAAGTCCGCGATCCGGCAGGAGGCCGCGCGACGCGGTCTGGCCGTCGCGGACAAGCCGGACAGTCACGACATCTGTTTCATCCCCTCCGGGAAAACCCGGGCGTTCCTCGCCGAACGGCTGGGGTCCCGGCCGGGGGTGCTGGTCGATGACGAGACCGGTGAGGTCCTCGGCAGCCACGACGGGGTGTACGGCTTCACGGTCGGCCAGCGGCGTGGGCTGGGAGTGGATCGGCCCGCCCCTGATGGCCGTCCTCGGTTCGTCCTCAGCCTCGAGCCGGTGACCGGCACCGTCCTGGTGGGTACAGCGCAGCGTCTGGATGTCGGCGTGATCGAGGCTGACCGTCCGGTGTGGACAGCGGGTCCTCCGGAAGGGCCGATGGAGTGCGTCATCCAGGTCCGCGCGCACGGTGGCTGCGTGGACGCCGTGGTCGAGACCGTCAAGGGGAGGGTGCGGGTACGGTTGCGCGATCCGCTGCGCGGGGTAGCTCCTGGCCAGGCCGTAGTGTTCTACCGTCCCGACATCGGTGGTGACATTGTGCTCGGCAGCGCCACCATTGCCGGCACCAGACCCAGCAATCCCTGAATGGAGCGTGCTGCGCGAGTGACCGCACTCTGGCCTTCCGGCACGGCCACTGGTATCGGCTCGCTGCCCGGCGCCGACCCGATCGAGGCCGCCCGCGTTGTGATCGGCGAGTTGTCCGAGCTGCCGCACCTACCGGAACTGCCCGGTCGAGGCGTCGGAGCCGACATGATCGGTCGCACCGCTGCGTTGCTCGTCGACCTCGCTGTCGAGTTGGTGCCCTCCGGATACCGGGTCGCCGCTCGGCCCGGACACGAGCATCGCCGCGCTGTCGATCTGCTCCGTATCGATCTGGACGCGCTGGAAGAGGCGCTGGAGTCCGCCGGGGCTCGGCCAAAGGTGATCAAGGTACAGTCCGCTGGGCCGTGGACGCTGGCCGCCGAAGTGGAGTTGCACAGCGGACACAAGGTGCTCACCGACCCCGGTGCGTTGCGGGACTTCGCCGCGTCGCTGGCTGAGGGGTTGCGCAGCCACGTCTCAGAGGTCTCCTCCCGGCTGGGCGTGCAGACCGTGGTACAGCTTGACGAGCCGGGGCTGCCCGTCGTGCTCGCCGGCAGTGTGCCCACCCCGTCCGGGTACGGCACGGTGCCCGCGGTGTCGGAGGGGGATGCCGTCGAGTTGTTGAGCGGTGTGCTCCAGGCGTTGCCTCCAGGGCGGATCGTGCACTGCTGCGCGCCACGGCCGCCGTTGGCGTTGCTGCGCCGGGCGGGGGCCGAGGCACTGGCCGTCGACGCCCAACTTCTCGTCGGGGCGCCTCGGGCCACCATCGACGCGCTTGGCGAGGCATGGGATTCCGGGGCCACCGTGTTGCTCGGATTGGTGCCTGCGGTGGAGCCCTCGGTGTCACCTCCGCTCGCCGAGCTGGCTCGACCCGCCCTGGATCTGGTGGACCGGCTTGGCTTCGACCGCTCGCTGCTCGCTGAGCGCTGCGTGCCCACCCCCTCCTGCGGCCTGGCCGGTGCCACTGCGGCCTGGGCCCGACGGGCCCTGACCCTGGCTCAGGAGCTGGGGCAGGGATTCGTCGATCCGCCCGCCTCGTGGTCGCGCTGAGCGGCGAAATTCGGTAGCGCACGACGGGGGGGTTGTGGCGGGATAGCGGTATGAGCAGTGTCAGCCTCAGTGGGCTTTCTCTCGTGGCGGTCCATTCCTGCGACGAGGCGACGATTCAGCAGTGGTACGAGTTGTGCCACACGGTGGCGCGCGCGGACTGGCCGGACGACCCGCCGCCGTGCTGGATCAACGAGCTCGGCCGGATACGGCACCCGTGGCCTGGTGAGGACGAGACCGTGTGGCTGGCCCGCCTCGGCGGTTCGGACAGCGGTGGTTCGGTGGTCGGTGGTTGTCTGCTCAATTTGCCGATCCTGGACAACTTGGCTAACGCAGCCGGCGACATTGTTGTTGCTCCGGAGCATCGGCGGCGTGGTATCGGCCGGGTGCTGCTCGAGCACCTGCGGGCGCGGGCTCGCGAGCGGGACCGGATCCGGCTCATCACCCAGGTGACGCAGCCATTGGATCTCGCCGGGCCTGATCCGGGCGGGCGGTTCGTGGCCGCCTCTGGTGCCGAGCTGGCGTTGGTCGAGACCCGATGGCGGCTCGACGTCGGGTCGCTCGACCCGGTTGCGCTCGCCCGGCTCGACGAGCAGGCACGGGGAGTGTCACGGGGCTACTCGCTGGTCCAATGGGTAGGAAGCACGCCGGAGCGCTGGCTTGACGGCATCGCCTACTTGACCGGGCGGATGCTTACCGACGCTCCGCTTGATCAGTTGCAATGGGAGGCGGAGGCTTACGACGCGGCTCGGATGCGGGCGCGGGATGCCAGCTGCCTGGCCTGTGGTCTCCATACCGTCACCACCGGCGCGCTGGATGATGCTGGGCACCTGGTCGCCTTCACGCAGATCGTCGGCTACGCCACGTCCCCGTGGTACGCCGAACAGTGGGACACCATCGTGGCGCCGGAGCACCGCGGCCACCGGCTAGGCACGCTGATCAAGATAGCCAACCTCGAACTCGCCCGGGTGCAGCGTCCTGAACTGCTTGTGATCGACACTTGGAACGCCGATTCCAATCCGTACATGGTGGGGATCAATGAAGCGATGGGGTTCCGGCCGCACAGCCGGGTGGGGGAGTGGCAGCTCGACCTTTAGCCGGTGTGGCCTCCCCGGTTGGCTGTTGCGGAGGTTGCGCTCGTCATGGCAGTGCGGGTAGGTGCTAGCGTTAGGCCCGGTTGTGGTCGTGTAGTTCCCCGATCGTTGCGAAGCGTCCGTGGAATGTGTGACTACGGGTTTCGCGCTCCTGCCGGGGACCGGGTCCCCTGGGTGCGTGGTCCGCGCAACTGTGGGTTGGCACGGTGTCGGCCCAGGCATCAGATTTCACAGGGAGAGCACATGGCACAGGGCGTCGTGAAGTGGTTCAACGCGGAGAAGGGTTTCGGCTTCATCTCCGTAGACGGGGGTGGCCCCGACGTGTTCGTCCACTTCTCCGCCATCCAGGGTGACGGCTACCGCAGCCTGGACGAGAACCAGCGCGTGGAGTTCGAGTCGAGCCAGGGTCCCAAGGGCCCGCAGGCCGAGTCAGTCCGCCCCGTCTGAGCGTTTCCTACGCGGCCCCGCACTGGTCCTGTGCGGGGCCGCGTTGCATCTGCCGACTGTCGGTGGCCGAAGCTAGTCTCGCGGGCGTGGCCAGCTCCGAAGACCTTGTGACCGGCACCACCGGGCCGCCTGCCGAGGTGCGAGCCGAGCACGGCGAGCTCGCCGAGACCGTGCGCGGGCACCAGTTCCGCTACTACGTGTTGGACGCACCCACCGTATCCGATGGCGAGTTCGACCAGCTGTTACGCCGGCTGCAGGAACTGGAGCAGCGCTGGCCAGTGTTGGTCACCCCGGACTCCCCGACGCAACTGGTCGGCGGCGGCTTCAGCAC
>JBOHHE010000167.1:0-1621 GCA_050700355.1 Pseudonocardiaceae bacterium
CCGAGGTGTAGTTGATCGTGGCCGTGGCGTCCTCGTCGGGCTCGGCCCACCGGCGTGGTTCGGTGTCGAAACGCATCACCTGCTCGTCGGTCTGGCGGCCCAGCACGAACCGGTGCGGTGCGCTCACCCCGCCCAGCTCCTCGTCGAGCTCGGGATCGACCAGCAACACCGACGAACCGCTGTGCTCCACGATGTAGGCCACCTCGTCGGTGCGCAGCCGGAAGTTCACCGGCACGCAGATCCGCCCACTGGCCGGCACGGCGTGCAGCAGTTCCAGCAGCCGTGCCGAGTTGTGGCTGACCACAGCCACCCGCTCACCCAGACCTATCCCGAGCGCGTCCAGACCGGCCTGCCAGGCACGGACCCTGCTGCCCAGCTCCTGATACGTCGAGCTCGGCCCCGAGGGAGTGGATTCGGTCGGTTCGTCCACGATCGCAACGAACTGCGCGAAAGCCGCCTCGCCGCGAGCGAGGAAATCGGCGACAGTCAGGGGTACGCGGATGGCCCCCACCTCCCGGCATCCTTGACCACAACGGTACTCGATCAGTGCCGGTGCGCTTCCGCTGATGACGGCGGTCCGGTCCGGTCGAGATGCAACACTACTGTGCTCTGCGCCGCCGCTGACGGCCCCGGCTGGATCGCTGACTCCTACGGAACACAACTCACCGCGATCGTGCCGGGATACCCGCATGCCGGACGCCCTGTGTGACCGCTCAGGCCTACTGTGGAGGTCCAAGGGCAGCCCAGCACCGGAGCTGTTGAGTTGATCAGTCAGACTCGCTCCCTGCGATGCAGGCGCATCGAGCCCACCTCATCATCACACGCAGGAGTTTGCCCATGACCCCAGCAGTACCCAGCGTCGACAGCTTCAGTGCCTGCGGTTCCCTGCTCGTCGGCGATGCCTCCTACGAGGTCTTCCGCCTTGCCGCGCTGGACGACGCGGTCGGAACCTCGTGGCGCACGCTGCCCTACAGCCTGAAAGTGCTGCTGGAGAACCTGCTGCGGATCGAAGACGGCAGAGAGGTCACCGGCGCGCACATCGAGGCACTGGCCGGTTGGGACGCGCAGGCGACGCCGGCCACCGAGATCCAGTTCACCCCGGCACGAGTGATCATGCAGGACTTCACCGGGGTGCCCTGCGTGGTCGACCTGGCCACCATGCGCGAGGCGGTCGCCGAGCTCGGTGGCGACCCGCAGGCGGTGAACCCCCTCGTCCCCGCCGAGCTGGTCATCGACCATTCGGTGATCGCCGACGTGTTCGGTCGTTCGGACGCCTTCGAACGCAATGTCGATCTGGAGTACCAGCGCAACCGGGAGCGCTACCAATTTCTGCGCTGGGGCCAGGAGGCCTTTGACGAGTTCAAGGTGGTCCCGCCCGGCACCGGCATCGTGCACCAGGTCAACATCGAGCACCTGGCTCGCGTGGTGATGACCAGAAACGGCCAGGCATACCCGAACACCGTGGAGGGTACCGACAGCCACACCACGATGGTCAACGGGCTGGGCGTCCTGGGCTGGGGCGTCGGCGGCATCGAGGCTGAGGCGGCGATGCTCGGCCAGCCGGTATCCATGCTCATCCCCCAGGTGCTGGGGTTCAAGCTCACCGGAGCCATCCCGGCCG
>JBOHHE010000168.1:0-10671 GCA_050700355.1 Pseudonocardiaceae bacterium
GGTCGGCGAAATGATCGCCGACCCCCGCCGTGGTTACTCAGATGTTGCTGTGCTTGCCAACTCGCCTACGGGTGCCCGCCACAGTCAGCGCGCCCATCCCGATCAGCAGGAACGCACCGGCGAGCAACGGTGCAACTTCCGCACCGGTGTCAGCCAGGCCACCATCCTTGCCGTCGGACTCAGAGTCGTCCTCGGGGCTATCGCACTCCGGATCCTCGCCGAAGTCGATCTTCTTGTCACCGTCGTTGTCAATCCCGTCCTTGCACTCCGGCTGGTCCTCTTCGGAGTCATCTTCGGGGCTGCTGCAACCCGGGTCGTTCGGGAAATCGATCTTCCCGTCACCATCGTTGTCAATCCCGTCCTTGCACTCCGGCTCGGTCGGGCATGGACCCTTCTCACCAGGCTCGCAACCAGGAGGCGACTCGAGGTGTGCGATGGACTCCGCCTGACCCAGCTCGACGAGCACGTCCAGCGGAGTGCCGTTCAGCAGGTCGAGGTGCAGGGCCTCCTGAGCGCTACCGGCACCCTGGGGGTTGTCGAAGATGAAGGACTCACCCTGGTTGAGGAACAGGCACACGACAGCCGGCTCGCCACAACCATCCGGAATCGAGATACCGGTGGGGTCTTCGAGCCTAAGGAGCTCTTCACCACCGCTGTCGAGGCCGATCAGCCACGAGTCGCGCTCGGTCTCCGGAGTCACCGACTCCGAGTTCGAGTCCGAGTGCAGAACCGAGGCACCCAGGACACCCTGGCAGACGAAACCGTCCCAGCCTTCGGTCAGGCAGAGCTTGACCAGCTCGTTGTCGGAGTAGGCCTCGGTGTGGCCGGTCTTGGTGTCGCGCTCCGCGCCACCCTCGCCTTCGGCGGCACCGACACCCAGCAGACCCTCGCACTCGTAGGTGGTGACTATCTCCGGGTCATCGCCCAGCACGCACACGGACAGAACGCCGCCGTATGCCTGAGCAAAGGAGCTTTCGTCATCCACCAGAGCATCGGTGCCGTGGTAGAGCAGGCTCAGGCACAGAGCACCGCTGGTGGCATCGCAAATTCCATCAGTGGGGTTCTCGTAAGTCGAGCCGTCCGACGAAGAGCTGGAGCCGACGACCTCGTCACCGAACAGAGCCAGGACGGTCGAGTCGGAGTGCGTGCTTCCGTCGTCCTCGACGGTCGCGTCGTAACGGACGATGTCGGCGATCTCGGTGTCATTGAGGTCGACATTACCGACGAAGCCCGAGCCGTGGTCTGGGAACTGCGGGTCCTCGGTCTCGTGACCTGGGGAGTCGTCGTCCGAGTCGAGCACGTCAACCGGCACTTCAGGGAGCGCAGGGTTGGCGGGGGTCTCGGGCAGCGCGGGTACCGCAGGGGCACCGGAAGAGCCGGTCAGCTCCTCCACGGTCTGGACCAACTGTTCGAAATCATACGGCGTCGTGTCCTGCGCCAAGGCGGTGCCAGGCACCAGAACCATCGCGGCCACCGTTCCGGCGGCCATGAAAGCCAGGCGGCGATGCCTCCTGGGCGTGCGTGACGTCATGTTCCCGTGTTCCTCCTCGTTCGAGATCTCTCCGCGAGAGGGCGGTACGCCTGCCACCACAGTGGTGCCAGCAGATCCCTCATACCTGTGCAATCGACGCCCGACAGGAACGACGGTCGTCGATCTCTGGGCGATCAGGTACCGGCTCAACGACGTGGGAGTCACCACGGATACGACCAAAGCCCGATCTATTCCCCGAACGTGACCCTTCTGGGGTCTGCGCCTTCGTTCTGTACATGAATGAACCTAAATTCCGGGGGACAAGGTCCCCGTACTACTCCATACGAGGAAATCTTCAGCTCATCAGGCTACTTTCCGCAACAAAGCCTCCGATCGGCACCGCTCCAACCAGTGACCGCCATGCCTCAGCGCGGACATCCGAGCAGGTTCCGTGCGTGATCGGCGGCCGTGCTGCACACTTCGACGCCATGTCACCGTCGTGTCGTGTCGCCCGGATCGTCACTCTTGTCTGCGGCGCCCTGCTCCTCGGGTGGACCGCCGGCTGCGGCGACGCAGGCTCAATTTCCGCCGGGCCGAGCGTCGATCCTCCGGGGATGGCGGCCCCCGAGTCAGTGCCCGAGCCACAGCCGACAGCGGACGGGCCCTGCCCTTATCTCGATACCGCCACGGTTGAGACGGCCAACGGGCAACGAGTCAGCTCGGTGCGGATCTCTGCGGACCGGCCACACCCGGCCTGCTTCTTCTACCGCGGCGACGGACGCGAGCAGGTGCGTACCTGGATCGTCGTGGCCACCCCGGCGGTGGCCGGAGCAACGGTCGACGCCGCCGCCCCAGTAGCCACCTCCGATCGGGCGGAACTACCCGGCGGCTGGTCCGGCGGCGCGCAGCCGACCTCGGACGGCGCAGTGATCGCGGTGGCTCGCCAAGGCACCGCGATCGTCGTCACCACCAACCAGCACCAGACGATCGGCGCCCGCCGGATCGCGGAGGAGATCATCGCCACCCTGAGCCCTTAGCGATCCGTCCTGGGCAGTAAGCCCGCCCCGCACGGCCAGGGTGCGAACTTGATGGCAAGATGTGTGCGGTGACTGAGGGCAACGCAAAAGAAGAGACGCAGGCCACCCTGCATACCAGCGAGGGTGACATCCGCGTCATCCTCTTCCCCCACCAGGCGCCGAAGACGGTGGCGAACTTCATCGGCCTTGCCGAGGGCAGCAAGGAGTACTCCCAGAACAACGCCAAGGGAGAGACCACCGGGCCTTTCTACGACGGCTCGCTGTTCCACCGCGTCATCGCCGGGTTCATGATCCAGGGGGGTGACCCGACCGGTACCGGTCGAGGCGGACCTGGCTATCGCTTCGGCGACGAGACTCATCCGGAGCTGCAGTTCAACAAGCCTTACCTGCTCGCGATGGCGAACGCGGGGCCGGGCACCAACGGCTCGCAGTTCTTCATCACCGTCGGTCCCGCCACCCATCTGAACTTCAAGCACACCATCTTCGGTGAGGTGGCCGACCAGGACTCCCGCACCGTGGTGGACGCCATAGCCCGCACTGAAACGGACCGCAGTGACCGTCCGATGAAGAACATCGTCATCGAACGGGTGACCATCAAACCGGCCGGAGTGTGACCGATAAACCGGCCGGCGGCGCAGAGGTGCCGCGGCCAGATCATCTGTGTGCCCGTCATCCGGACCGTGAGACCGGGCTGCGGTGCGTGCGCTGTGATCGTCCGGCCTGCTTCGAGTGCCTGCGAGATGCCTCGGTCGGGTATCAGTGTGTCGACTGCGTCGCCCAAGGCGCCCGTTCGGGGCGATCCGCCACGACGATCGCGGGTGCGCAGGCGACCGAGCGCGCGGTGGTGGTTCCGGCATTGGTCGCGGTCAACGTCGCGGTCTTCGTGGTCACGGTGGTGCAGTCAGGCAGTCTGCTGTACAACAACGCTGCCGAGCTGTTCCGGCAATGGAGCCTGTGGCCGATAGCGACGGCGGATGGCGAGCTGTGGCGGCTGTTCACGTCGGGTTTCCTGCATTATGGACCCATCCACCTCGCCTTCAACATGATTGCTCTGTGGGTACTCGGCCGCGACCTCGAGCATGTGCTGGGCCCGGTTCGTTTCCTGGTGCTGTATCTCGTCTCCCTACTGGGCGGAGCACTGGCGGTCTTCCTGTTCGAGACCGTCAATTCCCAGACCGCAGGCGCCTCCGGCGCCGTGTTCGGCCTGATGGGCGGGCTGGCTGTGGTGCTGGTTCGGCTGCGGCGCAGTCCGGGCCCCGCGCTGACGATCATCGCCTTGAACGTCGCGCTCAGCTTCTTGCTGCCCTCGATCTCCATCCTCGGCCATCTTGGTGGGCTGGTGTTCGGCGCGGCGACCGCAGCCGGGATGGTCTACGCCCCTCGAGAGCGGCGGACGGTGGTGCAGGCGATGACGGTGCTCGCTCTGCTGGCGGTGTTCGTGGCCGGGGTCGTGGTCCGGGATGCCCAGTTCACGGTTCTCTTGGGATAGCCGAGTCCTCAGCGTTCCGGGCATACCAACGGTTCAGTTGTCCACAGGAGTTGTCCACAGTGGGGATGAATGCCAGCCGTGTGGTTCGACGGACCAGCCGGATCCACAGGGACACGCAGACTAGCGCCAACGCATGGTCATGAGCAAACCAGTGATCATCAAGGCGAACCCGATGAGGAAGTTGAAGTTACCCAGGTCGGCCATCAGGGGAATCTTGTCACCGGCCAGGTAATTGACCACCAGCCAGCCGAGGCCGAGCAGCATCATCCCCAGCATCACGGCGACGTAGAACGGGTGCGAAGGGCCGGCGGCACGGATCTTCACGGACGCGCGATGGTCGGCTGGCGGCGTGTAGACCGACTTCTTCCGGACTTTCGACTTCGGCATGGTGGTCCTCGTTGAGCGTGCGGGCCGTGCGGCACCGGGTGGGCGATGTTCACACGTTAACGTAGCGCCGGGTTGCCGGGCCGCACTATGTGTTCGGTGCAGCGTCGGGGACCCACGACCGTGTCGGCTGGAGGAGGTACCGCGGTGACCGATGTGCTGTCCCCTGTGCGCGCTGCCCCGCCACCACGGCGGCGGGGTGACCGCGCGCGGTCGGTGTTCCGCGGCGTCGGCGAGGTGATTATCACGCTGTGTGCGGTGCTGCTGTTTTTCGTGTTCTACGCGGTCTACGTCACCGACTGGACCTCCGCCGAGAAGCAGGACGACGCCACCACCGCACTTGACGAGAGCTGGCGCAATCAGCGCGGCCTGGTGGATCGGCCGATCGAGGGCGATGGAATCGCCAAGATTTACATCCCCTCCTTCGGACCCGATTTCATGTTCACCGTGTTGGAGGGAACCGCGCCGGATACCCTCGAGGCCGGGCCGGGGCATTACGTGGAGACGGCGATGCCCGGGCAACCGGGCAACTTCGCGGTGGCTGGGCACCGGGTCGGCAAAGGATCGCCGTTCAACGACCTGGATCTGCTGTCCTCCTGCGACACCATCGTCGTGGAGACGGCTGATCAGTGGTTCGTCTACCGGGTGCTGCCGCTGCGGGGGGAGGCCGACGACTGGGCAACGGGCAAAGGAGCGACCCCGCAGTGCGCCGGCGTCGATCCCCTGCCCCGGCCTTACGCGGACGTGATCGGCAAACAGATTGTGCTGCCCTCGCAGGACGAGGTGATCGCTCCGGTGCCTGGGCAGCCCGACGTGGAACCGTCCGGGGATCGGAATCAGCTGATCACGCTGACCACCTGTCACCCGCAGTTCTCCGCCCGAGAGCGGCTCATCGTGCATGGTGTGCTGGTCAACCAGTACCCGAAGGTGCAGGGGCAGCGACCGGCCGAGCTGGCTGCTGGTCTTTAGCGTCGTCCCCGACTCTGGTTTGGAAGGAAAGCATGTACAGCTGGATCTGGCGGCAGCTACCTGGATCGCGTGCGGTGAAGGTGGTGGAAATGCTGCTGCTGATCGCTGCGGTGGTAGGGCTCCTGATGCTGGTGGTGTTCCCGTGGGCGGAACCCCGTCTCCCGTTTAACCAGGTCACCACGGGCTGACGTCGCCACTACCGGTCACTCGACACGAACCCCCAACCGCCGTCACGCGGCCACGTCCGCCGGCAGGCAGCTCTCCATCTCGCCGCAGCTCTCCATCTCGCCTCTGTCACCAGCTGTATCGGGTCGCCACCCGTCGTGCTAGTATCGAACATGTGTTCGATACTAGCGGAGCTCGATGGATTTCGGCGGAGCCGGCTGTGCGTTCACGCTCAAGGTGCGGATCCGACCTGATCGGGCGCACCCGGCGCCGAATCGTGGCCCCGCAGGCAACCGTTCGTCGGCTTTCGAAGCCCATAAAGCCCCGGCAGCGACACGGCTCCGTGCGAGCACCTGATGGTAGGCACTTTCGGTACGATCCGCCACATGGTGACGCGAAAGCTCAGTCTCAGCTTGGATCCTGTTGCGTTGTTCCTGGCCGAGCAGGGAGCTGCCCGCGATGGAATTTCGATCTCCGCGTGGGTGTCCCGCCTGATCCGCACCGCAGCGCCGGCCCGCTACCCGCCGGCCGAGCGGGATGACGAACGGCTCGTGCAAACCGATGAGCGCGACATCCAGGTCATCCAAGCAACCACCCGCCGTGCAGCGGGGTGAGCTGTACCGCTACGCCCTGCGGGGCACCCGGGAACGAACCGTCCTGTTAGTGGCCGCTCAACACGTCCTCGATGATTCGCGCTACACGATGCTCTATGCCATTGAGGTGACCGCCGATGATCCACAGCACCTCCTGGCCATACCTGTCACGGTTGGCACTGAGCAAGGATGGCTGGACGTCGCGCGAGATCTGGTCCGCGCCTATCGAGGTGCCCTCGTCGAAAGCTACGGCCAGCTCCCCGACGAACAACTGGATCGCGTCGACCTGGCGCTACGGGCTGTCCTCGATCTCTAGCCCCAGCGTTCGCCGAACATTCGCCAAACCGTAGGGAAAGCACCATGGAGAACCCGCACGTCAGGCATGATATGCGGGGCCAGAATGGAAGAATCGAGGAAACTTGAGCGACGGCATGCCGGACGTTGCGGTGAGATCGTCGAGTCTGGTGCTGGAGTGTTACCCGGCCCCGACGGACTGATCCGTGGACGTGGGGCGCTGGCAGTTCTGGGTGGATCGGGGGGGCACGTTCACCGACATCGTGGCTCGGGCGCCTGATGGCCGGCTGGTGACGCACAAACGGATGTCGGAAAACCCGGCGCGCTACCGAGATGCCGCAGTGGCGGGGATCCGCACCTTGCTCGGGCTCGCCAAGGATGAGCCCATCCCGGCCGACCGGATCGAGGTCGTACGAATGGGGACGACGGTGGCCACCAATGCGCTGCTCGAACGCAAGGGTGAGCGCACCGCACTGATCATCACCAAGGGGTTCGGCGACGCGCTGACGATCGGCTACCAAAACCGTCCGCGCATCTTCGACCGCCACATCCAGCTGCCCGACGCACTGTACGAGCGGGCTATCGAGGTCGACGAGCGCATCACGGCCGAAGGCACCGTGCTGCGCGCCCCCGATCTCGACTGGCTGGCCAACGACTTGGAGCAGGCAGCCCACCACGGCATCAAGGCGGTGGCCGTGGTGTGCCTGCACAGCCACCTGTACCCCGCGCACGAGCAGGCCGTCGGCGCGCTCGCTGAGCAGCTCGGCTTCGGCCAGATCTCGTTGTCGAGCGAGGTCAGCCCACTGATGAAGCTGGTGCCCCGCGGGAATACCGCGGTCGTCGACGCCTACCTCTCGCCGGTGCTGCGCCGTTACGTCAGCCAGGTGGCCGAGCAGTTGCCCGGCGTGCGGCTGATGTTCATGCAGTCCAACGGTGGGCTTGCCGAGGCAGGGCACTTCCGGGGCAAGGACGCGATCCTGTCCGGCCCGGCGGGTGGGATCGTCGGGATGGCCCGGATGTCGGCGCTGGCCGGGTTCGACAAGGTGATTGGCTTCGACATGGGTGGCACATCCACCGACGTCTCACATTTCGCCGGCGAGTACGAGCGGATCTTCGACACCCAGGTGGCCGGCGTCCGGTTGCGGGCACCGATGCTGGACATCCACACCGTCGCTGCCGGCGGCGGGTCGATCCTGCACTTCGACGGCAGCCGCTACCGTGTCGGGCCGGATTCAGCCGGTGCCGATCCGGGGCCCGCCTGCTACCGGAACGGTGGCCCGCTGACCGTGACCGACGCCAACGTGATGCTCGGCCGGATCCAGCCCGCGCACTTCCCGCAGATGTTCGGCCCGAACGGCGACCAGCCCCTGGACGATCAGGTCGTGCGGCGACGCTTCACAGAGATGGCCGGGCGGATCCGGGAGCAAACCGGGAACGACCGCAGTCCCGAGCAGGTCGCGGAGGGCTACCTGCAGATCGCCGTGGCGAACATGGCAGGCGCGGTCAAGCGGATCTCCGTGCAGCAGGGCCACGACGTCCGGCGGTACGCGCTCACCTCCTTCGGCGGCGCCGGGGGGCAGCACGCCTGCGCGGTGGCCACGGCGCTGGGCATCGACACCGTGCTGGTCCCGCCGATGGCGGGGGTGTTGTCTGCGCTGGGCATCGGCCTGGCCGACACCACGGCGATGCGCGCCCAGTCGGTCGAGGCTCGGCTGGAGCCTGCGATCATGGAGCGGTTGGTCGACGTCGCTGACGTGCTGGGAGCGGCGGCGCGCGCCGAACTGCTCGACCAGGACGTGCCTCCCGGCCGGATCCGGTTAGACCGGCGGGCACATCTCCGTTATGACGGCACCGACACCGCGCTGCTGGTCGAGCTGGCCGATCTCAGCTCGATGGTGGCGGCGTTCGAGGCGAGCTACCGAGGAACGTACTCGTTCCTGATCGACCGGCCGTTGATCGTCGAAGCGATCTCGGTGGAGGCGACCGGGTTGACCGAGCAGCCACATCTCCCGCACCGCTCCGCCACCGCAGCCTCCGCCAGTGGCCCGCCGGACACTGGGCCGCCGGACCCTGCCCGCCCGGAGCCCACGGCCATAGTCCGGATGTACGCGGCGGGGAAGTTCCACGAGGCACCGCTCTACCAGCGCGCACAGCTGGAGGCAGGCGACACGGTGACCGGGCCTGCGATCGTCGTCGAGGCGGGCTCCACCACAGTGGTCGATGAGAGCTGGGGCGCGACGATGACACCCACCGGACACCTGCTCATCGAACGGATCGCCACTCGAGGGCCGGACCGGACCGGTACCGAAGCCGACCCGGTGCTGCTGGAGATCTTCAACAACCAGTTCATGTCGATCGCCGAGCAGATGGGCGCGGCGCTGCGGTCGACCGCGCAGTCGATCAATATCAAGGAGCGGCTGGACTTCTCCTGCGCGCTGTTCGACTCCCGCGGCAACCTCATCGCCAACGCGCCACACATTCCGGTGCACCTCGGCTCGATGGGCACCAGCGTGCAGGAGGTGATCAGCCGCCGAGGACGCACCATGCAGCCCGGTGACGTCTACGCGATCAACGACCCTTACCACGGCGGTACCCACCTGCCCGACGTCACGGTCATCACACCGGTATTCGGGAAGGACGGGATCTTGTTCTTCGTGGCCGCCCGGGGCCACCACGCCGAGATCGGTGGGATCACCCCGGGCTCCATGCCGGCGAACAGCCGGAACGTGCACGAGGAGGGGGTACTGTTCGACAATTGGCTGCTTGCTGAGAACGGCCGGTTCCACGAGGCCGAAACCCGGCGACTGCTCACCGAGGCGCCCTACCCCTCCCGTGACCCGGAGACCAATCTGGCGGACCTCCGGGCCCAGGTCGCCGCTAATAGTAAAGGTGTGGCCGAGGTCGGCAGGCTGATCGATCACTTCGAAATCGACGTGGTGAGCGCCTATATGCACCATGTGCAGGACAATGCCGAGGAGGCGGTCCGCCGGGTGATCGACACCCTCGACGACGGCGCCTATCGCTACGAGCTGGACTCCGGCGCGGTGATCTGCGTTCGAATCTCTGTCGACCGCGAGCGGCGCGGCGTGACGATCGATTTCACCGGCACGTCGCCACAACTCGATACTAATCTCAATGCGCCGTCATCGGTGGCCAGTGCAGCCGTGCTCTATGTCTTCCGGACGTTGGTGGGAGATGATATTCCGCTCAACGAAGGCTGCCTGCGCCCATTGCGGATCATCATACCCGAAGGATCCCTGCTCTCCCCCACGTATCCGGCCGCAGTGGTCGCGGGTAATGTGGAGACATCACAAGCGATCACCGGTGCGTTGTACGCCGCACTCGGCGTTCAGGCCGAGGGATCCGGAACGATGAACAATGTCGCCTTCGGTAATGAGCGACACCAGTATTACGAGACGGTCGGATCCGGGTCGGGGGCGGGCCGGGGATTCAACGGGGCATCCGTGGTGCAGACGCATATGACGAACTCCCGACTGACCGACCCCGAGGTGCTGGAATGGCGATATCCGGTGCTCCTGGAGAGCTTCGCGATCCGGCGTGGTAGCGGTGGCGCCGGACGCTGGCGGGGAGGCGACGGCGCCGTGCGCCGGCTTCGCTTCCGGGAGGCCATGACCGTCAGCATCCTGTCCAGCCACCGGCGGGTGTCCCCCTACGGACTGGCCGGCGGATCGCCCGGTGCGCTGGGCCACAACCGCGTGCACCGCACCGGAGGGAGCGTCGTCGAGCTGGCCGGCTGTGCGTCAATCGACCTGGAGCCAGGCGACCTGCTGGAGCTCAAGACACCCGGCGGGGGTGGCTACGGAACCTGCTTCTGAGCCGATACCCCCGCGTCGTATACAGCGTCGATGCCGGATGAGAACATAACTGGACCACGCGTACTCGAGGGGAAAAATTGATCGCTGAACAACCGGCGAACGCCCCGCCTCTTGCCGTGGTAGGGGCGCAACAACTACGCGGGCCCACCGTGCTACGTATCGTGTTGGGAGCTCAGCTGCGTCGGCTCCGCGAGGCGCGCGGGATCACCCGGCACGCTGCTGGATACTCCATCCGCGGGTCCCATACCAAGATCAGCCGCCTTGAGCTCGGCCGAGTGGGCTTCAAGGAACGCGATGTGGCCGACCTCCTCACTCTTTACGGGATCATCGAGGAGGAGCAGCGTGAGGAGTTCCTCGCGTTGGCCCGCCAGGCCAACGCTCCCGGCTGGTGGCACCAGTACGGTGACATCCTTTCGAGTTGGTTCGAGGTGTA
>JBOHHE010000169.1:0-46814 GCA_050700355.1 Pseudonocardiaceae bacterium
CTGCACGGCCACAGCACACTTTCAGCGATCACCGAGCAGATCAGTACGAACACGCGGGACAACATCCCATCATCACCCCGTCCAACCGGCAGAGATATCGGCAACCGCCGTCCCGGACCCACGGTTCGACTCCCCACCCCTACAGATAATCGCCGCGATACACCTTCAGCGTCCCCATACGGAACCGCCGCTACGTGACCGCTACGCGGCCCTTGATCTCCGACTCTCCTTGAGAGCCCGATCTCGCATCGGGTGAGAGAGGAACTCCGGTAAGGGACTCACCGTGGCAATCCGATGACCCGGCGTGGTAGGACTACACCAAGTCAACGGGGTAACGCGACGTCCCCCACTTGAGGGGAAAGGCAACACAAGCGAAACTGGAAGTACGGCTGAGCAGCCGTACTTCCAGTGCCATCTTAGCGTATTGCAGGAAGATGAAAGATCTTTGCCAGGCGTTCCCCTCTGTGTTCTTTAAGGAGATCAACTAAAACGGGTATCGAGTTAGCATGGTGAGCAAGGGTTAACTGTCACCACACTGCTAGCAAGGAGTGCAATTATAGAAAATATACAGGGTGGCGATCTGCATCATGACTCCCTTGTGACGGTGTTCCGCGCGGCGATCGATGGTGCTAGGCGGTCAAAATTTAATGCAGACGGCTGTTGATGGAGGCCGCCAAGATCGACACTCCACCTTATCCCGAGATTCCGTTGTGTAGTGGTGACAACTGGCAGGTATTGTCAAGCGTTCGCGCCTGCTAACACAGCAGCTAGTGAGTAGTGCTGAGCAGCGTCCGTCACTGACCAACGAATTCGATCTTGAATCGAAGATTGCGGTTCGACCCACGCGACCAACTTTGACGGGGAGGGACAGATGTCTCCAGCCAAAGAACTGCGCGGCGGGACTCAGCACCTACGGATAGCGTGTCGTCGGCGCAGGATCATCAGATACAGCTGGACGCGCCCACGACGGAGGGCTTCGGTGATCTGATCACAGCGCCAAGGTCTCCACGGGGCAACGGATCATGCCTGTCTTCGCCAGCGGCTCGAACTTCATGTCCGTGGTCACCAGGGGGGCGCCCAAGTCCTCGGCCAGCGCAACATACACCGCGTCGAACGGGTACATGTTGTGGCGCAGCTCCCAGATGCGGGGCAACAGGTGCGCGAAGGTACAGCGCACCAGGGCCATGTCGGCCAGTTCGTCGATCGCCTGGGTGGCCAGGTCCTCGTCCAAGTCCTTTCCGGACAGCCGCCGCAGGACCTTGGCTGCTTCGGCGTCGATGAGTGCCGGAGCATAGAGCCGTTCCCCGGTGGCTTCCTCGACGAGCAGCCGGGTGGCGACCACCTGACGCAAGTCACCTCCGGTCAACAGCTCGATCAATGCACTGGTTTCCAGGACGATCACTCGCCGTCCTCCCGGACCGCACGGACAGCATTGATCACCTGGTCATGGGTGAGTCCAGAGTCCTCACCAATCTGGGCCATGCGGTCGATTGTCTCGGCAATGCTTTTACGGCTGCTGTCCTGGGGCAGCCGGGCCAGCAGGTAGGTGAGGGCCTCGATCGGCATCACCACCGCCACCTCTCGGCCTCGCTTGGTGATGACCGTCGGAGTCTTGGCGTACTCGGCGCGGCCGATGATCTCGGTGAATCGAGCGCGGGCCTCGGTGAACGGCAGAGTCGGGACCTGCGGGGGCCGTTCGGAGTCAAGCTCAGCCATGCACAGAATGTACATCCTGTGCAGTGTGAGAACCAGCCTTGCAACAGGACCGCGATCCTCGCTGAGCGATAAACTGACCGGCCACGAGGGCGGGCCAACGCTAGGGGAGGCGTTGGCCGATGGCCAGGGCGGTGGCGGTGGCGAGGACGGCGGCGAGCGTGCCCAGGATCAGCCACGGTTTGCTGGCGTCGAGGCGCTTGGTCTCGTAACCGATCTGTTCGCCGAGGGTGTCGTAGACCTCGTTGAGTTGGCCCGCGCTGTCCGCGTCGTAGAACTCTCCCCCGGAGATTTCCGCGATCTGCTGCATCGACTCATCATCGGCGCGCACTTCCTGCCACGAGCCGTTGATCTCGACGCGACCGTACGCCGTGCCGAACGAAATAGTGGAAATAGGTACCTCGGCTTCGGCGGCGGCGCGGGCCGCGCTGAACGAACCGCGCGAATCGTCGGGATCGGGCGTGGGCACCGTCTGCTTGCCATCGCCCAACAACACGATCCGCGCGGGCGGGGGTCCCTGGGCGTCGGAGACCACGGCGCCGAACGCGTCGATCGCAGCCAAGGCGGCGAAGATCGCCTCACCGGTACCGGTGGCCTCGGCGAGCTTCAGATTGTCGATCGCCTGGGTGACCGAGGCGCGTTCCGTGGTCGGGGACACCAGCACCGTGGCCGAGCCGGCGAACGAGATCAGGCCCAGGTTCACCCCCGGAGTCAAGTCCTCGGCGAACGCCTTCGCCGAACGTTGCGCCGCGGCCAGCCTGCTGGGCTCGATATCGGTGGCCTGCATGGACAGCGACACATCGATGACCAACATCACGGTGGCCCGGTTCCGCGGCACCTTCTGCGCCGCAGTAGGACCGGCCAGCGCGACCGTCAACAGCACCAGTGCGGCCAGCAGCAGGGCTATCGGCACGTGCCGCTGCCAGCCGGGACGGTGCGGCGCGACCCGCTCGAGCATGGCCAGATTGGCGAAGCGCAGCATGTGCTTGCGCCGCCTGCCCTGAATCCACACGTAGCCCGCCACCAGTCCCGCGATCACCACCAGCAGCAGGAACCAGAACGGCGCGGTGAATCCACCCAGGCTCACGCGACCCCTCCCGACCAGCGGCGCTTGCGGGCGAGGGCGAAGCGCACCATGTCGGCCACCCAGTCCGAGTCGGTGCGCAGCCTCAGCTGGCTCGCGCCGCAGCGCCGCAGCGCCGCGGACACGTCATCGCAGTGCGCGGCAGCAGCGGCGGCGAACTCCCGACGCAGCAACGGAGTGGTCACGACCTCCTTGCGCCGCCCCGTCTCCGGATCGGCGAGCACCACCGCACCGATGTCGGGCAGCTCCAGGTCCCGCGGATCGAGCACCTCGATCGCGATCAGATCGTGCCGGGCGGACAGCGCACGCAGTGGCCGCTCCCACTCGAACATGTCGTGGCCGAACGCCACCCCAGAGCGTGGGCCGAGGAAGTCTGAGATCACCGCTATCAGCCCGCAGCGCCGGGGAGGGCGGCGTAACTGCTCCAGAGTCGCGGCGAGATTGCCGCGGATGCCTTCGGTGGCACGCGGCATCTCAGCGATCCGGCGGATCATCCCCCGGGCGTGCGGCAACCCGCCTCTCGCCGGGATCCGGAGCACCTCGGCGCCCGTGCTCACCACGGCACCCACCCGATTGCCGCCACCGCGGGTGAGGTGCGCGACGGCAGCGCAGGCGGCCACCGCCAGCTCCCGCTTGTCGCATTCGGCGGTGCCGAAGTCGAGGCTGGCCGACAGGTCCACGGCCAGCCAGGTCTCCAGCTCCCGGGCCGCGACGGTCTCCCGGACATGCGGCTCGTTGGTGCGTGCCGTGACCGCCCAGTCCATCCGGCGGACGTCGTCGCCGGGTTGGTACGGCCTGGCCTCCCCGAGTTCACTACCCGGGCCGGGCACCAAGCCGAGGTGATTGCCCTGCAGCAATCCATCCAACCGGCGGCCCACAGTGAGTTCGAGGGCGCGCAACGCGACCTCCATGCGCCCCTCTCGCAGGGCGGGCGGGGCCCAGCTGCGCCGCTCATTTCCACTGATCGGTGCCGTCATGTCAGGCAGGTAGAGATCATGGTCAGATTCGACCCGACGCCCCGGTGACGGTTCCTGGGCCATGGGCAGGCGGTTCCGCAACCGGCGGGCGAGCCGACACCTGCGGCAACGGCACCGTTTGGAGCACCCGGGTGACGATGTGCTCCACCGGGACCCCATCGGCCAGCGCGTCATAGGAGAGCACCAACCGGTGCCGCAGCACGTCAGCCGAGACATCCACCACGTCCTGCGGCAGGACATAATCCCGACCGCGAATCAGCGCCACCGCCCGCGCCGCCGCGACGATGCCGAGGGTCGCCCGGGGTGATGCGCCGTAGGCCACCCAGCCCGCCACATCGGACAAGCCGTGCTCTGCGGGCACCCGGGTGGCAACCACCAAGCGCACAACGTAATCGACCAGGGCATGATGCACGAAGACCTGCTCGGCGACCTCCTGCAGCCGGGTCAGTTCGTCCGGGTCGAGTACCTGATGGGCCTGCGGGGGCTGCACCCCCATTCGGTAGACGATCTCCCGCTCCTCCTCGACGGAGGGATAGTCCACCTGAAGTTTGAACAGAAACCGGTCCCGCTGGGCCTCGGGCAGCGGGTAAACCCCTTCGTTCTCGATCGGATTCTGGGTAGCCAGCACGAGGAACGGAGCAGGCATGGGGTGAGTCGTGCCACCGATCGACACCTGCCGCTCGGCCATCACCTCCAAGAGTGCCGACTGCACCTTGGCCGGCGCACGGTTGATCTCGTCCGCGAGCACGAAGTTGGCCATCACCGGGCCCAGTTCAACGTCGAACTGCTCCCGGCCCGGTCGATAGATCCGGGTACCGAGGATGTCGGAGGGCACCAGGTCAGGGGTGAACTGAATCCGGGAGAATGAGCCGCCCACCACCCGGGCCACCGTCTCGACCGCGAGGGTCTTAGCCACTCCGGGCACGCCTTCCAGCAGCAGGTGCCCACGGGCCAGCAGGCCGACGAGCATCCGTTCGACGAGCCGGTCCTGGCCCACGATGATCCGTTTGATCTCGAAGACCGTCCGCTCCAACAGCTGGGCATCTCGTGCCGGGGTGGTCAGGCGACCTCCGTTGCCTGCCAGAGCGGGGGACGGCACCCCCCCGTCGGCTTCACTCACTAGGTCCTCCTTGACTGCGGCATCGTACTGGGACAGGGCGCCCGGCACGCCCGTCGGCGGTTCCACCACAGACGAAACCGGTGCGCCGGTGTGACCGCGGTGAAGGCGTGGTCACTCAATTCACCTGGCGCGTCATGCCCTCCCAGTACTCCTGACGTAGCTTGAACTTCTGGATCTTCCCCGTGGCGGTGCGCGGGATCTCCCGGCGAAACTCCACCGACGTAGGTGCTTTGTAACCGGCCAGTCTCTCCTTGCAGTGCCTGATGAGCTCGTCCTCGGTGACGTGCTCTCCCTCGGCCAGCACGACCAGTGCTTTGATCGTCTCACCCCATCGCTGTGAAGGAACGCCGATCACCGCGACCTCGGCTACCGCCGGGTGGCTGAATACACAGTCCTCCACCTCGATCGAGGAGACGTTCTCCCCACCGGTGATGATGACGTCCTTCTTCCGGTCGGAGATCGACAGGTGGCCCTGGTCGTCCACCGCTCCCCCGTCTCCGGTGCGGAACCAGCCATCCACCAGCACATCAGCGGTGGCTTCGGGGTTGTCCCAGTAGCCGTCCATGATGACGTTGGAACGAGCCAGCACCTCCCCGGAATCCGACGTAGTGATCTGTACGCCCAGCGCGGGGGCGCCCGCGCGGGCCAGTCTGCGGGCCCGGACCTCCGCGGGCAGCTCGTCGTCGGCCGGGGCGCTGCGGTTGAAGGTGAGCAGCGGAGAGGTCTCGGTGAGTCCGTAGAGCTGCATGAACTCCCAGCCCAGTTCCTCGCCGATCCGAAGGATGGTCTTGGTGGGCGGTGGCGCACCCGCGCAGACCAACCGCACCGTGCCCCGTCCGGGGATCTCCCCGTCCCAGTCCGCGGCGGCGTCGAGCACCGCGTTCCAGACCGCCGGGGCACCGCACATCAGCGTCACGCCGTGCTGGTCGACCCGCCGCAGGATCTCGGTACCGTCCACCTTCCGCAACGTGATTTGGCGAGCACCCACCCCGGCCAGCGCGAACGGCATGCCCCAGCCATTGCAATGGAACATCGGCAGGGTGTGCAGGTAGACGTCGCGTTCCCAGGCCCGGATGTGCATCGCGAAGGTGACCGCGTTGATCCAGATGTTGCGGTGGGTCAGCTGCACTCCCTTGGGCCGTGCGGTGGTGCCGGAGGTGTAGTTGATCGTGGCGGTGGCGTCCTCGTCAGGGCTGGTCCACGGACGTGGCTCGGTGTCGAAGCGCATCACATGCTGTTCGGTCTCCGCGCCCAGCACGAAGCGGTGCGACGCCCGCACTCCGGCGAGCGCGGCGTCGAGCTCAGGGTCGACCAGCAGCACCGAGGCACGGCTGTCCGCCACGATGTAGGCCACCTCATCGCAGTGCAGCCGGAAGTTCACCGGCACGCAGATCCGCCCGCCGGCCGGGATGGCGTGCAGCAGCTCGAAGAGCCGGGCCGAGTTGTGGCTGACCACCACCACCCGCTCACCTTCGCCCACTTCCAGCGCGTCCAAGCCGGCCTGCCAGGCACGAACGCGGCGGCCCAGCTCCCGATAGGTCGAGGTCGGCACCGACGGTCCCGGCTGATTGGGCTCGTCCACGAACGCGACGCAGTCCGCGAAGGCAGCCTCCCCTCGGGCGAGAAAATCGGGGACGGTCAGGGGCACCCGCATGATTGTTACCTCCGGCGAGGGTTGTTCCAGCGATCATGTGGCTGTTACCTCCGGCGAGGGTCCCTCCAGCACAATCTTGGTGGTATTCAGCCTGCACGACGAGCGTCAGTCTTACGGGACGGGCGTACGTTGAGGCGCGAGGGCAGGCTGTGAACCGCGACCGTCGATGGTCCAGACTCGTTCAGTGGATGCCCGTCGACATCCTTCCCCTCGTCACAACCCAGGAGTTGCCCATGACCCGAGCAGCACTCAGCGCCGACAGCTTCGGTACCCGCGGTTCCCTTGCGGTCGGCGATACCTCCTACGAGGTGTTCCGCTTAGCCGCGCTCGACACCGTCCTGGGCACTTCTTGGCGCGTGCTGCCGTATAGCCTCAAGGTGCTGCTGGAGAACCTGTTGCGCATCGAAGACGGTGTGGAGGTCACCCGAGGGCACATCGAAGCGCTCGCTCGCTGGGACGCGCGCGCCGAGCCCGCCATCGAGATCCCGTTCACCCCGGCTCGGGTGATCATGCAGGACTTCACCGGGGTACCCTGTGTAGTGGATCTGGCCACCATGCGCGAGGCCGTCACCGAACTCGGCGGCGACCCGCAGGCGGTGAATCCGCTCGCCCCCACCGAACTGGTCATCGACCACTCGGTGATCACCGATGTTTTCGGCCGTTCGGACGCCTTCGAACGCAACGTCACCCTGGAGTACCAGCGCAACTGGGAGCGCTACCAATTCCTGCGCTGGGGGCAGGGAGCGTTCGACGAGTTCAAGGTCGTCCCGCCGGGCACCGGCATCGTGCATCAGGTCAATATCGAACACCTGGCGCGCGTCGTCATGACGAGGAACGGCCAAGCCTACCCCGACACGATGGTAGGCACCGACAGTCACACCACGATGGTCAACGGGCTGGGTGTACTGGGCTGGGGAGTCGGCGGCATCGAGGCTGAGGCAGCAATGCTCGGCCAGCCGGTTTCCATGCTGATCCCCCAGGTACTGGGGTTCAAGCTCATCGGAGCCACCCCGGCGGGAGCAACCGCTACCGACGTCGTACTCACCATCACCGAAATGCTGCGCCGCAGGGGGGTGGTCGGCAAATTCGTCGAGTTCTACGGGGAAGGCGTACCGGGGGTGCCGTTGGCCAACCGGGCCACCATCGGCAACATGAGCCCGGAATTCGGCTCCACCTGCGCGATCTTCCCGATCGACGAGGAGACCATCCGTTACCTGACACTCACCGGCCGCTCCCCCGAGCAGATCGCCTTGGTCGAGGCGTACGCCAAGGAACAGGGGCTCTGGCATGACCCGGGCCAGGAAGCCACCTACTCCGATTACCTGGAGCTGGATCTGTCCACCGTGGTCCCTTCCATCGCCGGTCCCAAGCGCCCACAGGACCGTATCGCGCTCATCGACGCCCAGCACTCGTTCCGGCACGCTCTGGTCAGCTACGTGGACTCGCCCGATGCGACCGCGGAGTCCGGCAGATCCGCGGAGTCCGGCAGATCCAGGGTGGACGAGGCGGGCATCGAGTCCTTCCCAGCGAGCGATTCGCCCGCGGTGAGCGGTGGTAACGGCGGCGGCGCGCCCTACCCCCTCGTTTCCACCGCCACCGGCGCCCTCGGCCGCGCCAGCACTCCCACCGTGGTGCACACGGCCGACGGCCTGCGCTACGAGATCGACCACGGCGCGGTGGTGATCGCGTCGGTCACGTCATGCACCAACACGTCCAATCCATCGGTGATGCTCGGCGCCGCTCTGCTGGCCCGCAATGCCGTGGATCGGGGCCTGGCCACCAAACCGTGGGTGAAGACATCAATGGCGCCCGGCTCGCAGATAGTCACCGACTACTACGAGAAGGCCGGCCTGTGGCCATATCTGGAGAAGCTCGGATACCACCTCGTCGGTTACGGCTGCACCACCTGTATCGGAAACTCGGGGCCGCTGCCCCCGGAGGTGTCACAGGCCGTGCAGGACTCCGACCTCGCGGTGGTCAGCGTGTTATCGGGCAACCGCAACTTCGAGGGCCGGATCAACCCGGACGTGAAGATGAATTACCTCGCCTCGCCGCCACTGGTCATCGCCTATGCCCTGGCCGGGACCATGGACTTCGACTTCGAGAGCGATCCGTTGGGTCACGACCGGGACGGCAAGCCGGTCTATCTGGCCGATATTTGGCCCGCCCCCGACGAGATCCAGCGGGTCATCGAATCCACGATCAGCCAGGAGATGTTCACCAAGGACTACGCCGACGTCTTCGTCGGGGATGCTCGCTGGCAGTCCCTTTCCACCCCGGAGGGTCAGACCTTCACCTGGGATCCGGAATCCACCTACGTCCGCAAGCCCCCGTACTTCGAGGGAATGGCGGTGCAGCCGCAACCGGTGCAGGACATCACCGGCGCCCGGGTCTTGGCACTGCTGGGTGACTCAGTGACCACCGACCACATCTCACCGGCCGGCACGATCAAAGCGGACTCCCCTGCGGGTCGCTACCTCACCGAACACGGCGTCGAGCGCCGGGACTTCAACTCCTACGGATCCCGCCGGGGCAACCACGAGGTGATGATCCGAGGCACGTTCGCCAACATCCGGCTGCGCAATCTGCTCCTGGACGACGTCAGCGGCGGCTACACCCGTGATTTCACCGCTGACGGCCGACAGGCGTTCATCTACGACGCGGCGCAACACTACGCCGCTGCCGACATTCCGCTGGTCGTCATCGGTGGCAAGGAGTACGGGTCGGGGTCATCGCGGGACTGGGCGGCCAAGGGCACTCGGCTGCTGGGGGTGCGGGCGGTGCTGGCCGAGTCCTTCGAACGCATTCACCGCTCCAACTTGATCGGGATGGGAGTACTTCCCCTGCAGTTTCCGGCGGGGAGGTCGGCGGCGTCGCTGGGCCTGGACGGTACGGAGAGCTTCGACATCACCGGCGTCACCGCGCTGGACGCCGGCACCATTCCGTCCACTGTGCACGTCACGGCGACCCGTAAGGAGGGTCGACCGGTGGACTTCGACGCCGTACTGCGCATCGACACCCCCGGCGAGGCGGACTACTACCGCCACGGCGGGATCCTGCAGTACGTGCTGCGCGGTATGGCACAGCGCATCTCGTAAGGAGAGCACTCCTCGTACGAGATTGCCGTGTGTATCCGGGACGTTCGGTGCCCGGCACGCTACGGTACGCGGCAAGATATGCCAGGAGCACCCCGGGAACACCCGTTCGGGGTCCAAGCAGAGGGGCAGGCGTCCTTGAGAACACGACGAGTTGCCGCGTGGCTGGCCGCATCAGCCGTTCTCGCGTTGCTCGCGACGGCCTGCGGGCAGTCCGACGATGATGGCGCCGCCTCGGACACCACGATCAGGGTCTTCAACACCGAGCCTGAGGTTCCGCTGGTGCCGGGCAACACCACGGAGAACGGTGGCCACACGGCGATCAACGCGATGTTCACCGGGCTGGTGGAGTACGACCCGGTGACGGCGGAGCCCTACAACGAGATGGCTCAATCGATCACGACCACCGACTCAAAGGTGTACACGATCGCGCTCGAGCAGGGCTGGACCTTCCATGACGGCACCCCGGTGCAGGCCCACAACTTCGTCGATGCGTGGAACCACACCGCGTACTCACCCAATGGGCAGCAGACCGCCAGCTTCTTCGCCCAGATTCAAGGGTACGACGAGGTCCACACCGAAGATCCGGACGGTCCCAACGAGCCACAGCAGGCGCCGGAACCTACGGCGCGGGAGATGTCCGGACTACGGGTGGTGGACAACTACACGATCGAGGTCACCCTAGCCGAGCCGTTCGCGGTGTTCCCCACCCAGCTCGGCTACACGGCATTCTCGCCGCTACCTGATTCGTTCTTCACTGATCAGAAGGCGTTCGAGGATCGGCCGATCGGCAACGGCCCGTTCCGCTTCGAGTCCCGCCAGCCGGGTGTCAACATCAAGCTGAGCCGCTACGACGACTACACAGGCAAGCGCAAGCCGAAAGTCGCAGCCGTCGAGCTCCGAGTGTACGAATCGATCGAGTCCGCCTACGCCGACGTGGTCGCGAACAATCTCGACTTTCTCGACACGATCCCGTCCTCTGCGCTCACCGACAATCTCTACCAGACCGATCTGGCGGACCGTTTCGTAGTTCGTCCCGTGCTGACCGTCCAGACCCTGAGCTTCCCGCTCTACGATCCCCGCTACGCCAATCTGGACTTGCGCCGGGCCCTCTCGATGGCGATCAACCGCGAGCAGATCGACGAACAGATCTTCAACCGCACCCGGCCCCCCGCGGACGGACTGGTCGCGCCGAACATCCCCGGTCGCGTCAAGAACCAGTGCGGCGAGCTGTGCGAATACCGACCGGAGGAGGCCAAGCGGCTGTTCGACAGCACCGGATTCACCGGTCGGATCGAGCTCACCTCGAACGTCGACGGGGGCAACACGGAGTGGATGACGGCAGCCTGCTTCAGCATCGCCAACACCCTCGGTACCGACTGTCAGTTCGTCCCGGTACCGACCTTCGGCGAGTTCCGACAGAAGATCAACGCGAAGCAGATGTCGGCGATCTACCGTTCCTCCTGGGTGGCCGACTACCCCTCGATCGAGAACTTCCTCAACCCCCTGCACCGCACCGGCGGCTCGTCCAACGACGGCGGCTACTCCAGCGCTGCGGTGGATGCCAAGCTCGCTCAGGCGGACGCCGCCACCTCGCAGGACGAGGCGAACTCGCTGTATCAGGAGGCGGAGCGGATGGTGATCCAGGACATGCCCGTCATTCCGATGTACTACTACGTCAATCCGTCCGGCTGGTCCGACCGCTTGCGCAACGTGCAGGTCACACCATTCCTCGACCTCGATCTGGAGTCCGTCGAGATCGGCTGAGCGGACTGGCCTGGGGAGGTGACTGATGGGGCGGTACGTCCTGCGCAGGCTGTTGCAACTCATCCCGGTGTTTCTCGGCACCACCTTTCTGATCTACGTCCTGGTCTGGGCCATTCCCGGTGACCCGTTCGCCGCCCAATGCGGTGACCGGGGCTGCCCGGACGCCTACGTCGCCGAGATGCGGGAGAAGTTCAACCTGGACGACCCGCTGTTGGTGCAATACGGCAGCTACCTGTTCCGCCTGCTGCAAGGAGACTTCGGCGAGACCTTCTCCGGCGTCGAGGTCGGCGAGCTCATCGCGAACGCGTACCCGGTGACTCTCAAGCTGGCGTTGGTAGCGCTGGTCATCGAGGTGGTGATCGGTGGCATCGCCGGAATCCTGACCGGCCTGCGCAGCCGCGGTTTCCTCGACAACCTGGTGCTCGTCTCGACCCTGTTCCTGATCTCCATCCCGGTCTTCGTCACCGGGTTCGTATTGCAGTTCCTGCTCGGACTGCGCTGGGGCATCATCGCGCCCACAGTCTCGTCGCAGGCCCGGCTGACCGAGCTCATCGTGCCCGGCTTCGTGCTGGGCAGCCTGTCGATGGCCTATGTCGCCCGATTGACCCGCTCCTCCATCGCGGAGAACAAACGTTCCGACTATGTACGCACAGCGGTGGCCAAGGGACTGACACCGAGCCGGGTGGCCGGGATCCATGTGCTGCGCAACTCAGCCATCCCGGTCATCACCTTCCTGGGCACCGACTTGGGCTCCCTGATGGGTGGCGCCGTTGTGACGGAGGGGATCTTCAACATCCGGGGCATCGGTGGACTGGTCTTCAGATCGATGGCCACCAAGGAGGGCGCGACGGTGGTCGGCGTCGTCACCCTGCTCGTGCTCGTCTACCTGCTGATGAACCTGCTGGTCGATGTGCTCTATGCCGTTCTCGATCCGAGGATCCGCTATGACTGACCCCGCGTCCTTGCAGACGCCTGCGCTGTCCACTGGTGACTTGTCCATCCCAGATCTGGCCACGGCAGCCCCGCGAAGCCTCACCTCGGACGCCTGGTACGACCTGCGCCGGCGCCCGCTGTTCTGGGTGTCCGCGTCGCTGATTGCCTTCCTGTTGGTGCTGGCCGCGGCACCGGGCCTGTTCACCTCAGCCGATCCGAATTTCGCCCTTCTCCCCCGCAGTCGCCAGGAACCCTCGGCGCAGGCCTGGTTCGGCTATGACGTGCAGGGCAGGGACGTTTACGCCCGCACGATCTACGGCACCCGGGTGTCGATCGTGGTCGGTGTACTGGCGACCGGCATCACCATTGCGATCGGAGCGACGATGGGAATCGTCGCGGGCTATCTCGGGGGGTGGGTGGACGCCGTGGCGTCCCGGTTCGCCGACGTGTTCTTCGGGCTGCCCTTCGTACTCGGCGCGATCGTCGTTCTGACTACCCTCCGCGACGTCACAGGGGGCAGCGCGGTCGGGATCACCGCACTCGTCGTCACCGCGATGGGAGTGCTGAGTTGGCCGGTGACGATGCGGATCATGCGTTCAGCCGCCATCTCGGCCCGTCAGCAGGACTACGTGCGCGCTGCTCGCGGGCTCGGCGCCGGACCTGTCCGGGTGATCCGGCGACATCTGCTGCCGAACTGCTTGGCGCCCGTGTTGGTGTACGCCACCATCGCACTCGGCGCGTTCATCGGTGCCGAGGCCACCCTGTCCTTCCTGGGAATTGGGCTGCGGGATCCGGTGGTGTCCTGGGGAGTGATGATCAGCGAGGCTCGCGACTACTTCCGCTCCTCGCCGCACATGGTGCTCTTCCCGGCCTGTTTCCTCACGGTCACCGTGCTCGCCTTCGTCATGCTGGGTGATGCCGTCCGCGAGGCGTTCGATCCGAAATCCCGGTGACTCGATGTCCCCCTCTGACGCCCCTGACCAGCCGCTGTTAGCCGTCGACGGGCTGTGCGTGGAATTCCACTCCCGTGACGGTGTGGCCAATGTGCTCAATGGGATCACTTATCACGTCAATGCCGGGGAGACCCTTGCCGTGCTCGGCGAGTCCGGTTCGGGTAAGAGTGTCACCGCGAACACCATCATGGGGATCCTCGACTCTCCGCCGGGGTTTGTGACCGGCGGTACGGTGCGCTTTCGTGGTGAGGACCTGCTCACCGCCTCCGCGCAGCGACGGCGCGAGGTGCGCGGCGAGCACATCGCCATGATCTTTCAGGACGCGCTGTCCGCGCTGAACCCCGTCTACACGGTGGGATTCCAGATCGCCGAGCAGCTGCGGATGTGTCGGGGCATGGACCGCCGAGCGGCGACCCGGCGAGCCGTCGAACTGCTCGACATGGTCGGGATCCCGGGCGCGCGCCACCGGGTGCGGGATCATCCGCACCAGTTCTCCGGCGGGATGCGGCAACGCGTCATGATCGCGATGTCGCTCGCGCTCGACCCTGATCTGCTGATCGCCGACGAGCCGACCACCGCGCTGGACGTCACCGTACAAGCCCAGATCATGGATCTGCTCACCCAGATCCAGGCCGAGCGCCGGATGGGCCTCATCCTGATCACCCACGATCTGGGGGTGGTCGCGGAGGTCGCGGACCGGATCGCTGTCATGTACGCGGGCCGGATCGTGGAGAACGCCGATGTGCACGGGCTCTACGACAAACCGTGCCATCCCTACACGCTCTCGCTCCTCGAGTCCATCCCCCGGATCGATCTCAAGGGCCAACAGCTGCGGACCATCAAGGGACTGCCACCGAGCCTCACCGCAGTGCCGCCGGGCTGCCCGTTCCATCCCAGATGCCCGATGGCCGAACCCCAGTGCAGCCAACGTGTCCCCGATCTGCTGACGCTGGACGATGGTCGCTCGTCCGCCTGTCTCTTCGCCAGGGAGCTAGCCCGCCGATGACGGTGATCCTGCAGGTCGTGGACCTGGTGAAGCACTTCCCGGTCCAGGTGGGCGTCGTGTTCAAACGCACGGTGGGGCACGTCCGGGCAGTCGACGGGGTGTCCTTCGAGCTACACCGAGGGCAGACCCTGGGCATCGTCGGCGAGTCCGGCTGTGGCAAGTCCACGCTCGCGCAGGTGCTGATGCGCCTGGAGCCACCGACCAGCGGGCAGGTGAGCTTCCATGGCGAGGACATCTTCGCCAAGCGAGGCAAGGGGTTGCGCGCGCTGCGCCGCAGTGTCCAGCTCGTGCTGCAGGACCCGTACACCTCGCTGAATCCGCGAATGACCGTCGCTGACATCGTCGGCGAACCGTTCGAGATCCATCCCGAGGTGGCGCCGAAAGGCGATCGACACCGCCGGGTGCAGGAACTGCTCGACGTGGTCGGGCTCAACCCGGAGCACATCAACCGGTACCCGCACCAGTTCTCCGGCGGGCAGCGCCAGCGGATCGGTATCGCGCGGGCCCTCGCACTGCGCCCCGAAGTGATCATTTGCGACGAGCCGGTCTCGGCGCTGGACGTCTCGATCCAGGCGCAGGTAATGAACCTGCTCGGCCAGCTGCAGCGCGACTTCAACCTGTCCTATCTCTTCATCGCGCATGACCTGTCAGTGGTGCGCCACATCTCCGATCGGGTCGCGGTGATGTATCTCGGCAAGATCGTCGAGATCGGCACCGAGGAGGAGATCTACTCCCGGCCTACGCATCCCTACACCCAGGCGTTGCTCTCCGCCGTGCCGATACCGGATCCGGACGCGCGGGCGCGGCGCAACCGGATTCGGCTCACCGGGGACGTACCCAGTCCCGTCGAGCCGCCCAGCGGGTGCCGGTTCCGCACCCGCTGCTGGAAGGCCACCGACCGGTGTGCCGATGAGGAGCCCGCACTCGTGGTCCGGGCCGCAGCCCACCCCAGCGCATGCCACTATGCCGACCAAGACCCCAGAGCCGACCAAGACCCCAGAGCCGACCAAGACCCGAGGGACGGCGAGGCCGCTGCCGGTGTCGTCGTGTAGTGGCGATCAGCGTCGTGGTGATCAGTGCCGGGACCGCGACGAGTCGGATCGAGTGCTCCGCCATGACGCAGCTCAGCGAGCGCATCGAGTCCAAGACTTTGGTGGCCCAGGCCACCATATGGAAGGCGTCCAAGCACAGCACTGCGTGGGGAGCTCCTTCGGCGACCACGGCGTGGATCCATTCCGCCGCGGCAAGCATTCCATGCCGTAGGGTTGGGTGAACCACCATCCATGCCACTATGGGTGTTACAGTTCGTGGTATGAAACGTGTGCGAATCTCTGCCACCGTGGATGGTGAACGTCTCGAGGTGGCTGCTCGGCTGGCCGGGGAGACCGGTAGCCAACTGCTCGACCGAGCGCTTACAGCGCTGATCGAGCAGCTCGAGAGCGACCGAGAGCTTGCGGCCTTGACCAATCATCCTTATGACGAAGATCCTGAACTTGCGTGGGAGGCACCTCCCGGGCCTGACCTCCCCTACGATGGCGCGGTCCCGGATGACATCCTCGAGCTGGCGCAAGCGCGGCGCCGTTCTCAGCTTGCCGGGTGAACGGACTGGGGCACGCTCAAGTGTGGTGGGCCGACCTGGACAAGGTCCGGCCGGTGGTTGTGCTGACCCGCGCACGGGTTGCCCCGCGGCTGCACCGGGTACTCATCGCCCCGGTGACCACCACTGTTCGTGGCCTCACGACTGAGGTCGCTATGGGTGCGACGGAGGGTGTCCGAGACGGATCGGTCGCAAACCTGGATAATATCCAACTCATTCCCGTCACATGCTTGCTGCGCCGGGCCGGGCGGATCCCAGCGGACCGATGGCACGAGTTCTGCCGGGCCATGGCTGCTGTCATGGCCTGCTGAGGCGTGGCATCTCTACGGCGCAGCGGGTGGCGGAGTGCTGTTCCGGATGATCAGTTCAGGGGCCAGAAGCAGTCCTCGTGAGCTCTTGAGAACCGGCACCGCGACCTCGTCGAGCAGCCGGACCGCCCGGCGTGCCATCTCTTCGATGGGCAGCCGGACCGTGGTCAGCGTCGGCCGGACGGCCGTGCAGACGGCTGAGTCACCCAGTCCGGTGACCGCCACATCCGGTCCCGGCCGCAGGCCGCGCTCGGTGATCGCCTGCATCGCACCCATCGCCAGCTCGTCGCTGACCGCGACAATCGCGGTGGGTCGCGGGTTGGTGTCGAGCAGGCGGGCCGTGCCTGCTCGTCCACCCGCGATCCCGTCCGCGGCCCAGGTAAGGAGCAGTTCTTCATCATGCATTCCCAGCGTGCGGCAGGCCCGCCGCCAGCCGACTACCCGATCCTCGGCCGCACCCACACCGGGTGGGCAGCTCAGCAGTGCGATCCGGCGGTGTCTGCGACCGTGCAGATGACGCACGGTCGCTTCCACGCCTGCCGCGTGGTCGGCGTCCACCCACGGCCCAGACTGCTCACCAGTCCAGATCCGCCCCACTGAGGTGAACATGACCCCGCGCTGGGCCAGCCAGGCGTGCCGGGGATCACCGGGTACCACGTGCGAGAGCACGAAACCGTCGACAACGCCGTGCGAGAGGAGCTCATCGTAGGCAACGAGCCCCTCCCGGCTGTGCGACGCGGTGAACAGGAGCAACGAGCGCCCGGACATCTCCGTGGCGTGGCACAGCGCGGGCAGGAACCGATCGGCCAGGCCACCGGAGCCATCCGGCGGAAGACCGTAGCCCAGCGCTCCGGCCGCACGGGTGCGCAGGCTGCGCGCGTGCCGGTCCGGCCGGTAGCCCAGCGCCACAATCGATTCCTGCACCCGACGCAGCGTCTCCGGACGAAGCTTTCCGGGGGCGTTGAGGGCGTTGGAGACGGTCTGCCGGGAGACCCCGGCATGGCCGGCGACCACCTCCAGAGTCACCGACCTACCGAGCTGAGCCTTTCCGGACATCCCTTACCTCCCCCAGCGGGAAAGCGCGACACACCGACGGCAGAACGCGTGCCCAGGGGTCACGAGGCCGCAGCGAGTACCAAGGCGAACCGATCATCCGGATCGGTCCACCAGGCGCGATCGGCGAACCCGCACTCCGCCAGCTCGGCGGCCAGACCATCGCGCCGGAACTTTCCCGACACCTCGGTCACCATCTCCTCACCAGTGGCGAACTGCACTGTCATATCCACTGCGGGCAGCCGCACAGTCATCGCCCGGCGGGCTCGCAGCCGCATCTCGATCCACTCCCGCTCAACGTTCCACACCGCCACGTGATCGAACGCCGCGATGTCGAAGTCCGCCCCGAGCTCGCGGTTGAGCACTTGGAGCACGTTACGATTGAATTCGGCGGTCACGCCCGCCGCGTCGTCGTAGGCGGGCACCAACACAGCGGGATCAGTGACCAACCCGGCGCCGAGCAGCAGCAGCTCGCCCGGCTCCAGCACGGCATGCAACGCGGTGAAAAATTTGGCCCGCTCAGCCGGCAGCAGATTGCCGATGGTGCCGCCCAGGAAGGCCACCAACCGGCGGCCGGTCTGGTCGCAGGGCAGCAGCTCCAGATGCCGGGTGAAGTCGCCGACCACGCCGTGCACCATAAGTCGTGGATACTCCTGGGCCACCGCAATCATCGCGGCACGCAGCGCCGACTCCGACACGTCCAACGGGACGAAACGCTCCAGGGACCCGAATGCGGTGAGCGCGTCGAGCAGCAGCCGCGTCTTCTCCGAGGAGCCTGAACCGAGTTCCACCAGGGTATCGGCGGCCGCATGTCCGGCGATCTCATCGGCACTGCGGCGCAGCAGGGTCCGCTCCGTTCTGGTCGGGTAATACTCGGGAAGCATGGTGATCTGCTCGAACAACTCGCTGCCACGGGCGTCGTAGAACCACTTGGGGGGTAGCGATTTGGGATCGCCGGACAGGCCGACCCGCACATCGCGATACAGCGCATCGGTGGCGTCGGAATCGGACAGATGGATCTCAAGCACGGGTGCGCTCATAGCTCCTCGACAACGTTGGGAGGAATGGGAACAACGTCCACGGTGGACGGTGTCGCGGTGAGCAGATGGCCCTCGGGGACCGGTTGCCAACCTGGAGATCGGTCGGTGGGCTCGGAGCAGACCAACACTGCTCCCGCGCCCGCACGGATCCACAGGGCATGGCTCACGGCAGTGGCGGCGATCTCGGTGCCGTCGGTGATCAGCAGGTTCAGCCGGGAACCCGGCGCGGCGGCAAGCACCTGCGCGGTCACCCGGCCGAGGGCGCAGCCGAGCACATCACCGCTGGCCAGACGGTGGCGGACCAGAGCCCACAACAGCGCGGAGTCGGTGGCCGCTTCGAGGGTCAGCAGATCGGTCACCGGCAGGCACGCGGCCAGTCCGGCCACGCTGTGTGGCCAGCCCGTGACCACTCCGTTGTGACTGAACAGCCAGCGGTCGGTGGCGAACGGGGCACAGGCGGTCTCCCCGATCGGCATTCCGACCGTGGCCGACCGCACGGCGGCGAGCACCGCGCGACTGCGCACCTCGCGGGCCAGCGCGGCGAACGACACGTCGGCCCAGATCGGTACGGCCCGCCGGTACCGGATCGGCGGACCTGGGCCGTCGGGATACCAGCCTGCGCCGAATCCGTCGACGTTGACGGTGCCACCACCGCGCATGTCGGCCGGTGCGAAGCTCTGCCGCAGCAGGGAGTGTGGCGGGTCGAGCACCAGTGCAGCCAGTTCGACCGCAGGGCCCAGCCAGGCGAGATGACGGCACATGTGTTCGTCGACCTGCGCTTCAGCCGATGTCTGCTTGCTCGGCGTCGCGAGCGCACCGGAAACCCGCGAATATCTGCCTGCGAAACGGGTGATCCCAATTCCGGAAGGTTCCCCGGCAGGCCGCGGCATCGGTGCCGAAGGAGCCGCCGCGCAGCATCCGGTAGTCCCCGCCGAGGAAAACCTCGGAGTACTCCCGATATGGGAACGGAGTGAAGCCCGGATATCCGGAGAAGCCCGAGGACGTCCACTCCCACACATCCCCAATCAGCTGGTACACCCCCAGCGGGGACGCCCCGGCCGGGTAGCTGCCTACCGGAGCCGGTTGCAGGTGGCGCTGCCCGAGATTGGCGTGCGCCGGGGTGGGGTCCTCATCTCCCCAGGGAAAACGACGGGAGCGCCCGGTGCGGGGATCGAACCGCGCTGCCTTCTCCCATTCCGCCTCGGTGGGCAGGCGTTTGCCCGCCCATGCCGCGTAGGCCTGGGCCTCGAAGAAGCACACGTGCACCACAGGTTCGTCGTCGGGGACCGGCTCGGGGACGCCGAATCGCGTGCGCCACCACGTCCCGCTCCCGCCGTCGTGCTGCCAGAACTGTGGCGCGACCAGGCCCGCCGCGCAGCGGTGTGCCCACCCCCGCTCGCTCCACCAGCGCGGATCGTCGTAGCCGCCCTCCGCAATGAACCGCTGGTAATTCCCGTTGCTCACCGGTGTGGTGTCCAGCCAGTACGCACCGGTGCGGGCGAAATGCGCGGGGCGCTCGTTGTCCAGCGCCCACGGCTCGGTTGAGGTGCCCATGGTGAACGGGCCCGCCGCGATCAGGACCTCCGCAGGCAGGGCCGAGGAATTCTCCGGTCGGGTGGCGGGGATGCCTGCTGACCGAGGGGCCGGGGCGTGCAGCGCGGCCGCACCGGTGCGGAGCTGGTGGGTGGCCAGCATGGTCTCGTCGTGCTGCTGCTCGTGCTGAACGATCATTCCGAAGGCGAATCCGTGCTCCACCAGCGGCGTGCCCTCCAGCGGGATCCGCTCCAGGACCTCCAGCGCCTTGTTGCGCACCTCGCGCACATATCCCCTGGCCTGCTTCGGGTCGAGCAGGGGGAGCGCAGGCCGGTCCCGCCGGGGATGTTTGAACGCGTCGTAGAGATGGTCGATGTCCGCGCGGAGCGGATCTCGTCCGCCCACATTACGGACCAGCCAGAGTTCCTCCTGGTTCCCGATATGGGCGAGGTCCCAGACCAGCGGGGACATGATCGGCGAATGCTGGCGAACCAGCTCGCCATCGTCCACCGCATCGGTCAGCGCCGCGCTACGGACCCGGCTGCGTTCCAACTCGGTGGCGAGGTAGTCGCGCAGGGTCGCGTCGGCTAGCTCGGTCATCGGCGTGCTCAACACAGCTGACCTCCGATATATCCTCTGGGCTGGCATACTCGGGTCCCGTTACGGCGCCCCACCGGCTGGCCGACCAGTTCACCCACGACGTCGTCGGCGGGGCACCGACCTCGCAGGACCCGGGACTCGGTGATCTCCTCCAGGAGCAGTTGCAGGCCGATGGGGGCGTTGAGCGCCGGAAGGGCACGGCAGGCCAGGTCGAAAACCATGGCCGCCGCGGTGGCCAGCAGGTCGTCCCGCAGACCGTGTTCAGCTGCTTCGAACCAGCGCCCCACCGCAGGAGCACAGGCCTCGCGGGCGGCGGCGGTGACCGTCGGGTCCGCCAGGACAGCCGCCACCACGGCTACCGGTAACAACCACTGCCCCGACGGCTGAGTGTCCAGGTAACGGACCTCGAGGTGCCCGTGCGGCCGGACCGGCGGAAACAGTGTGGTCAGGTGGTAGTCGAGATCCGCGGTGCTGGGGCGGCCAGGTAACGCTCCGGTCAGCCAGTCGGCGAAGGTGACTCCCCTGGGCACATCCCAGTTCCCGCAAGGACGCCGCTGGCACAGCAATGGAGTCTCCAATGCCCGACGCGCCCAGTCCGTGGCCGGATCACCGTGCACCGGAAGGGGTCTGGTTCGCACTGGGTCGAGAGCGAACCAGGCCTGCATCCGGGAGGACACCCAACCGGTACGCGCGCCGGCCAACCGTGGCGAGTTGGCAAACGCCGCGAGCAACACCGGACCCAGGTCGTGCAGCACCGCCCAGCGCTGCGCAACCTCGGTGGCGGTGCCCGCATCCACGCATACCTGCACCGCGGCGGTCGAGCACATCATGGCCCTGCCCATCGGGCCGATTCGGTCGAAGGCGGTCTCCATGGCGGCGTATCTAGGAATGTCGATCAACCGGCGGGATGGCCGATACGGGTCGGCACCCGAAGCGCTCAGCACCAGGCCTGCGGGAAGGAGGAGATCGGTCAGTGCGGCGGTATCGCCATCAACGGTGGTGATGAGGTCGGTCAGCGAGGAACAGGGCGGGCTGGAGATCTCGAGCTGACCACCGGGTTCCACGGTGACAGTGGAACCGTTCGGAAGGGGAATCTGGGGACTATCCGGGACCAGGGAGGACGGGACGTGCATGCCGAGTGCTTCGACGAGGTGGCGGGCCCGCAGCGGGCGATGGGGGTTCCCGGAGTGCTGCACCACCCACTCCAGTTCGGCGCCGAGCAGCCTTGGTGGTCCGTGCTTGAAGCAAACCGAGGCGACGTAGACCTCGGCCTCATCACGGTTGCGGAGCACTGTGGGCGGAGCCGCCGCCACTGGTGCACTGGCCGGGAGTATCGGTATCCGTACCGTCATTGGTTACCCATCTGATGCTTGTCCGGAGGTTGCTTCCCTCGATCGAGTGGCATCGCAGCCACGCTACCTAGTTACCCCGACACTCGCAGCGTTGACATCCGGGCCGCTCCGCGACGCTGCGTCGGTCCCTTCGGCTACGAAGACGCAATGGTTCGTGGGATTACGCCATGGCGAACTGGGTGTTGCGCAGTTGCGCATAGCGCCCACCTGCGGCGAGCGGTTCGTCATTGAGGATCACCACGCGCGGCCGGGCCAGCAGCAGCCGGGTGATAGTCGGGAGCTGCCGCTCGCCACGGCATCCGCTCGCGAGGACGGCCAAAACCGTGCTCAGTCCAAGGAGGACGAGCAGCAAGCCGCTGTGTGGCTTGGCGAACGCGACGATCCGGCGCAGCGTGCCCGGTGCGAGGGCGCGCGGAGAACCGCCCTGGCGCAGTGAGCTATACAGCAGGCTCCGCGAGTTGTCCATACCAGGCCTCTTCGCTGCCACCCGAGCCGATAACGGCCTCCGTTGCAACGTTGTAAGCACTGAAGGGCTTTCCCGCGCGTCCCCACGCTGCGATGCCTCCGGATCGATCGCCCCAGTGTGCCTACTTCCTCTTCGTCCGGGTGGCGCCCCCACGACCACGCAGCGTCACGCCAGACTCGGAGAGCACCCGATGTACAAAGCCATACGAACGTCCGGTCGACTCCGCGAGCGCGCGGATGCTGGCACCCTTCTCGTACTTCTTCTTCAGATCCGATGCGAGCTTGTCCCGGGCGTTGCCGGTTATCCGGCTCCCCTTCTTCAGGTCGGTCACCTCGACACGCCTTCCTTCCGTCACTGGTCGGGGCCGCTCATGGCCCTGCGGCCAATGATCGACCAGGTTTGCGATCTCCGCTAGACGATCTCCGGGTGGATCTGTGAGCGGTATCTGCGTGGGGACGGCGGACTTGATCACTCAGACCGAATCGCCAGGAACTGTGAGTGATTAACGATAGCCCAAACAGGTGTACGGCTAGGCGAGTTGGACCAACTCGAGGTACTCGGCGCTCCAGTGATCCTCAGTACCGTCTGGCAGCAGGATCACCCGCTCGGGCTCAAGCGCCTGTACCGCACCAGGGTCGTGGGTGACGAGCACCACAGCCCCTGAGTAATGGTGCAGCGCATCGAGCACCTGTTGCCGAGACGCCGGGTCGAGGTTGTTGGTCGGCTCATCGAGCAGCAGCACGTTGGCCGCGGAGGACACCAGCGCGGCCAACGCCAGCCGGGTTTTCTCCCCGCCGGACAATGTGCTCGCCAGCTGATCCAGCTGCTCGCCACGGAACAGGAAGGTGCCCAGCAGCGTACGGAGCTGCTGCTCGGGAGCGTCTGGCGCGGCATGGCGGATGTTCTCCCACACCGTGGCGTCCAGCTCCAGGGTCTCGTGTTCCTGAGCGAAGTACCCGACCCGCAGGCCGTGCCCCGCCTCCACCTGTCCGACGTCCGGTGTCTCCACCCCTCCAAGCAGCCGCAGCAAAGTGGTCTTCCCGGCGCCGTTGAGACCCAGCACCACCACCCGAGCGCCCCGGTCGACCGCGAGGTCCACTCCGCTGAAGATCTCCAGCGAGCCGTACGACTTGCCGAGGCCACTGGCGGTCAGCGGGGTCCGCCCGCAGGACGCGGGCTGCGGAAAGCGGATCCGCGCGACCCGCTCGGCGCGCTGCTCGGTCCCGGCCTCGGCCAACAGCGTGGCGGCGCGTCGAGCCATGTTCTGCGCGGCGACGGCCTTGGTCGCCTTCGCCCGCATCCGGTCCGCCTGCACCATCAGGGCGCCGGCCTTCTTCTCGGCATTGGCGCGCTCCCGGCGTCGCCGCTTCTCGTCGGCGGCGCGCGCGTCCAGATAGCGCCGCCAGCCCATGTTGTAGAGGTCGGCCTCACCGCGCACCGCGTCGAGGAACCAAACCTTGTTGACCACCGCGGCCAGTAGATCGACATCGTGGCTGATCACCACCAGGCCACCGTCGTGTGCACTGAGAAAGCCGCGCAGCCAGCTGATCGAATCGGCATCGAGGTGGTTGGTCGGCTCGTCGAGCAGCAGCGTGGTGCTCGAGCGACCCCCCGAGCCGTCGGAGGCGGCGAACAGAATCCGGGCCAGTTCGACCCGGCGGCGCTGACCGCCGGACAGCGTCCGCATCGACTGGCCCAGTACCCGGTCCGGCAGTCCGAGGTTGGCGCAAATCCGGGCCGCCTCGCTCTCCGCGGCGTAACCGCCGAGCGCGGAGAACCGGTCCTCCAGGTGGCTGTAGCGGCGCATCGCCCGATCCTGCTCGGCGCTGTCGGCCAGCTCCGTCATCGCGGTCTGGGATTTCTCCATCTCGTGCAGCAGTTGGTCCAACCCACGGGCGGAGAGCACCCGATCCCGGGCGGAGATCGACAAGTCTCCCTCGCGGGGATCTTGCGGCAAGTAGCCCAACTCCCCGGCGCGGCGGAGCTGGCCCCCGTAGGGCTGGCTCTCCCCGGCCAGTACCCGCAGCGTGGTGGTTTTACCTGCGCCGTTTCGGCCGACCAGGCCGATCCGGTCACCGGGCTGTACCCGTAGGGTGGCTCCGGAAAGCAGGATGCGGGATCCAGCCCGCAGCTCAAGGTCGGTGGCTGTGATCACGGTGCAGTGGCTCCAAGGGATGGTCGCGGGCAGGGGGCGACGCCCCGCGTGCCGCAGCACGTGGGGTCAGCGGCGGATCAGCTCGTCGTGACCACGGGTCCAGCCTACCGGCGCCCGCATCCGGTTTAAGGTGCCGCCATGACCGATCCCATGCTCGACCTCACCGGTCGCACCGCTCTGGTGACAGGCGGTAGCCGGGGTATCGGGTACGCCATCACCGCCGCCCTACTCGCCCGCGGCGCCGCCGTGGCGATCATCGCCCGCAAGCCCGCCGAGCTGCGCACCGCCGCGGACGAGCTGGCGAGCACCGTCGAGGGCGGCCCGGAACGGATGCTCGCATTACCCGGCAACGCCGGGGATACCGCCTGCCGTTCGCGGGCCGTGGACTGCGTCGTGGAACGCTTCGGGTCGCTGGACATCCTGGTGAACAACGTGGGAATCAACCCGGTGTACGGGCCGTTGATCGACGTCGACCTGGACGCGGTGCGCAAGATCCTCGACGTCAATGTGGTCGCCGCGCTGGGCTTCGTGCAGCAGGTGCACCGGGCGTGGATGGGCCAGCACGGCGGCTCGGTGGTCAACGTCGCCTCAGTCGGCGGACTCCGCTCCACCGGAACGATCGGGGCCTACGGAATGTCGAAGGCGGCACTGATTCGGCTCACCGAGGAACTGGCCTGGGAACTCGGCCCCGCAATCCGGGTCAACGCGGTGGCCCCCGCCGTCGTGAAGACGAAATTCGCCGCTGCCCTCTATGCCCGCAGCGAGGAGGAGGTCGCCAAGAACTATCCCATGGGCAGACTCGGAGCACCCGAAGATGTTGCCCAGCTCGTAGCATTTTTGGTATCCGACGCCGCCTCGTGGATCACCGGTGAAACCATCCGGGTTGACGGCGGCCTACTCGCCACCGGTCCCCTGCGCTGACCCCACCCCGGCGGGTGCCGCCCGCTACGACCCGGACCCCCGTCCGATCACCAACGCGCCCAGCATCACCGCCCCACCCACCAGGACAGCAGGCCACGCCCACTCGTCCCGCTCGGCGATGGCGTTCTCGCACGCGTAGGCCCACGAGTGGTTGGGAACCACCTTGTCGGCGGGCTCGATCCCCCGCTGCATGAAAGCGTTATAGCGGGTCAGCGCCTCGGCGCAGGACATCGGAACCCTCGACTCCACGACCACCGGCGTCCGCAGTCCAGTGATGCCGATGCCGAACAGGATCGCGGCGAGACCGAAGATGAACCACCGGGTGGAGATCATGGCTACCCCTTGAAGCGGTGTCGCCCGGTTCATCAACCCGGATGGCCGGACGGGTTGCAGCGGGTCATCATCCGACCCATCACCGTACTACCGGCCATCCTCGTCGGTGCCGCGATGAGCCGGGGGCCGGACGGTTACACCCTGATATCGCCCAGCTGGTGGGCATGCCGGCCCGCACTGCCGGTCGATGTGTGAATCACGTGGGAGAGCAGCGGCAATAATACTGCGCGATACCCTTTTCTAACATTACTGTAATTGAACTCTGCGTCTCGTACCCATGCCCGTCTGCTGAATTGCGGACCAGCGTAATAATGCCGTTCATCACTTGATGGGCCGGTTGTGCCGGTCCCGGCTACCCCCCTGTAACACTCGGCGAGATCTAGGGATATAAGCAGAGTGAGGACGCGAGCATGGAGGTGTTGGGCGTGGAGTTCGTGCGTGTGGTTGCAGAGCAGGAGCACAAGCAGGGGGCCAAAATCCTCGGTGGCATCGTGGCCGGCTTCTTCACGCTGGTGGCCGTGTACTTCGCCGTGTTGTACTGGCCGGTGACCTTGGTGGTGGTAGGTATCCTGCTGGTTATCGCGGTGATCACCGCGATAACCTCTAGCTGATCTTGCGGCGGAGTACCGGACCGGCCCGGACGGTGCTGCCCGGCGTCTCCCTGACGGGGTGAGCGAGCCACGTCGGGGTCCGAGTCGGGGATGATCTGCGACCGCGCGTTCGAGGCGGACGGTTCCTTCCGTTACCCATCGCTCGACCGGACTCTGCACGCGGTGCCCGGGATCGAGGCCGGATGGAAGGAGGGCGTGCTCGGTGACGTCGTGCTCGTCAACGGCGCACCGTGGCCGCTGGCCGAGGTCGATGCCACGCGCTACCGGCTGCGCATCCTCAACGCCTCCAACGCCCGGCGCTACCGGCTCACGCTCGCGCCCGGTGGGGACCTCGTGCAGATCGGCTCGGACGGTGGACTGCTCGCCGCACCGATCGTCCACCACTCGTTGGATATCGCCCCCGGTGAGCGGTTCGACGTAGTAGTGGACTTTGCCCTCTACCCGGTAGGCAGCGAAGTGACACTGATGAACCAGCTCGGCACCGGGCGAACCTCGGATCGGAGGGGGTGAACTCGTAGCGCGCCCACGTGGCCGTTGCCCGCAGTTCGGCTGCTTGCCCGTCGACGTGTGCGGTGAAGCCCAACGCGGACGGGTTCAGGCTCGGCACGTTTGGCGCACTCGGCTCTGGATCGACCTCGCTGGCATCGCCCGCGTCAGCGGCGGCGAGCTCGTCCTGGGTATCCGGTTCCAGCACAGCCCCCTTGGGTGCGAGGCGGCCCAGCGGATAGCGGTCGATGGGGTTCTCACCGGAGAACTCCTCATCTTCGCCACCGAGCGGGCCATGCAGGTCGGCCAGCACGAGCCGCTGCAGCTCGTCCCGGATCTCCCCTTCCCGGGGCATGTCAAGCACGGATCGTTCGGTCACGCGCCGTACGGTAGCTGCCCAGCCCGCCCCCGCTCGGCATGTCCGCATCTCGTGCACGGTGTGTCCGCGTCTTGTGCCCTCTACGGCCTGCGCAGCGGCGACTTGCTGATTCGGTAATCCTGTCGGTGCTCATGGTCACACTGACTTTGACGCAGTGACCAACGCAGGGAGGTCGTGGTGCAGACATGGTTTCTGTGGTGTGAGCTGACTTCTCGATGTCAGCTCAGCTGCCAGCACTGTTACGCGAGGAGCGGACCCTCCGGGACACACGGCACGATGCGCTCTGCTGATTGGGTACGAGTGCTGGACCAGGCAACTGAGCTGGGTGTCCAGATGGTGCAGTTCATCGGCGGTGAACCAACTCTTTATCCGGATCTCGGACTCCTGATTGACCAGGCATTGCGGAGGGGCGCGCTGTCATCCAACGTGTGCACCGAGCTGTGGTCCATCGTGCAGCCCTTGTACGCCCAGCACGCGATGCTGGCCGTCCTATGGCGGCTGCGCGCCGCACAAGGAGTGTGGGCCGAGCAGAGCACACTAGCCTGATGACAATGTCCAGCGCAAACGAGGCGTCCAGCGCCGAGGACGACACTCACCGGGCCTGGATGCGGGCGGTGTTCGCCGAGGCTGCATCCCAGGCCAGCGCCACCGTGGTGGGCGGTGCGGTGTTCGGGTGGCGGGATCGTTCCTTGAGCGCCCGAGTGCATGCAGAGTCCGCTGAGCTCTGGCTGCGGGTGGTAACCGAGCAGGAGCAGTGGGCAGGTGGGGATTTCTGGACCGGTAACGCGGACGCCAACACGATCACCGGGGTTTCCAAACCGAGCGTCCTGCGTGCGTGGGAATGGGCCGAGAACACCGTCCGGATGCGCGCCGAACTGATGACGCTGATCAAAGGGCGGCAGTGTTCTCCGACTCCCGAGCTGCGCGTTCCGGTCGAGCTGCCCGGCACTTGGTGGCAGGCATTGCAGGAGTCGCTACAGACGCTGGCAGAGGTGCCGACCGGCCGTACGTACCTGACTGAGCACGAGATTGCGCGACGATTGGAGGTGTTCTTCGGTGACCGCGCAGACCCGACCGTCTCAGAATGGACTGTAGCCCACACGGATCTGCACTGGGCCAACCTGATCGCACCCGACTTGGTGATAGTGGACTGGGAAGGCTGGGGAATCGCACCGGTTGGGTTCGACGCCGCGACCCTCTACCTGCATTCCTTGCTCCAGCCAGCGACCGCGAAGCAGGTGCGTACTGAGTTCGACGAACTCCTGGAGCACCCGGACGGGCTGATCTCCCAGCTTTATGTGACCACTCGGATGTTGCTGCGCATTGAGCACGGCGACTACCCCGACCTCGCCGTGCCGTTGCACCACAACGCCGAACGCGTCCTGGAGCGGCTCAGGGGTCGTCGGTGAACAAATGATGCAGAAATCGGGCAGGATCGGCCAGGAAGCTGCGGGTCAACCTCACGGGTTCGGCGGTGTCGTAGTCGACCTGCTCGATGGTGCCGTCGGTGTCGATCTGCAGGATCCGGGCGTTCGGCACGGCAAGCAGGATCGGCGAGTGCGTCGCGATAATGAATTGTGATCCCTGCTCGACCAGTTCCCCGATCCGCCGGACCAACGCCAAGCAGCCGCGCACCGACAGCGCGGCCTCGGGTTCATCGAGCAGGTACAGCCCGTCCGGACCGAACCGGTGGATCACCAGATCCAGGAAGGACTCTCCGTGGGAACGCTCGTGCGGCGACACCCCACCGTAGGCCGGCAGCAACGGCGGTGAGTCAGGGTCAGCGTCGAGCCGCTCGATCTCGCTGGCCACGTTGTAGAAGCTCTCCGCGCGCAGAAAGAATCCGGTCCGCGGCTTGCGCCCCCAGCGCAGCACCAGATGATCGCTCAAACTCGACTCGGTGGCTCTGGTGGCGAACCGGAAAGACTGGGACCCACCTTCAGCGTTGAACCCTGCCGCCACGGCCAATGCCTCGATGAGGGTGGACTTGCCGGTTCCGTTGTCCCCCACCAGGAACGTCACAGACCCTTCAAGATTCAGTACTCCAGCATGCGAAAGGTGCTGTACGACAGGCAGGGTGAACGGATACCGACCGGTGTCGGTATCCGGGTCGAGCCGCACCTGCCGCACAAACCCGCCAGTAGCACGCGCCACACGAGTACGGGTCATCTGCCTAGGCGGCGGTGCTGTGCTTGCGAAGGCCGCGATGCCAGGCACGGCGCAACGGGCTATTTATGCATGCCCGGCATTTCATGTTCTCGGCCTCCAGCACGTGCACGGAAGGTGGCAGTAATGCCCAGCGACGCCCCCGACACTACGCTGAAGTGCACACGCGGTGTCTCCTGATGCCGGTATGCGGCCTGGTGACCAGGCCGACGCACTTGTCTGTTACATCCGTGTGGGGCCCGACCGGTCGCCGGGAGCTGGGGGGTGCTCAACCAACGACCGGCCGGGGTCTGGGTGCGACCTCCCTCAAGGGCATCCTTCGTTCCGGGCTGGTCGCCGGGCGCCCTGCGCATCACCGAGCAACCCGGCCAGGCGCACCGTCTCCGGGTCGGTCAGCACCGCAGTGGTCCTGATCGCCCCGTCGAAGGTCAGCCACACTCGCGCGGCGTGGCCGAGACCCCGCCGCAGGACGATCAACGTCGTGGCGTGCCCTTCCGGGGTGCGGACCTGCAATGTCGCGCGAAACGTCTCATCCTGGGTACTCATCGAATTCGTTCCTCCCTGCTCAGCCCGTTCATGGACAGTGAGCAGCCAATCGAGATGGCCAGGGCACCAGGAAGATCACCAGCAATGGCGGCGGGTGGCACAGGGGTGGCGAAAGGTGGCGAGGGCGCCACCATCCACGCTCAGGCCACTACGTTCTGCTCACACGTTGAGCGTGCCGAGGTAGGAGGACACAGTGGCGGCCAGTCAAGGGGCCAATCTTCAGATGGAGGAAATATGCGCGCGGACCGGATGGTCGCGCAAGGAGTTAGCACGCCGGGTGAAGCAGCGCGCCCGGGTGCGGGGGATGCTTCTGAACACCGACGCCAGTCGGATCCGGCACTGGCTGGAGGGTCAGCACCCGCAACCACCCGTGCCGGAACTGCTGAGCGAACTGTTCTCCGAGGAACTGGGCTACCCGATCACGCCCACCGACCTCGGACTGGACGCGACCGACGAGCACGAGGTCGGTCTGCGGTACTCCGAGTCGATCACAGCTACGGTGGTAGCGGTGGCCGAACTCGGGAGGTACGACGTGCGCCGAAGTGGCTTCCTGCGCCATGGCATGTTCCTGGCCGTCGCAGCCGTTATGCCCAGCCGGGACTGGCTGCTCGCGGTGCTCGACGCCACCGAGCCGCGCCCGCACAGCCGCATCGGTCTGGCACAGGTCAGCGTCATCCGGGAGACGTTTGCAGGGTTCCTTGAGATCCAGGCCGTGCACGGTGGTGGCCACGGGCGCCAAGCCCTCGCGGAGTACCTGACCAGCCGGGTCCTGCCCCTGCTGCACAATGCCGATCCGGACCGCGAAGCCGACGCCGCCCTGTTCGCGGCGGCCAGCGAACAGACCGGCCTGCTGGGTTGGATGGCCATGGACGACAACCGGCCGGCGCTCGCCCAGCGTTATCTCATCCAAGCTCTGCGGCTGGCTCAGGAATCCGGCGATATCGCTCACGGCGCGGAAGTGCTGGCCGATATGTCCCAACAGGCATACATGCTTGGTTATCCCCGGGAAGCTCTACAGTTGGCGATAGCGGGACGCCACGGCCTTGCTAAGGCGTACAGCCCGGCCCCTGCTGCGAGACTGCTGGCGCGGGAGGCTCTGGCCTACGCCGCACTCGGCGACAGCAAGGCCGCCGCGCGGGCCGTGGTCGAATCCGAACGGGTTTTCGAGCACATCGATCCCGAATCCGAGCCGGAATGGGCGCGGTTCACCGATTCCGCATCCCTCAACGGTGTGTGGGCGGACACCTTCGTCGATCTCGGCCGCCCGGTGGAGGCAGCGAGGTTCGCCCGTCATTCGATCTCCGCCGCAGTTAGCCAGAACAGAGTCCCGTGTGTCGCGCGAAGCCAAGCCAGGCTGGCTCGCGCAGCCCTGATCCGCCGCGACCTGGACGCCGCCCTGCATGCCGCGCACCGAACGGTGGACCTGTCGGCCACAGTGCAGTCCTCACGCTGCATCGCCGCCGTCCGCGATCTACAGTCCCGGATTAGCCCCTACCGCACCATCGCCGCCGCCCGTGATTTCACCGACCGCGCCCACGAAGTCCTCACCCAGGCAAGTCTCAACTGACGCGATTGGGCCAGTTGGGCGCTATGCACCAACAGTCCGCACATGAGAAGTGGTGCGGTGCGCTCACCCGGGCAAACTATGCACGTTGCGAGTGAACTTACCTACGGGAGCGGCGTCCAGATGGTCGACTGGGGTTTCTCAGTCTCGATTCCGGGATCGCTGGACAGCGGCAATTGCTCCGATAACAATGGCTGCGCCTGGGCCGAAGATCGCCAGTCCGTAAGTTGGAGCACCATGGTCTGCAAGGTATATGGCGGTCCAGCCCAAGATAGCTACCAAGCCGCTGAGGAGACACAGAAACCGGAGGCAGAAGTTTGCCCAGTCCATTCGGCGGTCGTGTCGTTCAGCACGTTCCAACCCAGCTATGATGCGGGCAAAAGTTCCTGGACGGACCTTCTCCCACTTCATCGCCTGATCAGCCGTTGGTAGGTCGGCCCAGCGAGAAACGGCTGCTTGCGGCGCTGCGGTGCGGGCAGCCGAGTCGGTGGTGTTCATCCTTGAGATGCGAGGCACAACCCAGCCACACCACTTCGGAGTGAGATCAGCAGGCATCAGACCCTCCTCAGGGTCAGTGCCCGGCGCCGATCTCGGGGGACGCGGACTCGCACCGTTCGCAGTGCGGTATGCCATCCGGCAGGAGAATTACTATCGGATAGTTAGCCTAACATTTCCCGACGCTCACGGTTCTCGATGCCTCGACGCGGACGGCGCATGCGCTCAACGGCAACCGGTGCCGTCGAGCAGTGGCAGCGGACCCGATGCTTGTCGGCACGCTCGTCCTCCACCCACCAGGGATAGGGCCTGTGCCAACCAGCGCGCTGGACTAGCTGAGGTCGCCCATCGTCTGACATGGCGATCTCCCCGGGAGCCAGCCATATACCTCGACCGGCAGGTACCGCGAGTGCCCCACGAGAGAAGCGGTAGACACGCAGCAGCACCCGACCGCAGCGACAGCACCGCAGGGGCACCTCCAACTTGTGCCTGCTTGCCGCTGGCAGCACCTTGAGCAAGCTGGCCTTTTCGGCGGCTTGCCGTCGCCTCTCGGCTCGGGCCTCTGCGATCGAGGTTAACTGCGACCTGAGGAACTGCCAGACGTGTACCAACTGTTCGGGTGTGGTGTCGCGCAGTAACACGTCGCCGGTCCAATCCTGCTCGGCGGCCCATGCGTCGAAGTCCTCGACGCTGTCGCCGGTTTGAGGATCACTGCTCATAGCTGGTCCTCCATCGCGCGGCCCACTCATTGAGGGTCATCAGGGACCCAGGCTCGTGGTGCTGCAACATGGCACGTCCTCAGTGATGTTTAGAGACAATGTCTGATTTGGGTGCACCCTACTCGACATCTGAGGATATTCGATACCTGGAATGATTGGTCGGAGTTGTCGGTAAGCCGGTGCAGGCTCGTGGTCCTGCGCCGACTCACAGCAGGAGCACCTCCAGGGACGCCCTGTCGGGCCAGGGCCGGAACTTCACGGCGCGGTAGACGCTGACAGCGTTGCTGACCACTCGTCATACCCGCTCCTCACCTGCCGCCACTACTCCCATTTGAAGGACAGCTTGTACTCCGCGTCGGGGGAAAGCCTGATCCATATGTCTGGCCTTCTCGTCAGCACGACAAGGATCTCGTCAAGATTGTTGTCTAACACGTCCGCCGCGTCCCACTCCTTGCACTTCAGGTAAATATGTTGCCCGATCACGTTCTTTCGACGTGCTCAGAGAACTCCGAGTCGTGCGTGATGAGTGCTGCGTTGTGCTCTTGGGCGTAGACCGTGAGATCGTCGTCAGCAGCCTCACCCAACCCGGCGTCGGCCACCATCCATACCTCGTGACCGAGCTTGCGAAGCAACGAAGCGACAGCGGCGTCGAGGTGTTGGTCGCACACGAAGCGCACCTCAGGCAACCCCTCCCCGGCGCACAGCTTCGACGTCTTCGGGGGTTAAGTCTGGGAAGGCATCGAGTACCTGGTTGGTCGAGCGGCCGGCGTCGAGGTAACGCTGGACCGTGTCGACTGGGATACGGGTGCCAGCAAATACCGGCTTACTGCCGAGCGTGCCGCGGCGTTTCTCCACCTTGCCGGCCAGGTTGTCGTCACGGCGGGTTCCTTCGGCGATGCGCTGCCGCAGCGGCTGCAGGTCCAGCACCTGCTGAAGCACCAACTGGTCGGGCCGTAGATCACCTTCCCACTGTCCGTCGGAATGCTGGAAGTACACTTGGCCGCGGTAGACGGAGAACCTCAGCTGGGTCAGTGGCTGGTGGTACCCATGTGACTTCAGATGCTCGACGATTCGTCTGATGTGCTGCAGCGAGATGTGGTACTCGGTTCGGAGCTGTGCGGCCACCAGCAACGCCAAGAGATCGAGGAAGCCATAGAGCCGGATTCGACGACCGGGACTGACTCGGGTATCGACCGCAGGCTCGACCAGGCCAGTCCGCGCCCAGTAGTCGACCTGCCTAGGGCTGAGACCAGAAAGCGCGATGGCCTTGTCGCGCGACACAGCCAGACGCCGCTGGTCAAGCAATTCGTCGTTCGGACCGTCGATCACTGTCACACCATCGCACAGTAGTGCGCCAGTACCGTTCAGCCCGGCTCGGCGCGCCATCCATCCGTCACAACGGGCACTGCGCGCGGCCGCCTAGTCGCGCTGGAGAAGGTAGCGAACACCGTGGGTCGGCGGACCCGGAGCGGAAGGGTACCTGCACCGCGGTGCGCGCGTGCGTCACTCGCTCGCTGAATTGCGCTGGGGTGGCGATGGGGCAGGCTGGTTGTATGCGGTGCTTGGTGATGGGAGCGAGCGGGTACGTCGGCAGTCGGTTGGTGCCGGAGTTGCTCGACGTCGGTTACGAGGTGCGTTGTCTCACCCGCGATCCCGCTCGGCTCGACGCCGCGCCGTTCGGCGGCCAGGTCAAGGTCTTCGAGGGTGACGTGGTGTCCGGCGCCGGATTGAGCGCTGCGGTCGACGGGGTGGACGTCATCTACTACCTGGTGCACTCGCTGTCACGGCGGGATTTTCGCCAAGCCGACCAGACTGCCGCCGAGCTGGTCGGGCAGGCCGCTGCGGATGCCGGGGTCGGCCGAATCGTGTACCTGGGTGGGCTGCGCCCCAGGCGTGAGGATGTCCCCTCCCGCCACCTCGCCTCCCGCGCGGAGGTCGGAGACGTGTTCCTGCGCGGGGCGGTGCCCGCCGCCGTCCTGCAGGCCGGAGTGATCACCGGCTCAGGCTCGACCAGCTTCGAGATGGTGCGCTACCTCACCGATCGACTACCCGTGATGATCACTCCCCGGTGGGTGCGCAGCCGCACGCAGCCGATCGCCATCGCAGACGTCCTGCGCTATCTCATCGGATGCTCGACGCTGCCGCGCGAGACGAACCGCACCTTCGACATCGGTGGCCCGGACGTGCTCACCTATATGGACATGATCCAGCGCTACGCGCGCATCGCTGGCCTGCCTCGCCGGATCGCGCTCCCGGTTCCCCTGCTCACGCCGTGGTTGTCCGCCTGGTGGGTGGCTCTGATCACTCCGGTGTCCCGGGCACTGGCCGAGCCGCTGATCGAGTCGCTGGCCCATGACCTGACCTGCCGGGAGCACGACATCGCCGACCACGTGCCGGATTCACCGGAGGGCTTGCTCGACTACGAGCAGTCGGTGCGCCGGGCATTGAACGAGCATCCGCTCACGGACGGCGTTACCGATTCCGCAACGATGCAGCCGATGGACCAGCCCGGGGCAGGCGGACCGATGTTCACCGAGCACTGGACGGTGCCGACATCGGCCAGCGCCGCACAGCTGTGGCAGGTGATCGAAAGCCTCGGAGGGCAGCAGGGGTGGCACACCATACCGCTCGCCTTCGAGCTGCGGGGCTGGATCGATCAGCTGCTGGGCGGCATCGGCGCCCACCGCGGCCGCCGGGACCCGCAGCACCTGCGCGCCGGAGAGGTACTCGACTGGTGGCGGGTCGAGGAGGTCGATTCCGGTCACCGGCTGCTGCTGCGTGCCGAGATGCGGCTGCCGGGAACGGCGTGGCTCGAGTGCAGCGTCGGCACCGGATCCGACGGTGGCACGGAGTACCGTCAGAACGTGACGTTCGTACCTACCGGGCTGGCCGGTCACCTTTATTGGTGGGCGCAGCGTCCGATGCATGACCTCGTCTTCGCCGTCATGGCCCACGGCATTGTGCGTAGCGCCGAGCGCCGATCGATTCCGAACCTGCAGACCGTCGGCGCGTAGTGATGCGGTGTGTGGTATTTGGGGCGACCGGCTATATCGGTGGCCGCTTGGTGCCCGAACTGCTCCGGGCCGGTCACACGGTGCGAGCGGTGGCACGGGATCCGGGCAAGCTGGCCGAGGCACCGTGGCGGGGTGCTGCCGAGATCGTGCAGGGCGATGTCACCGATGCCGCCAGCGTCGCCGCCGCCCTTGCCTGCCAGGAGGTCGTCTACTACCTGGTGCATTCGCTGCGTCAACGGGACTTTGTCACAGCGGACCGGGCCGCGGCCAGCACGTTGGCCGAACAGGCCCGCGCGGCGGGAGTGCGGCAGATCGTGTATCTGGGCGGCATCATTCCCGACGGGCAGGAGCTGTCACCGCATTTGGCATCCCGGGCCGAGGTCGGCAGGATCCTGCTTGACTCCGGAGTACCCACGGTCGTGCTGCGCGCCGCGATCATTCTCGGCTCCGGATCGGCCAGCTTCGAAATGCTGCGCTACCTCACCGAGCGCCTCCCGGCGATGATCACACCGAAGTGGGTGCACAACCGCATCCAACCAATCGCGGTGCGCGACGTACTGCATTACCTTACCCATGCCGCAACACTCCCAACCCAGGTCAACCGGGGTTTCGACATCGGCGGTCCCGACGTACTCACCTACCTGGACATGATGCGTCGCTACGCGGTCGTGGCCGGTCTGCCACACCGGCTGGTGGTGCCGGTCCCGGTACTCACCCCGTGGTTGTCCGCACAGTGGGTCAACCTGGTCACCCCGGTGCCGCGCAGCATCGCTGTTCCGCTCATCGAATCGCTGATACACGAGGTCATCTGTCATGACCGCGACATCGCCGACCACATCGATGACCCGCCAGGGGGCCTGACCCCCTACGAGCGGGCAATCGAACTGGCGCTGGCGCGGATCCGCAAAGCGGACGTGCCCACCCGCTGGTCGGACGCCTCCGCACCGTATGCGCCGTCCGACCCGTTGCCCACCGACCCCGACTGGTCCGGTGGTTCCCTTTACGAGGACGTCCGGGAACGCGCCACCCGCGCCGACGTGCACACCCTGTGGAAGGTCATCGAATCCATCGGCGGTGAGCACGGTTGGTACTCCTTCCCGCTGGCCTGGTCGGTGCGTGGGTGGATCGACCGGCTCGCTGGCGGCGTGGGCCTGCGCCGGGGTCGGCGCGACCCGCACCGACTGCATGTCGGCGAAGCACTCGACTGGTGGCGGGTGGAACACCTCGATCGTCCGCACCTGCTGCGACTGCGCGCGGAGATGCGGTTACCTGGCAGGGCGTGGCTCGAACTGTGCGCCACCCCCGGCCCGGGTGCCGGCTCGGTGTATCGACAACGGGCCATCTTCGAACCGCACGGCTTTGCGGGCCACCTCTACTGGATCGCCATCTCCCCCTTCCACGGCATCGTTTTCGGCGGCATGGCCCGCAACATCACCGGCACCGCAGAACATCAACAGATTCGGGATGAGCCCAGTCACACGTCGGAGACGTAGAGCCCCACAATCCGCAGACTCGGTATGGCTTCGCCGACCTCAAGTGCTGACCAGAGGTGGCGCGCCGGCACAACAAGCAGCTCACCACTTGATGATCTTACCCTGGCCGGCGGCGACACATGCTTGCGCTACCACGCCGCGTCGTCACGTTACCTAGACGCCGCCCGAACCAAGCGGCGTGACCGGGCTCAGGTAGCGTTGCCCTCGGCAAGCAGTAGACCCCAAGTAGTAGACCCACTGAGGAGGTGAGAACCCATGACCGCTGGTTCAGGACGGGTGCTCCCTTACGTCCGTGCGGTCCACCTGATCTAGGTGACCCAGAGAGCGCCCATCGGCATTTCCGAAAGGCGCTCTCATGGCATCTTCTCCATCATCCTGTCCTCGCTCCGTTATCGTCACCAGGCTCCGGGCCGTCGGCTGTGTCTTCGCCGAGGACGAGGCGCGGTTGCTCATGTCCACGGCACGCACACCGGCCGACCTTGTCGCCATGGTGGACCGGCGAGTCTCCGGCCTGCCCCTCGAGCACGTCCTGGGCTGGGCGGAGTTCTGCGGCCTACGGATAGCCATGGACCCCAAGGTGTTCGTACCCCGCCGACGCACTGAGCTGCTCGTCCGCGAGGCCGCTGCCCTTTCCCAGCGGGTCGCCAGCCCCGTTGGTCAGGTCCTCACCCGGCCACGAGCTGTCATCGTCGATCTGTGCTGTGGCTCGGGTGCGGTGGGCGCCGCGCTGACTGCGGCTCTGGAGGGGGTCGAGTTGTACGGCGTCGACATCGACCCAGCAGCCGTGCGCTGCGCCCGTCGCAACGTCGCCGGTGCTCAGATATACGAAGGGGATCTATACGAGCCGCTGCCTCCTACGTTGCGAGGCCGCGTCGACGTCCTGGTCGCCAACGCACCCTACGTACCCACCGACGCGCTCGGACTGCTACCCCCGGAGTCCCGTCTGCACGAGCCGCGGGTGGCGCTCGACGGCGGACCGGACGGGCTTGACGTCCAGCGGCGGGTGACCGCCGAGGCGCTACTGTGGCTGGTACCAGGGGGTCACCTGCTGGTCGAGACCAGCGAACGTCAGACCCCGCAGACCGTCGAAACCTTCGTCCGAAACGGCCTGATCACACGGGTGGCCAATTCCGACGGGCTGAACGCCACCGTCGTCATCGGAACCAGGCCTCTCTTCCACAACGGCTCAACCGAGCGCCACCCTCGCTAATCGTTGTTTCGTCGCGCCTGCCACCGGAAAGTCGTTACGGTTGCAGCTGAACCTCGACGTTGCGAGCCCGGCGAGCGGTTTCGTCGAGTACCACGCGGCGCGGTTCGGGGATATCGAGCACCCGGCGCTCGGCCCGGGCCAGCAGCACGGCCAGCCGAGGATCGGCGGCCAGGCTGCGCAATGCCGTGGTGTCTCCTCCGAGGACGACAGCGTCCAGTTCCGCCGCCCTCGGGAGCAGTATCCGCACGGCAGTGTCCGCGGCGGCCTGCAGGGCCACCCGGGCCTGACCTTCCCGGCGTCGGGCGAAACGGTGCTGGGACTGCCCGCCGGCGGCGGTGCGTCCGTGCACGAGTCTGCTGCCGGTACTGGACGTGAGCACGACCCCGGCGCGGGCGACACCGATGCTGTACCCGCCCAGGCGCACCAGCAACAGCCCAATGGTGCGCGGCACCATGAGGTGCTCGAGCAGATCATCCACGGCAAGCCCGGCCCGCTGTCCAGGCTGCGCCGCCAGCGGACCGAAGGGCACTGGGATCACTGCGGTCCAGCCATCACCGGCCATTACTTCCACCCGCTGCGGGGTGACCGTGGTGGCCACCGCCCCACCGTGTCCAGCAGCGAACCGAATCAGGAACCCGGCCAGCCGCTCAGGCTCCACTTCCACCGCCCGCCCACCAGCGGCGAGCTCCCGAGTCCGGCTCACGACAACACGCTACGGTGACACAACCTGACTGACTATCTATCTGGAACTGCCCGGTACGCGCCGTTCATGGGGATGACCGCTTCCCTGCGGTGCATGTGGCTGGACGCACAGTAACGGCTTGTCCCCAGGCGGACCCGTCCGGGATGCTGCACCGATGATCGATGTGTTGGTGGCCGGAGGTGGACCGGCGGGGTGGGCGGTGGCGGCGGCTTGTGCGCGGCTCGGGCTGGACACCGAGCTCGTGGATCCGGCGCCGGATCGTCCGTGGCGCGCCACCTACGGCGCCTGGCGGGGTGAGCTGCCCCATGACGTCGACTACGCGGTGGCGGCGAGCGGGATCGGCACCGCGATCGGCACCATCGGGCACCGGCTGGGCTGGGAGTACGTAGTGCTGGACAACACCGCGCTACGGGACGGGTTTGTCACGGCGGGCCCGCGGGTACGCAAGGCGCGGGTGCGGGATGCCCGCCGGGACCGGGGCGGGGTAACCGTGCAGGTCGACGAGAGCCAGCTGCGGGCAGCGGTCGTGCTCGACGCGACCGGGGCGGCGCGCTCGGTGCTGGGCAGCGCCCCAAGGGAGCAGGCGGCCGAGCAGACCGCGGTCGGCGTGGTGGTCGACGCGGACGCGGCGCAGCGTCTGGTGACGCCGGGGCGTGCGCTGTTCATGGATTGGCGTTCGCACCATGGCGAAACCGGCTGGCCCACGTTCCTGTATGCCATTCCGGTGGGCGTCGGCCAGGTGCTCCTGGAGGAGACCTCATTGGCCCGCCGTCCCGGGCTCGGGCTGGGGGTGCTGCGCCGCCGGCTGCACGCTCGGCTGGCCCACCATGGCATCGCCGTGCCGACCACAGGTGAGGAGCGGGTGCGCTTCGCGGTGGACCGGCCGTTGCCGTCGGCCTCGGACTGGCGCGGATCGGTGGTGCCGTTCGGGGCAGCCAGCCCGCTGGTGCATCCGGCAACGGGTTACAGCGTGGCCGCGGCGCTGCGGCTCGCCCCGAAGGTGGCCTGCGCGATCCGGGATGCTCTGCGGCCGGACGGTTCGGCGGCAACAGGCTCTGCGGCAACAGGCTCTGCGGCAGCCGGCGCCGCCGCGTGGCGAACGGTGTGGAGTCCGGCCGCAGTCGCGGTACACACGCTGCGGCGGCGCAGCCTGGAAGCCCTGCTGCGCTTCCCACCGGAGCGAGTCCCGCTGTTCTTCGACGTGTTTTTCGGGCTACCAGAGCGGCATCGCTGGGCCTACCTCACCGGCCGCGAGGATGTCGTGGGCACCGCCGCCGCCATGGGGACACTTTTTGCTATATCTCCGTGGTGGCTGCGCAAGTTGCTGGTCCTCGGTGGACTCGATCCGCGAACATCAACAGCGAATGATACATCAAAGTGAACTCCAGATGAAAATACTGAGCGCTGATTGCCGGACACGAAGAGGCACGGCAGGATCACCGCGTGTTCGACGCTCCGGGGGGCACCCGGTTCGCATTCCAACCACTGGTGAATCTGCACACCGGCGCAGTGGTTGCATTGGAGATGCTGGCCCGGCCCCTTCACGGTGATGTGCGGACGTTGCTGTGGTCGGCGGCTCGCGCAGGCAAGCTGGAAAAGCTCGATGTGGCATTGGCCGTTGCGGCTGTACACCACTCCTCCGCGTATGAGACGTTGCTCCCACTGCATGTCAACGTGCTCGCCGACACCATTGTCGCCAGAGTGGATTTCCTCGCGCCGCTGCACGAGGCACTGGGACGAACCGGACGGCGCGCGAGCGAGACGGTGCTGGACATCAACCCACCCTACGCAGGCCTGAAACCCGAGCAGCTGCTCGCCGAGCTGCGAATACTGCGACGTCATGGGTACCGCATCGCATTGGACGGGGTAGGCGCTGGAAGCTATCCGCTCACGTTGATCGCCGAAGCACGACCTGATTTGATCAAGATGGACCGCGAGATCGTTGCCGGGCTGCCTGCGGCAAACAGCGCCGTCGCAGTACTGGAAGCGCTGGCGCACCTAGCTGCCCGGATCGGTGCTCAACTGGTGGCCGAAGGAGTGGAGCTCCCGGCGCAGGTAGCCACTCTGCGCCAATATGGTGTGGGGCTGGCACAGGGCAATCTCCTGGCACCGCCCAGTCGACGTCCACTGACCTATCTACCGAATTCGGGTATCGCGGAGTTCCGAACGCCGGTGTCCCCGACTCCGGCCCGAGGCCTGCCCGGAGCACGAATCACCGATTTCATGCAACCTGCTCTCACCCTGCCGGTATCAGCCACTGCCGAGGAGGTCCGCGACGTGCTCAGAGACCGTCAGGGCGTCACCGGGGTGGTGCTGATCGATGATGATGACAAACCGTGCTACACATTGGATCGCAATCGATTTCTCCTCGCAATCAGCGGTACTTACGGTCATGCCCTGCATGCTCGGCGGAATGCCGCTCGGCTTGGCGATTCGCCCCGAATACTCGGATCCGGTTCGAGCGCCGTGGCCGCACTCGAACTCATGAACACCACCGAGGCACATCGGATGTACGACGACATCGTCGTGGTGGGCTCAGGCGGCCGGTGCGCGGGCGTGGTCCGCATCGGCGAAGTAGTACGGGGGGTGGCCGAGATGAACGTGGAGCAGGCCGCAGCGTTGCATCCGCTCACTCGGCTCCCCGGCAGCGACATGCTCGCAGAGCTGGTGGATCATAAGGTGGCCGAAGGTCACATCTTCGCGGTGACCTGGCTGGACGTCGCCGACTTCGCGACGGTGAACGACAGCTGTGGCTTCACCGCAGGTGACGATCTGATCCGTAAGCTTGGTCACGCGCTGGCCGAGGCCGCCAGGGCGGTGCCCTCCGCGAGCGTCGCCCATATCGGCGGAGACGACTTCGTCGTGGTTACCGACCTCGACGATGTGATGCCACTCGGTTCGAAGGTGCTCGACACGACATGGATCGCCGAGGGGCGGAAGGTGACGCTGTCCCTGGCTTCGCTCGTCTGCGCGCCGGGCACGGTCGCGGGTCATCGAGATGTCTCTCAGATGCTGGCCAAGCTACGCCGACGCGCCAAGGCTATGCCTGGCAGCAGCTGGGTATTCGGCCGCCCAGGTTCGGAACGTATCGACGTGGTGCGCGGACAGCCGGAGCGCGAGCCACGCGCAGTCCTCGACCGGCCACTGCGCGGCGTTGGTTAAGCGCGGGCGGCGGTCAGGATCGCTGCGGCCATGTTCGACGGTGCACCATGACCTCCTGGCGCAAATGCTGGTCGACGCTCTTACACCTTGTCGCGTACCCGGTCCTCACCCATCGCGCGGGCACAGTGTGCGCAGCAGTAGAAGTGGCCATCGGCCTGAACACCGTGGCCGACAATCTTGCAGCTGCAGTGCTCGCACACCGGCGCCATTAACTGAATCGCACATTCGAAGCTGTCAAACACATGGACAGCGCCTTGGACATGCACCTCGAAGGACATCTCGTAATCGTTCCCACACACCTCACACTGCGCCATGGCGGCCTCCTCAAGTCATTAGCAGACGTGCATATGAGGTACCCAGCCCGGCCCAGACCTAACCGCCGCAGCGTCTACCGAAGCCGATCGTGGGATGGTACGTGCGCGGGATGCCCGCGCTGAGTGACAGGAAGCGTGAACAGCAGAAGGTAGTTTCTATCGCCGTAGAAAGCGCAGCAATCGGCAAACGCATTGTGGGCGAGGATTGCGGGCGCCATACCTGGGGGCGAGGGTGGCATGGACATGTAACCGCCCGCGCCGCCGACCTGCGTTTCTTGACATCGCTGGGTTACCGCAGCGCCGGATACCGCATCCGATCTTGGTTACCCGAGTGAGAACTGGCAGCGGTCACGGCGCTGATCGGGCTGGCGCAGCTGACGTGTCAGACGGTGAAACCCAGTGCCCGCAGCTGCTCCCGGCCGTCCTCAGTGATCTTGTCCGGCCCCCACGGCGGGATCCACACCCAGTTGATCCGCACATCCTCAACCAGTCCTCCGCCGGGACCCCCGGTCAAGGCGGCGCGGGTCTGGTCCTCAATGACGTCGGTCAGTGGGCAGGCAGCTGAGGTCAGCGTCATATCCAGGGTGGCGACATTGCCCTCGTCGATGTGCACATCGTAGAGGAGGCCGAGGTCGACTACATTGATGCCCAACTCCGGGTCGACGACATCGCGCATGGCCTCCTCGACATCGTCAACAGCGGCCAGTTCGGTAACCGAACGGGCTGGGGGCGATTCGGGCATACCGGCGGCACCACGTTGTACCGGCGTTTCTTGTGTGGGGGCTTCTTGTGTGGGGGCTTCTGCGGGGCTTGTTTCGTTCACGCTCATCGGGGCTCCCCTTGCTCGGCACCATCGTCGGAATTGCTGTTCCCGGCCCGGCTGACGGCATCCTTGAAGGCCATCCATCCCAGCAGCGCGCATTTCACCCGGGCCGGGTAACGGGCCACCCCCGCGAAAGCGACCGCGTCCTGAAGGATCTCCTCGTCGGGCTCCACCTGCCCCCGGCTCTGCACCATCTCGACGAACGCGTCCATGGTGGACCTCGACTCCGCCACGGTACGCCCCACCACCAGATCGGTGAGCACCGATGTCGCCGCCTGGCTGATCGAGCAGCCCATCGCTTCGTAGGACACATCGGCCACCCGGTCGCCGTCCAGTGCCACCCGCAGCGTCACCTCATCCCCGCAGGTGGGATTGATCTGAAACGATTCGACATCGAACGGCTCGCGGAGGCCGTGTCGGTGTGGATGGCGGTAGTGGTCCAGGATGATCTCCTGGTACATCTGTTCCAGTTTCATGCGGGCACCCGGAAGAAGCGACGCACCTCATGCACACCGGCCAACAGAGCCTCGACTTCGGCAGGTGTGTTGTACAGCGCGAAGCTGGCTCGCACCGTCGCGGCGATACCGAAGCGACGGTGCAACGGCCAGGCGCAGTGGTGCCCCACCCGCACCGCGATCCCCAAGTCGTCGAGTACCTGGCCGGCATCGTGCGCATGGACGTCGTCGAGCACGAAAGAGACCGCGCCACCCCGCTGCTCGGTGTCGGTGGGGCCGATGATCCGCAGGTCATCGAATTCCGACAGCCCGGCCAGCGCCTGCTGCGTCAGGGCGCGCTCGTGCTCGGCTATCCGATCCATGCCCACCATGGAGAGGTAGTCCACCGCCGCGCCCAGCCCGACCGCTTGGGAGGTCATCGGAACGCCTGCTTCGAAGCGCTGCGGCGGTGGGGCGTAGGTCGAGCCCTCCATCTTCACCAGCTCGATCATCGACCCGCCGGTGAGGAACGGCGGAAGTGCTTCGAGCAGTTCGCGACGACCGTAGAGCACCCCGACGCCGGACGGGCCGAGCATCTTGTGGCCGGAGAACACCGCGAAGTCGACGTCCAGCGCGACGAAGTCGATCGGCATGTGCGGCACTGACTGGCAGGCGTCCAGCAGGGTCAGCGCACCGACGTCGCGGGCTCGGCGGACCAGTTCGGCGACGGGCGGGACGGTGCCCAGCACGTTGGACTGATGAGTGAAGGACACCAGCTTGGTGCGCTCGGAGAGCATCAGCGAGTCCAGGTCGAGCCGACCGGCGTCGGTCACCTGATACCAGCGCAGTGTGGCACCGGTACGTCGACACAGCTCCTGCCAGGGCACCAGATTGGCATGGTGTTCCATCTCGGTGATCACGATCTCGTCGCCCGGCGCCAGGGCGAAGCGGGTGGCTCCGGCTACCGCCGAGTTGCTCAGCGCATAGGCGACCAGGTTGATCCCCTCGGTGGCGTTCTTCGTGAACACCAGCTCTCCGGGGGTTGCGCCGACGAACGCGGCAATCCGGGCCCGCGCCGACTCGTAGGCGTCGGTGGCCTCCTCGGCGAGCTGGTGGGCGCCGCGGTGCACCGCCGCGTTGTGCTGCTCCAGGAAGGCGCGCTCGGCATCAAGTGCTTGGCGTGGCCGCTGCGAGGTGGCCCCGGAGTCCAGATACACCAGCGGCCGGCCGTCGCGCACCGTGCGAGACAGAATCGGGAAGTCGGCGCGGATCTTCTCCTGCTCGCTCGCCGTCAGTGCCGTCGTCATAACGGCGACACCCCGGTCACCTCCGGGCGACGGGTGAAGCGCTCGTAGCCGCCGGTCTCCAGTACTTCCGCCAGCTCCGGCCCGCCGGACTCCACGATCCGCCCGCCCGCGAAGACGTGCACGTAGTCGGGAGAGATATGCCGCAGGATCCGGGTGTAGTGAGTGATCAGCAACACGCCGACATCTCCGCTGGCCCGGTATCGGTTCACGCCCTCGGAGACCACCCGCAGGGCGTCCACATCCAGCCCCGAATCGGTTTCGTCCAGCACCGCGATCTTCGGCTTGAGCAGGGACAGCTGCAGAATCTCATGGCGCTTCTTCTCGCCACCGGAGAAGCCCTCGTTCACATTGCGCTCGGCGAAGGACGGCTCGATGTCCAGCTCGGACATCGCCGCTTTGACCTCTTTGACCCAGGTGCGCAGCTTGGGCGCCTCGCCGCGAATCGCGGTGGCGGCGCTACGCAGGAAGTTCGTCATCGAGATTCCGGGCACTTCGACCGGGTACTGCATGGCGAGGAACAGACCCGCGCGGGCACGTTCGTCGACAGCCATCGTGAGCACGTCAAGGCCATCAAGCAACACCTGTCCTGAGGTGACCTGGTACTTGGGATGCCCGGCGATCGAGTAGGCCAAGGTGGACTTGCCGGATCCGTTCGGTCCCATGATCGCGTGCGTCTCCCCCGCACGGACCGTGAGGTCGACACCACTGAGGATCTCCTTCTCGGGGGTCTGTTCGTCATCGGTGCGGACCGCGACATGCAGGTTCTTGATCTCCAGAGTGGCCATCGGTGTGTTCTCAGCTCCCGCTAACGGTTTGGTCTCAAGTTACTCAGTCGGTTTATTTATCGGTCGTTATTTATTTGTCACAACGAAAGGGTCGACGTAAACGTCGTCACCCTTGATCGTCACGGCATAGGTGTCCACCGGTTCCGAAGCCGGAGGAGACGAAGGTGTTCCGGTTCGCAGATCGAAACATGAGCCGTGCAGCCAGCACTCCAAACCCTTGCGGGTCACCTCGCCCTCGGACAGCGCAATCTCGGCATGTGAGCAGACGTCGGCCAACGCGTGCACCTGCTCGCCCTGACGGACCAGCACCACCGGCACGCCATCGACATCGAAGCCGACGGGCTGGTCCTCCTTCATCTCGGTCAAGCTGCAGACACGGGTGGCGCTCATTTCCCCACCGCCTCCAGCTCGGCCTCGATCGCCGCCTCGAGCCGCTCCCGCACCTGTGGCACCGCGATCTTCTGCAGGATCTCGCCGAAGAAACCCCGCACGACCAGCCGCCGGGCCAGCTCGGCCGGAATGCCCCGGGAGTTCAGATAGAACAGCTGCTCGTCATCGAAGCGCCCCGTAGTACTGGCATGCCCAGCGCCAATGATCTCCCCGGTCTCGATCTCCAGGTTGGGTACGGAGTCAGCCCGCGCCCCGTCACCCAGCACCAGATTGCGGTTGACCTCGAAAGTCTCGGTGCCCTCCGCGGCGGCCTGAATGAGAACATCGCCGATCCACACCGTGTGGGCATCCGGTTTACCAGGACTGCCCTGCAACGCGCCCTTATATGCCACGTTGGACCGGCAGTGTGGCACCGCGTGGTCCACCAGCAACCGGTGCTCCAGATGCTGCCCAGCATCGGCGAAGTACAGCCCAAGTAGCTCCGCGTCGGCCCCGGGCGCGGTGAAGGTGACCGTCGGGGCCTGCCGGACCAGATCACCGCCCAGGCTCACGG
>JBOHHE010000170.1:0-32871 GCA_050700355.1 Pseudonocardiaceae bacterium
CATTGGTATAATGAGGGGTTGCTCGCCAGCGAGAAGAGCGGCTGCCTGCTGCGGCTGGGGAAGCCGCAAGAAGCAGCCGTAAGCGCCAACAAAGGACTCGCGATCTTCGACGAATCCTATGTGAATAACCGGGCATTCTGCATGCTGTTCCTCGGCAACGCCCGCCTACAATCAGGCGAGATCGACGAAGCAGCCCGGGTCATCCGTGACGCAGCCGGCCTCGCCGCCCAGACCCGATCGGCCCGCCTGGTGCGGGAACTACGCACGACGCGCGCCGGGATGCAGCCCTGGCAGGACACCCCAGCCGTCAAGGAATTAGACGATCAGCTGTTCGCTTACGGCTTGGCGTCGAGTTCCGCCGCGTACGCGTAACAGTCGAGATGTGGTAATAGCTGCCGGAACGTCAGAAGCTCGCCCTACTCTGGGGCCAAGCTGACTGATCGTGGTGCGGTAGCGCGCTGCTCCAAGACCGGCCGTCTGACCTCATGTGGCGGAGGCTCGCGGCCGAGGTCGGCCACTCTGGCAGCGCCGTTGAGATCTACGCCTGACTCCGCGCGCATAACCTGTCCAGCGTTCCCGACGGCTACGATACGCGCTTCGAGCATGCCGGCTGCACGGTCCGCTGGCGCTGCTTACCGCCCAGCCGGGGTGGTACACGCCAACCGCTGGGCGCAGGACCTACAGAATGCCCTGCGAGTCCTCAACCGGTTCGACGACATGGGCGCGAGGCTGTGTGTTACCACTACACGGCAGCGGTCAAGGATTTTAGCCGTCGATTTGGCCGCACGATGAGGCCGGCAGCACAACACAGGAAGGCTGTATGTGAGTCCTATTCGTAAACCTGAATACGTAAAGAGTCTCGTGCGCGAGCTGTGTCGCTTGCCTAACGAGACCGAATGGGTCGAGTTTAAGACCAATGACGCCGAGCCCAAAAAGATTGGCGAGTACATCTCGGCTCTATCAAATTCTGCCGCACTAGTCGAGCAACCAACCGCCTACTTAGTCTGGGGTATCCGCGATAGCGACAGAGAGATTGTTGGCACTACCTTCAAGCCAAAATCCACGAAGGTGGGGAACGAGGATCTAGAAAACTGGCTGTTGCGCTCCACTCGCCCTCAAATTCACTTCACCTTCCATTCGGTGGAGATGGAGCGCTTGTCGGTAGTGGTGCTAGAAATAGAGCGTGCTACCCACCTCCCTATTCGCTTCCAGGATGACGAGTTCATCCGGGTAGGTTCGTACAAGAAAAACCTGCGTGACCATCCGGATCACGCAAGGCGACTATGGAAATCATTTGACCAGAATCCGTTCGAAAGCGGGATCGCCGCTGAAGATGTCAGGGACGACGAAGTGCTTCGCCTTCTGGACTACCCGGCATACTTTGATCTTCACGATCTTCCGCTACCGGAAAACCGCAGTGGGATACTAGGCGCCCTAGCCACCGATCAACTAATTGTTCGGACACCGGCAGGCGAGTGGAATATCACGAACCTCGGTGCAATGTTATTCGCCAAGTCTATAGCGGAATTCACACAGTTGAAGCGCAAAGCGGTTCGTGTTGTTCAGTATCGAGGGAGCGGCAGGATTGAAACCATACGTGAACAGGAAGGTGTTCTCGGCTATGCAGCAGGCTTCTCGGGCATCATCGAGTACGTAGTCAACCTCTTGCCTAGCAATGAGGTTATAGGTCAGGCGCTACGCGAAACAGTGCCGATGTACCCAAAGTTGGCGATCCGTGAGTTGATCGCCAACGCACTGATACATCAGGACTTCACGCAGACTGGCGTAGGGCCAATTATCGAGATCTTCGATACTCGCTTGGAGATCACGAGTCCCGGTCTCCCCCTGGTTGATCCAGCGCGCTTTGTTGACGCTCCTCCGCGATCCCGCAACGAGGCACTGGCATCGATGATGCGTCGGGTTCGAGTCTGCGAGGAGCGGGGGAGCGGTTGGGACAAAATTGCGTTCGAAATTGATTATCACCAGCTTCCTGCACCGCTGATCGAGACACCACAGTCGCACACACGCATCGTACTGTTCAGTCCTCGATCTCTTCGGGAGATGGACAGAGAAGACCGCGTTCGTGCCGTTTACCTCCACGCCTGCCTCCGGTATGTCAATCGTGAGCACATGAACAACTCATCGATCCGTACCCGGTTCGGCATAGAAGCGCGTAACAGCGCTACCGCCAGTCGACTGATCGGTGAGGCCGTCGAGGCTGGTGTGATCGCGCCCTACGACCCCCACGCTCCCCGCCGGCTGATGCGCTACGTCCCCTACTGGGCCTCGGACAGCCGCGCCGACTTTGTTTGACGGGTATTTGATGGATACGGCCGCCGGGGCTGTCCCCACGCCGCTCTCATGCTTCTGAGCTGCGCAAACTCTGAAGCCGGGTGTTTGACGAGATGGCTTGGACCCACCTTCCGGACCGCCTGCTCCACGATCATCCATGCCACGCTGGGACCAGGTCTGGTCCGTGGGCTGCGTCGGCAGAGACCTGGCGAGACGGAAGGACCGGGTTCACATGATCTCAGTGACGCCTGCGCTGACCGCGAGGCGGCCGAACAATTAGTGACCAGCCCGCTCCTGCGTGTCGCAGACACGATGTACCCGGTCACTCAGCCAGCCTCATGGCGAGGGCCGTGGCCGGGCGGTGGGTCGAGGACGGCGCGGTGCGGCTTGCCGGCGCGGATGGCGTCAGCTATCGCGTCGTAGATGTCCAGGATCGCTTTCTTAATGCGCGTGAAGCGGTCCGCGTCGTTGTTGCGGAACGCGCGGAAGGTGTCCATAACGTAGTCCACATCGTCACGACTGACTCCGTAGAGGTGGAAGTAGGCGGCGTCCAGCTCAGCGCGCAACCAGAAACGCCGCTCCTCATCCCACCGGAATGGCGGTCCGTTATCCCCGTGATCCTGAGCGAACAGTGTCATATCGTGCGTGGTGTAGGACAGCTCCAGCACTCGGGGTGTGATCCAATCAGCGAGCCGCTGACCCAAGTCCCACGCACAGTCGTTGCTGTAAGAAGCGGGCGGAAGAACCGGGAACTGTTTGACGTAGCCGTAGGTCAGATGCGTTCCCGCCATCTTCTGGCGTGCCACGTAGTCGAAGACGAACGAACAGAGGTTGGCATAGAGACCGGGCATTAGCGGTGATTTACATAGGGCGAGCGGACAAGTGTGCCCAACCGCAGCGCGGGGGATGGCGCTGGCTATCACGGTGCGGACGTCGGAGCTGCGGCAGATGTCACGCCAGCCGAGTAGCCAGCCATGATCCCAGTGCTTGCGGGTGAGTCGGCTGTCGACCTCGCTGTCGGCGACCCAGTAGCGTGGCAGGACAGCGAAGTGTGGGTCGTCTTTCTGTTCGAGAGTAACCCGGGGAAGAGTGCCGACGTTCGCCTGGGCCTGGGTCTGGTCCTGGTAGGTGCCGAGGCGGTGGTCGAAGTGGTGCACCATTTTCGCCTCGACCAACGGCAGCATACGGTCGTCGCCGCGCACGAAGACATTGCCTTCCAGAGTCCAGCCATCGGCCTCCAGCGTGTCCTGGTCGAGGAACAAACCGGAGTCACTTGCCATGTTGAAGATTCCCTGCAGGAACGAAAGGTGCCACGGGTTCGAGTCCGGCTGATCCCGCCAAAGCACTGGCACTCGACGGTAGATAGCGAGGGTGATCTCGGCGTTGCGTCGGTAGTCGAATACTGGGCAGGTACCGGTGTTGGGATTGAGCAGTGTGATGTCGTCGGACGTGAGGGTGTATCGGCGCTCGGCGATCTGCGAGACCTGCCGGAGGCGGAAGGCGAGGTCGATCCGGTCCTGCTGCCCGGCCCGGCCCACCGCCGTCCAGAGAGAGAAGCGAACTCGGTGATCGACGTCACGGAAGATTTTCTCCTCGTTCTCGAAGTCGTAAAGCGAGACCAGGGTGCGGCTCGTGATCAGATCCTTGAAGAAGTGTTGAGTAGTGGCGTCGGTGGCAATACCGGTGGGCAGCACCATGCCCACCCTGCCGTACGGGCCGAGCACCGTTCGGCCCGTCTCCGCGAACAGCGGGTCAGTTTTGATGCGACCCCGCGCGGTGAACGGATAGCGACCGCTGGCACTGGCGAGGTGGCGAGTGCAGTCGACGTGGCGCTTGGCTCTCAGGTAGTCCTCGTGCAGCACGCGGTCGATCTCGTTACTGCTCGACCTGAGTGTGTCGATCATCGCCTTACGCTTCGCAGCGTTTGGTGCGTTAGCGATATCGGGACGTCGGCTGGCGAAGAACTTCTTTTCCTGCAGCTCGATGTGATCCCAGGGCGGGTTGCCGAGGATGCAGGTGAAGCCGCCGCGCCAGCCCGTCGCTATATCGACGTCTCCCCCGCCGTTAGGGACCGCGAAGATGTGTGGGAATTCGGCGTGCCAGTGGAAGAAGCGGTAGTCGCGGGCGAGGCGCTCCACCCGCTCGGCCACCTGCTGCTCAAGAAGGGTGGTCGGACCAGCGCCGATCCACTCCAGCGCGCCTTCGGTGATGGCGGTCAGCACGGTGTCCGGGGTCTTTTCCTGGACGAAGGCGGCGCACCAGGCGTCGGCTACCCGTCGTAAGCCAGTGCGCGCGGTGTCGATGCCGCGCAGCCGCCTGCGCGCCACGATGACATCACCGAGACGGGTAGGCAGAGCGTGCACCACCTCGCGGGTCCGGATCGCGAGGGATTCGTTGGTCAGCTCCACGCCGCCGGTGGAGAACAGGTCGAACTGGCCGCCGCCCTCCTTGGTGCTCTGCTCGCGGATGGTCTTGGCGGCGGCGCGGTCATCGCCCTCGATCGGGGCGAACGCAGCGTCCGGGATGCCGGCGGCGATCAGTGCCGGGGTGGTGCCGAGTAGGGAGTTGCCGACCCGGATGTTGGCGTCCAGAAAGGCCAGCGGCTTGCCGGGTTCCACCGACTCCAGCCACAGGGACACTTTGGCCAGCTCGGCGGCCATCTCGTTGATGTCCACGCCGTGGATGCACCGGCTGACCACCTCGCGCATCGCTGAGCGCACCAGATCCGGCGAGGGTTCGTTCTCGCCGCTGCGCAGCTGGGCGACTCGGCGGGCGATCCGCCGGGCGGCGGCCACCAGGAAGTGCCCCGAACCACAAGCCGGGTCGCAGACGGTGACACCCAACAAAACAGCGACCTTCGCCTCGGCATCCCCTGGCGCGGCAACCGCGTCGTTGAGCACCGGGTCCAGCGCGCTGTCCAGCAGGGCCTCGGTCAGCGACGTCGGTGTGTAGTAGGAGCCGGTCTCCTTGCGTTCGTTTCCGGCGGCGCTCACCAGGGTGAAGGTCTGGTTCTCCTGGTCGTAGCCGGGGTGCAGCTCCAGCAACGACTCGTAGACGCTGCCCAGCTCCTCGGAGTCGAGGTTGCGGAAGTCGACCGGGCGACGCTGACCGTCCGATTCGACGATCGCCAGGTGGCGCACCGCGGTGATCAGGGCCTCGTTGGTGAGGAGCAGTCCCTCCAGCGGCTCGTCGAACTCGTCCGGGAGCGTGGGCTCGATCGGGTTGTCGTCGCGGTCGTGGGTGATGCGCTCGAAGAGCCCGCCGAGGCCGGGCAGGGCGAGTTCCGGGCGGCCCTGCTCGGTGCCCATGGCGGTGAAGACGAGCCGCACGGCCTCCCACAGGTCCTCGTGGTGATCGACACCACCCCGCCGGGCTCGGTCCCGGAGCCGCTGGGCGGAGAAGAACCGCAGGTACCGTGCTCGGGTGGCGCTCGGCGCTTCCGGATCCAGCAGTACTTCGCGGTCCTCGGCGACGAACCAGAACAGCAGCCGGTACACCAGCCGCAGCACTGCGCGCTTGTAGTCGTCCCGGGACAGGGTGCCCGCCGCGAACCGGGCGCGCAGCGCGCCGTTGGCCGGATGGTGCAGAAACCCGGTGCCGAGGGTGGTGATGGCCTGCTCGACGCCGCCGCGCAACCGCGCCAAGGCGCGTTCGCCCTGCTTGACGGCATTGCCCCGCCACTGCTCCAACCAGCACGAGGCAGCGGCCTCCCCCGGCGAAACGGCCAGCCGGGAGGCGTGCGTGAGCCGGAACAGCAGCACGAAATCGGGGAACAGCTGCTCATCGAAGATCAGTTCCAGATCGAACTCGACGTAGGCCGACCCGGCGAGGGATCGCGAGTCGCGCAGCAGCCGCAGTTTCTGCCCGTTGGAGACGATCGCCCACAGGTGGGCTTCGGTGCGGTTGAGTAGTTCCTGCACCATCGACTGCGGGGCGGCCTCGGCGGCGCCCACCACGCCCTTGGTGCGCCGGTCCAGGTCCACGCCCCAGCCGAGCAGGTGGATCGGGACGTGCTCCCAGAGATGACTGACCCGGAACGCCTTGTCCTCGACCACCAGCCCGCCGGTAGGGGTGGCGGAGAGGATCCCGTAGTCCAGCGCGCGGAACACGGTGAGCAGCCAGCGCTCACGGGTGAGCCCGGTGAGCGGGCGGCCTTCGACCTGGGCCTTGTCGCGTTCCCGGGTGAACGCCTGCCAGGCACCGCCGAGGTAGTCGAAGGCGCGGGTGGCGGCCTGCCGGACGCTCTCGTGCGGCGCCAGGTCGTACTCGGCCGATGCGTAGCCGGGCAGGTCTTTGCCCTCCAATACCCGGGCGAACAGGTCGGCGGGCAGCAGCCCGCCCGCGACCCGCAGCGCCGGGAACGGGGACCGGGTCACTGCGCACCCCCAGCCACGGCAGGCAGATAGAGGTAGACCCCGAGCACGTCGGATGGCCGGTGCACCTCAACCGTGATCTTGCTCGTACCGCTCTGCTTGGTTGCTTCGCGTACCCGAGCGTGGGATTCCCGCAACCGCGCCGCCATCGCGTCCGCCGCACCGTCGATATGCGGCTGCAGCTGGGCAAGCTGACCGATGACGCGTTCCAGGTCGTCGCGGGCCAGTTCGGGGGCCACATTGCCGATCGGCTCCGCGGCCAGTAGTGCCTCAACATCGTTCAGGCCGAGCCAGCTGGGATCGGTGGGGCGGCCGCGGTAGGCCAGCACCCGGGCCTCCTCGGCGACCATCGGGCGCGGCCCCTCCCGGCCCGGCAGGGTCAGGTGCAGCCGAAACCGCACCAGCAGCAGGGTGGTGCGCCGGGCCACCGCGTCGGTGCGCAGCACACCGCACCGCCGAGCCGGGCGCGGGCCGGGTGTCTTGGGGTCGAGCGCGCTCTCCAGCACGTACCGGGCGACAGCGCGGACGGACGGGTCGGTGCGGTCCAGGTGGGCATGGCGGCGGGGCACGGGCAGCTCGCGGTGAAACGGCAGCGGCTGAGCGTGCCCCGGTGGCAGCGCGCCGCGTAACGCGGCGGGCAGGGTGGCGGTGACGGCGTCGAAGCCGCCGGGGCGGTCGGCCAACGAAGAACCCAGCGCGTCCAGGGCCTCTCGGGTGAACTCCTCGACCTGCGGTCCGGTGCCCAGGCTGGCGCGGATCTCGGCCAGCTCGCGGGCCACCTGGTCCGGTTTGATTCCGGTCTGGGCGAACTTGGTGAGTGCGGCGTTCTCCCGTTCGGCGAAGCTGTCCCACTCCCGGTGCAGGTCGGCGCGGCGGGTCCGGACCAGCTCGTCCAGTCCCTCCAGCACTGGCTGATCGGCCTGCGGCTTGGTGACGAGCAGCTCCTCCAGCACTGCCTCGACCACATGGTTAGCCGAATCCGGCACCGGGACGCTGATGCCGAGCTGTTTGCGGATCGCGTTGTGCTTGCGCAGCAGCACCCGCATGACGATCTCGTCGATCTGGTTGTCCGCCCCGATGATGGTCACGGCCCGGACCACATCGCGGGGCTGGCCGAACCGGTCCACCCGGCCTTCGCGCTGCTCGTGGCGGGTCGGGTTCCAGGCCAGGTCGTAGTGCACGACGGCCTGGAAGTGCTGCTGCAGGTTGACGCCCTCGGACAGGCAGTCGGTGGCGACCAGCACATGCCGACCTTCGGTGTCGGTGAGCCCGGCGATCCGGGCTTCCCGGTCGGCGGGTGGCAGTGTGCCCGTCACACATTCGACGGTGGCGCTCTTGCCGAGGGAGATCCGCAGGTGCTCGGCGACGTATTCGGCGGTGTCAATGAACCGGCAGAACACCACCGGGTCGTCTCCCTCGGCCAGCAGCCCCTGCACGGCGCTGTCCAGCATCGCCAGCTTGGCGTCGGGTTCACCCGCGAGTTTGTCGGCACGCCGGGCGAAACCCAGCAGCCGACGTCGCTCGGGGTTTGCGCCTTCGGGGGTGTCGTCAGCACCGGGCACGACATCGACGGCCTCAGCAGCCTCGGCCTCCGCGAGGTCGAGCACCGTGGCGCGGCCCAGGGTGTCGGCCTCCTCGACGGTCTGGGCATCGACATTCTTCGCGCGGGTGCGCAGCGTGGCTGCAGCTGCCTTCGGGGATGACGCGAGCGCCCGCAGCAGCGCGAGCGCCGACCAATATCGCACCCGCTGGCGGAGCTGCCCGCCGGAGCTGTCTTGCACGGTCTCCCGCGCGTAGGACAACACCGAATCGAAAAGCTTGCGATAGTCGTCGGTGAGGTAGTAGCGCTGTTCTTGGATCAGCCGGTCGGACGGGAACGGCAGGTGCTCATCCTGAAACTTTCGAATGTGGTGGCGGCGGCGCTGGACCATGTGCCGCGCCAGCCGCTCGCGCCCCTTCGATACCGAGAGATCGAGCGTGGCCAGCTCTGGATCGAGCAGACCGATCAGGTTGCGGAAACCTTCCTCGTTGCCGCTGTGCGGGGTGGCGGTGACCAGCAGCAGATGCCGTTTAACGTCCGCGGCGAGCTTGCGCATCAGGTCGTAGCGCAGAGTGCGGCCACGGCTGCTCGACCCGTCCGCCACGCAACCATGCGCCTCATCGACGATGACCAGGTCGGGGCAGCCCTGGATGAATAGGTCACGGTGCCTCGGGGACTTGATGAAGTCGGTGGAGACGACCGTGTACGGATAACGATCGAAGATCCACTCGTCGTCGAACAGGCCTCGCTCCAGCTTCTTGACGGTGCTGGAGAGCACCAGTTCCGCGTCGATCCGGAACTTACCAGCCAGCTCAGCCTGCCACTGCTCGGCCAGCGCCGGACTACACAGCACAGCGAGGCTGCTCGCGCTGCCCTGTGCGAGCAGCTCGGCCGCGATCAACGCGGCCTCAATGGTCTTGCCGATGCCGACGTCATCAGCGATCAGCAGCCGGACCGTCTCCTGACGTAGCGCCATGAGCAGCGGCACCAACTGATAGGGCCGTGGCTCCACCGCAAGACCGGCCAGTGACCGGAACGGTCCGGCGGTACTGCGGAACCCGATCTGCAGTGCGGTGCGGAGCAGCCCGGCGCTGACCGCATTTCCGGCGTCCGGCACTTGCGGGGGCGGGAACTCGGCCTGGCTGACCTGCTCGACGCTGGTGAGGATGCCGGCGATCTCGTCGTCCCCACCGCCGAGCGGGCGTACCACCAGCAGCTCGGGGTCCGAATCGGGCAGCACGACCCATTCCCGACCACGCGCCTGCACCAGCGATCCAACGGCGAACCGGCTCACGAGCTGACCCTTCGGCTGATCCCGAACACGCTCGGGTACTTCTGAGCGATCTTCGAGTATGTCGCGCCGTGCGGGATTCTTATTACGCCCCAGCCCTCGTCACGAAGATCCTCAGCGGCGTTCTCGTCGCGGCCCGGCTCGTTCACATTGTCCGGACCGTCCACGAAGATCCCGACGGGGCCGGTCGCGGTGCGGTAGACCAGGTCGGGCCGAACTCCGGACACCTCCACGCCCAGCTCATCGGGGCAGCGGTACTCCATCTCCTCCAGCCACCGCACGAAGCCGGCGCACGCGCTGTCGAGTGCCCTGTCGATTGAGTCCCAGGCTTCCTCGGCGTTGCGTTGCGGACCGTTGCGGGTGGTCTGGGCCGTGGCACAGGCCAGCAGCAGGTCGCGGGCCAGGTGCCGATCGATCAGCAGGTGACTGCCCTGGTTGCGGTAGGACAACAGGCAGTCGTAACAGGCGCGAGCGCAGCGTTCCCCAGTCCGATCGAGGACCCCGCCCCGGTCCTCGCCGGTATTCGGGTCGAAGTGGCAGATCTCCAGCGCCCGGCGAGCGGCCCTGGCCAGCCCGTTCTCGTGCTCATCGACCAGGCGGCGCAGCACCCCGGCGCCGCCCTCGGCGCTCTCGATGAACAGTGCCCGGCCAAGCTGCCCGTCGTCGGGTAAGAGTTCACTGGACAGCTCGCTGTCCTCCAGCTGGAACTCCGCCTCGATCCCGCGTTCCAGCGCGTGCATGACGCTCAACGCGGTCTGCTCGTCGACCGGGCCGCGGGCGAACCGGGTGATCAGAATGTTGCGACGGTCCTCGACGTAGGGAATGACCTTCTGCTTGCGTGCCACAGTCCCGGCGTCATCGAGCTCTGTCGTGTCGGGGGTGGCGTCGAGGGCTTGGCGCTCCGAGAGCCAGTAGCCGGTCTGCACATTGATCCAGTACCCCTCACTGTCCCCGGAGGCGCGACGGCGCCGCCGACCCATATTCGTGACCCGCACGGTGGCGGTATCGCCATAGCGCAGGTGCAGCACCGGTCCTATTGCGCCGTGTCTATCTGAGGAATTGGCTGTCGCATCGATCCGGCCGGGCCGGGCACCGTGATCGTTGAACCGATACGAGGTCACCAACTCGAATCCGGCCCGGCGCCGCTCCTCCTCGTCGGAGGAGATGCGGTCGCGCCGAGCGGCCTTCACGGTCTGCAGCCGCAGTAGGCGGTGCATCGTGCGGCCGAGTGTGCCGCCACACGATTCGCAGACGTCGATGCCCACTTCCTGGCCGTGCAGGTAGCCGCAGGCTTCGCAGCGCCGAGCCGCGTTGGTATCCAGCCCGCTACCGCCCTGTTCGCCTGGGGTGAGCTGCACCTGGTTCACCTGGTAGCGCAGCCCCTCGTGGTAAATCAGCGCGCCTGGCCCGAATTCACTGATCGCGATGAACCGAGGGCGGTGAATGAACTCAGCATCCCGGGAGACGCCGTGACGACCCGGCACGTAGGCACGCAATGGCAGCCGGGGGAACGAATAGCCGGGGAGAAAACCTTCGGAGGCCAGGTAGCGGTAGGAGTAGAAGTCCGACTGGTCCTCGGTGTCTTCATTGCGCAGCAGGCGCAGCTGGTTCTCGGCCTCGCGACGGCGTCTGGTGGCGACGTCGCGGGTCTTCTGGTTTCCGGAGTGGTCAAGGATGATCCGGTTCTGCTCGGCCTGTTCCTCCCATGCGGCGCGATACAGCTCGCGCCAGCGGTGAAACGACCGGTCGAACTCCCGCGGAGCATCCTCGACCACGCGGGTGATCCACTCATCGTGCCACCACGAGGTGTCAGCGAGCTCATCGGTAAGCTCGGCGAGCACCCGCCGGGCGCGGTGCGCGGCCCGATCCCGAGCGCCAGGATCATTACTGCACTGTCGGATGGCGGAGGTGAGGGGGTAACCGTCGCCTGAGATCTCGAGGATCTCGGCCACGGACCGGTCCAACACGATATCGGTCTCCGCCAGCCACAGGGCGTGCACGTGTGAGCGGAGCAAGTCTTCGTTGGTCAGATCGAGCCGGGGCGCGGTAACCGCTCCGGCGACCATCTGGTCGCGGAGGCGGAAATAGTACTGATCGTGCGCATTACCGGTGGCGCAGTAGGTCACGACCAGGGCGGGCTGACCGGAACGACCGGCGCGACCGGCTCGTTGCGCGTAGTTGGCCGGGGTGGGTGGGACGTTACGCAGCACGACAGCATTAAGGCTCGCGATATCGATTCCTAGTTCCATCGTCGGCGAGCAGTAGAGCACGGGAAGCGCGCCTTCGCGGAACTCTTCCTCGCGACGGACCCGGTCTTCATAAGCCACCTGCGCGGTGTGCTCCCGGGAGTGTAAGCCGGCCAGCGTTGCGGCGACGTCGGTGTAAAGCCGCTGGAAGAATGGGTTGATCCGAGGGCCGAGCTCCGAGGCGATCTCCATGCGCACCGGATCCTCCGCGCCCGCTTTACCGTCACCCGGACGCCAGACGATCGAGGATGCCTTGAGCTGATAGCCCGGCGCACCACCTTCTTCGGCAGGTCGCGCAATGGTGAGCAGGCCACAACGCTCCATTATCCGGAGCAGATCGCTGATGATCTTCTGGCTGTCGTCACGGGTCAGTGTGGTCTTGAAGAACTGGCCCTCGCGCAGGAGGAATCGCCCGTATGCGCCGTACCCACTCAGGTAGAGGTGTTCCCGGGAGCTGCCTTTGCCCCCGGATCGGGCGAAAGCCAAGCCGGCCCGTGGTCGCTGTTCCCGTTCGGACAACGCCCACGGTTCCCGCAGGTGCTGATCGCTGAGCTTCTGCAGCTGTTCGAAACCGACATCGGTGAAGCAATCGACGTCGATGGCCATTGCGCGACGCAGCTCGTGCAGCAGCAGCCGCATGAGTTCTACGCGATGATCGGGCACGTCGTCCCGGAGCGCGAAATGACGGCCTTCCCACAGTGACTTGTCGGCAGCGATATCGGGCAGGTCGAGGTAGTCGATCCGCAGCAGCCCGGTCTGTTCGAGGTTGGGCATGGTGATCCGCCAGCCGCGCTCCAGATCCAGGTAAAGGCGGTAGCCGACGACGGCCCGCAAAGCCTGCCATGCCTTGCGTTCCACACTGAACCTGGCTTCTGGGTGCTGGGCGAAATCGGCCAGCGTAACGCCAAGCGCGTCCGTCACCCGCTGCTCGATCACTTCATGGCTCAGCCCCTCGGGTTCGGCCGCGATGGCGCGGTACAGCGCTCCCCGGAGCTGGGTGACCTGGATGAAATCGTTGAAATGCCCCGCTTGCAGGCTTGCGTCCTGGCGGTTGTCCGCGAACGCGAGCAGCTTGCGTGCCTCGGCAGGCAGGTCGAGCTGCTCGCGCAGGCTGCGGACCACACTCGCGCTCACCACCGACGTCGCCGAGCTGCGCCCCTCAACCGCCAACGAGGCCAGCTTGGCGAAATCGCTGCCCCGCTGTTCGTAGGACACCCGGCAGCGCAGGCAGAAACTGAAGGGAGTGGGAACGTAGGCGGCAAGCGTGCCCCCTGGCCCCTCCATTTCCGTACCGTCGACACCGATGCGCACCACGTCGGGCAACCTCTTCAGCCAACGACTCGCCACGGTGACCTGTCCGTCGCGGCCGGTGATCAGCCAGGAATCGGGCACCCGCTGCTCGCTGATCGCGACATCGAGTGAACCCGGCCACGGCACCTCGGAGCTGATGAACAGGTACCCGTTCGCTGCATCACCCCCGCTGGCGTCCGCGTCCTGGCGGGAGGTGTAACGGCGGGTGCCTGCTTCGTCGACCCGGCTGACGACCAGGTACTCCTGACCGCATTGCCGGCAAAAAGCGGCGGGCAAGAGAATCTTGTGGAGGTCCCCGGGTTCGGGAACCACAGTCTGGTACCGACTGGTGATGTACCGATCTACCTCCGGTTCGAGGCTGAGGTAGACGTTGTCGCCCTTGGAAAGGAATTGGTGCAGCCGGAAGGCGAATATCGGACGTTGGGTCCGTGGGTCCAACATGTCCGCCCCGGCTCGCAGCATTGCCTGGATTGCCCCGGCGCATGTGTCGGGGGCTTCGCCGGTGAGTTCGGCAAGTCGCCGGGCAGCCTCCGGAATGGTGCACGGGCGGGGTGGGCGCACCAGTCGTCCGTCGTCTGGCCGCCGGACGACTCCGAATTGCGATTCGACCCACCCGGCCAACGGATCGGTCACCAACTCTTCGTAGCTCCGCCCCGCCTTGCCGGAATAGACCCGCGAGGCGATCGTCGCGACGTCCTCAGGGTCTCCCGTAGTGGCCCGCCGCAAGGTCTCCTGGATGATGTGCGCCGCCGCCACAGGTGTGCCGAACAGCCGGGTGGCCACCGTGGCCACGTCGCGACGCTGGTCGGCCTCGCTGCCCTCGCTGGTCATCGTGGCCGATGTGCCGACGCACTGCAGGTACTCGGCCGCGCAGGCATCGCGCAACCGGCGTACCAGCATCGCCACGTCGGCGCCCTGCCGACCCCGATAGGTGTGCAACTCATCGAGGACCAGGAACTGCAGCCCCACAGCGGCCGTGATGAGGCGATCCCGTTCCTCGGGTCTGGTCAGGACAAGTTCCAGCATCACGTAGTTGGTGAGCAGGATATCTGGCGGGTCGGCGAGGATATCGGCACGCTCAGCCTCCCGGTCCTGCCCCGTGTAACGCCGGAAGGTCACCGGCTCACCGCCATTGGGGTAACCGTGCTTGAGGAACTTCGTGAGCTCGTGCTGCTGGCTGTTGGCCAGCGCGTTCATCGGGTAAACGATGATCGCCTTCACCCCGGGTCGGTAGCTGTCCGCAGCGTGCTGGCGCAGCACATGGTTCACGATCGGCACGATGTAGCTCAGGCTTTTTCCCGACCCGGTCCCGGTGGTGAGCACATAGCTCGCCCCACCACTGGCGATCTCGACCGCTTCCCTCTGGTGTTGATGCAGATCAATAATCTGACCCTGCGCGCCTGTAGGTTCGTTCTTGCCCACCCGGAAGATTCGCTCGCACTCCGGGTGCAGGAACCGCTGCCTGACCAATTCGCTGATCGACCTGCCAGAGGCGAAGTTGGGATTGAGCGACAGGTAAGCGTCCGGCCATTGGTCCCCGTTGGCCAAGCGCTGCTCGACGTGCGCCCGGATCCGCGAATCGTGGATTTGGGTGAAACCCGACGTGAACGCCTCGTAGTCCGCAAGCAGCTGTTGGTGGACCGTGAATACGTCCATGCTCTGCTACCCCTCGTGGCCTCGAACCTCCGGGCAGGCTACTTGCGGCTGCACACCCCATGGCGATCCGGGACGACTTTCCGCTCGCGGTAGGCGCTCAAGCCAGTGAGTGGGCGAGCAGGGCGGCTCCGACGAGGCCCGCTTCGGGGCCGAGCTGGGCGGTGCGGATGCGGGCCAGCGGCCGGTAACCCGCTCCGGTCACCAGCGTGGCGTAGTGCTCGCGCGCCTGGTCGAGGAACAACACGGCGGACTGCGCCACCGCTCCCCCGAGCACCACCAGGTCGGGATCGTAGACGTCGGCGATCAGCGCCAGACCCTCGCCCAGCCAGCGGGCCAGCTCGGCCATTGCCGCGATAGCCACGGGGTCTCCGTCACGAGCCGCCGACGCCACCCGACGACCAGAAAGCTGCGTCGGATCACCACCCGCATCTCCGGCTACCAGACCCGGGCCCGGCACGTCGAGCAGGCTGCCGGGCCGGGCGGCGAGCAGCTCGAGCACGGTGGTGGCCAAGCCGGTACCGCTGCAGTAGCGCTCCCAGCAGCCGCGCTTGCCGCACGGGCAGGGTCGTCCGTCAGGCACCAGCCGCAGGTGGCCCAGCTCGGGCGCCACCCCGTGGGCGCCCCGGAACAGCTCACCGTCCACCAGCAGGGCGCCGCCGATTCCCGTGCCCAGTGCCACCAGCAGAGTCACTCCCCCGCCGGGCGCCGCGCCACAGCGGTGCTCGGCCACGGCCGCCGCGTTGGCATCGTGCTCCAGGATCACCGGCAGCTGGATCCGGTGCTCGATCCGCTCGGCCACCGGGACGTCCCGCCAGGGCAGGTGCGGGCAGAACCCGACACGTCGGCGGTCGAGGCTCACGAAACCGGCCACAGCCAACCCGACCGCGCCCACTCCAGGGTGCGCGGCGATGAGCTCGGTGACCATTCCGGCGATTCCGTCCTCAAGAGCGCGCTCGCCGCTCGGGGTGCTCACGCACCGGGTGGCCAGCACCGCCCCGGTGGCGTCCACGACACCGGCGCGCAGTTGAGTCCCACCGACATCAATACCGATGGTCCAGCTCAGCGCTGCTCCACCTGGCGTTTGAGCCCCTTCAGCGCTGTATCCAAGATGACCTTCTCGGCCTGTCGCTTGATCAAACTGATCATCGGGATCGCCAGATCCACCGTGAGGCTGTAGGTCACCTTGGTCGATTGACCCGCGGGTTGCAGGACGTAGGAGCCGTGCTGCGCCTTCTGCATCTGGCCCTTCACCAGCTCCCAATGCACCGCCAGCCCGTCCTCGGACCAGACGTAGGCGAGCTCGTACTCATCCTTGACCACACCGGCGTCCAGCTTGAAACGAACCCGCTCAGCACGGCCGTCGCTACCGGGGATGATCACTTCAGCGCGCTTCACCGCCATGGCCCATTTCGGGTAGGCGTCGAAGTCGGCGATCACATCCATGATCGCCTCGGGTGCAGCGTTGATGACGATGGATTTGGTGGACTGATCAGCCATGTCGGCAGATTACCGGGATACCGGGCGGCGCCGATGCTCACCACCGCAGCACGTACGGGGTACCGGTCCGTCGGAAGTATCCGACGTTGACACATTCGGTTCGTCCGACCCGGACCCGCCGAGCCAGCGGCTGGTGCACATGCCCGAACAGGGCGGCACGTGGACGGTCTCGCCGGATCGCCGCGAGCAACTGCTCCGAACCGATCTCGGGACGCCGGGCAGCCACGTCATAGACCAGTTCGGGGACCGCGGGCGGGATATGACTGCACAGGACATCCACCCGCCCCAGCGCCGCGACGGCCGCCCCGTACTCCTGCGGGGTCCGCACATACGGACGAAACGCTGCGCCGTTGGCCGGGACGAATCCGGCGGGCAGCAGTGCCCCACCGACGAAACCCCAGCGCAGACCCCCGATCTCGGCGGTCTGCCCATCCAGTACGTGCACCCCCGCGTGGGCGAAGCGCGGCCACAGCTCGGGCAGGTCCACGTTGCCAGGAGTGGCGTAGGTCGGCGTGGGCAGCACCGCGAAGAGCCGCTCGTACTGGTCGACGACGGCGTCTCGCACCACCTGGTGAGGATCGTCCAAGCCTGCCCAGAGCGTGCGCACGAATGCGGACGCCTCACCACGGGCACCACAGCTGCGCAACTGCGCGTACCGGCCGACCGCGGGCGACCCGAACACCGCACCGAGAATTCCGGCCGAATGGTCGTGGTAGTCCACGAAGTCGAGGAGATCGCCGAGCACGAGCAGGGCATCGGCACCCGCGCCGGCCCTGGCCAACGCTTCCACGTTGCCGTGTATGTCGGACACCACGTGGACCCGCACCGGGCGCAGGATACCCGCCTGCCCCCGTTTCCACCGCCGGCGAAGGGCCGAACGGGTGGTGTTCCGCCGATTCCGTCCCATCCCTCCCCTGGTGGGCGAAACGCGGGCCACGATACGTTCGATACTCGATACCGACTGAGAGTACCGATGTCCCGGCGGACGTATCCTCAGTAGACGCACGTGGAGTAACCGAAACCCCGGAGGTCGCTGTGCGGGAGTTCACTGTCCGTGCCACTGACAAGGTGGCCGACGAGGAGAATCTCACCGATGTGGTGTGGGCGAACGCGGAACGGTTCGCCGGCGCCATCAGCTTCCGCCGCCGGGTCGACGGTGGCTGGACCGACGTCACAGCGAAGGACTTCGCCGACCAGGTGATCGCGGTGGCCAAGGGTCTGATCTCGGCGGGAATCGAGAGCGGAGATCGGGTCGCGCTGCTGTCCAAGACCCGCTACGAGTGGACGCTGCTGGACTACGCGATCTGGGCGGCAGGCGGATCGACGGTGCCGATCTACGAGACATCCTCTCCCGAGCAGGTGGAGTGGATCTTGTCGGACTCTGGCGCCAAGGCGATCGTGGTGGAGACCGCGGCGCACCGGGAGACCGTGCAAACGCTGGTAGACCGGCTGGACGAGGCGATCACCGTGTGGCAGATCGAGCCGGCCCCCGGCAGCGCAGGGGCGATCGACGGGCTTATCGCACTGGGCGCCGAGATCAGCGACGATGCCGCGCGCGAGCGTGCGGCTGCGGTTGGCGCCGAGGACCAGGCAACATTGATCTACACCTCCGGAACCACCGGTCGCCCTAAAGGCTGCGAGCTCACCCACCGTAACCTGCTCGCCCAGACCCGGGCTGCGGTTGCGGGTTTCCCGAAACTGATGCAACCGGGCCACTCGGTGCTGCTGTTCCTTCCCCTCGCCCATGTGTTCGCCCGGATCATCCAGTGCTGCGTGGTGTACGCGCGGGTCACCCTCGGTCACACGCCCGACGTGAAGAACCTGGTTGCCGAGCTGGCGGAGTTCCGGCCCGCCTTCGTACCATCGGTGCCACGGGTCTTCGAAAAAGTCTACAACTCGGCGAGACAGAAGGCGCACGCCACAGGCAAGGGTCGCATCTTCGATGCCGCCGACGCCACCGCCGTCGAATGGAGCCGCGCCCAGGACACCGGAGGCCCCGGGATGGTCCTGCGAGCCAAGCACGCGGTGTTCGACCAGCTGGTCTACGCCAAGCTAAGGGCGGTACTCGGCGGCCGATGCCTGGCAGCGGTCTCCGGGGGCGCGCCACTGGGCGAGCGCCTGGGGCATTTCTTCCGCGGCATCGGGGTACCGGTGCTCGAGGCCTACGGGCTGACCGAGACCAGCGCAGCCTCCACGGCGAACACCGAGCGGCACGCCAAGATTGGCACTGTGGGGCAGCCCGTGGCCGGCGTCACGATCAGGATCTCCGATGACGGCGAGATACTGATCAACAGCCCCGGTGTGCTGCGCCAGTACTGGCACAACGAGCAGGCCACCGCCGATGCGCTGGTCGACGGCTGGTTCCACACCGGTGACCTCGGGGAGCTCGACGAGAACGGTTTCCTGCGGATCACCGGCCGCAAGAAGGAGCTCATCGTCACCGCGGCGGGCAAGAACGTCGCGCCCACAGTACTGGAGGATCGGCTCCGCGCTCATCGATTGATCAGCCAGTGCATGGTGGTGGGTGACCGCCAGCCCTACATCGCGGCCCTGCTGACCCTTGACGCCGAGGCGCTACCCGCGTGGGGAGCCGAACACGGCAAGCCCGTGGGCAGCACGGCCGCCGATCTCGTCGACGACGAGGATCTGCGCGCCGAGCTGCAACGCGCGGTGGACGAGGCCAACAAGGCGGTCTCGAAGGCTGAGACGATTCGAAAGTTCCGGATCCTGCCTGTCGACTTCACCGAGAGCGATGGGCAGCTCACCCCGACCCTCAAACTCAAGCGCGCGGTAGTGATCAAGGATTTCGCCGCCGATATCGACGCCCTTTATGCGGGCTGACACCTACCCGTGAGTGGCATTCGGTGCCAGAGCACTCAACGCCACTCACAGGGTGCGCAGCAGCGCATCCGCTCGGTGTGACCAGCTCCAGTCCTGTTGCATCCAGCGACGCCCGCTTCGCCCCATCGCCGCAGCCCGATCGGGATCAGCGAGCAGCGTCGCGACGGCCCGCGCCACCGCTGCCACGTCACGACCGTCCACCAGCTCACCGGTTTCACCGGCTCGGACCGCCTCCCGCGCTCCTCCGGAATTCCCGGCAATCACCGGCAAACCGGCCGCGGCAGCCTCAAGGAACACCAGACCGAATCCCTCGACGTCCAGCCCCCGACCCCGGGTCCGGCAAGGGACCGCGAAGACATCACCCGCGGCGTAATAGGCGGGCAACTCTGACCATGGGACGGAGCCGGTGCAGACCACCGCCTCAGCGATCCCGCAGGACCGCGCCAAGCTGAGGAGCGCGGCCCGGTGTGGTCCGCCTCCGACGAGCAGCAACCGTGCCCCCGGGACCTGCCTCCGGATCGCGGGCAGGGCCCGGATCAGCACATCCTGGCCCTTGCGAGCCACTAAGCGGGAAACACACAGCACCACGGGGGCCGCGCCTAACCGATGCCGTCGCCGGATGTCCGCGCGCCCCCCGGAATCCGGACGGAACGTATCGGCGTCCACGCCCGGCGGGAGGAGTTCCAGAGCAGCCTGGGGACCGAACGCGGAGGAGACCCGGCGGCGGGTGTACCGGCTCACCACGGTGACCACGTCGGCATCGATCCCGATTCGGCGCAGCGCGCTCCGGCCGGCGGGCACCATCGACCAGCCGACCTCATGTCCGTGACTGCTGGCCACCACCCGGCGCACCCCGGCCTTTCGCAGTGCCGGACCCAACAACGCCAACGGCGCCGCGGCACCGAACCACACGGTCTCGCAGCGCAGCTCGCGCAACAGGCCGGCGGCCCGCTTGCGCACCGAAGGGGTCGGCAGCATGAGAGATCCAGGATGGCGGACGACCGGGTAGGGCAGCTCAGCATCGAAGGCGGCGGCTCCCGGCCAGTTCGGCGCGTACACGGCGAGCTCGCCTTCGGGAAGCGCCCGGCTGAGCTCATGCAGGTAAGCCTGGATACCACCGGCGCGGGGCGGGAAATCGTTGCTTACCAGCAGAGTCCGTGGCACCGCGCGAGGGTAGCCGGGCCCCGCCAGGTCCGCCTCAGCCGATCCGGCGTATCGCGGTGACCTCACCCCACGGCACTGGAACGACCTTCACCACATCGCCGGGCTGGGGCGCATTCACGTACCGCCCGTCTCCCACGTACATACCGATGTGGCTGACCGGCGAGTACAGCGCAATGAGGTCACCTGGCTGCAGCTGGGAACGACCGACACTGCGCCCTAATTGCGCCTGCTGCCTGCTGGAATGCGGCAGGCCTGACATCCCGGCCCGCTCGTAGGACCACTTCACCAGACCTGAGCAGTCGAACGAGTTGGGGCCTTCGGCGCCATAGACATACGGCAAGCCCTGCCGGGACAACGCCGCCTGGAGCGCTTTGGCGGCAACCCCGCTGCCCGCCACCACATCGATCGGGACGTTGATGTCTCCGACGGTCTGATAAGCAGCTCGCTCTTCGCCAGTGAGTGAGTCGAGGCGCTGCTGCACCATATGGATCTGACGATCCATGTCGTCCCGGGCGCGGGTCAGATCGCCCGCCAGATGTGCAGCGTCCGCCTCGGCCTGACCGGCCCTGGCCGCAGCGTCGTTGGCCGCCCGCTCGGCCTGCGCGGCCTGCATGACGGCGCCGGTCAGCCGGTCCAGGGCCTCCTTGTTGTCCGTCGCGAGCATGTCCAGCGCCGACATCTGTTCTAGGAACTCCTGCGGGGAGTCACTCACCAGCAATGCGGACAGCCGGTTAAGACGTGCGCCCTGGAACGAGGCGTTGGTCAGCCGGTCGACCTGGCCTCGATACTGCCCTTGCACCACTCTGGCCTGGTCCCCCGCAGCGGTGGCAGCGGCCGCATCGGCCTTGGCCCGCTCCAGCTCGGCGCGGCGAGCGTCCAGCTGGTCCCGGGCGAAATGCCACTGCTCGGTGAGCATTTCAGCCTGCCGGTTCAGGTCCGCGAGCTGCCGCACAGCGGTCGGAGCATCGCCGGGAAGTGCGGGGTCGGCCATAGCCGACGTGGGAATCAGGGTCACTAGGGCTGCCACAGCGGTGGCGGCGATCGCACTACGAACGGTGCGCTTCAGACCGTGCGACGACACGTCGCGTCTGTCTCCTCTTCCCTCTGACCGCCTACCGGGTTAGCTGACGGGTTCGGGCTGGAAGCGGAAACACGCCCTACCGGATAAGGCCCAAGAGCCTTACCGGATTCACCCCAACAAATTGGGTTCCCGGCTCAGCCGCCCGACGCGGCTAATTCGGCGCCGACCCTGCGTTGCCCCCCCGATTGGGGGGCACCTGCCACAAAGTCTCGGGAAGGTTACGAAAAGTCATCACATGCTGTCCACCGCCGAAGAGGCTAGGAGCAGACGACGCGGCGTTCAGGCACGGTCAGCGTGAGTGCCGTTGCGGGGTGTGTTCAGCTCCTCCCGTCAACCGGCGTGCCGTTCCGACCGCTCGACGTCGACTGTGGACCGCTCAGCGCGTTCCTGACTCCCAGCGCCTTTTACGATCCGCATACAGTCTCGCACCCTTCGAGGGATGTGATTTTCATCACACTCCACCAGTTGCAGCCGGGGCACCATGCCTGCGGCCGCCAGGGTGTCCAGCGCCCTGCGGTCGGTTCGATCGAGTTCAAATCCCCCCGGGGGCGCCCCGAGCAGCACGGTGATGACGCACTCCCCGCAAGCATCGCCGCGCACCTCGCAGCGGTCGCAATCCACGATCATCTCGGCTCCCATCTCGTTAGTGATCTCATCACCACGGACGGTAGGACACCGCACCGACAATTCCGGCGATCCTCCGATCAGCTCCGGATTAGTTCCTAGCCAACCGAAGAAGCAGCACCGAGGATGGCACCGGATGCGCACCGCAGTGGCGTACCGACTCGGCGACAGCCCGATCGGAGGTGACGACCACTACCGGACGTCCCCGCGGCTCAGCCGCCACAAGATCCCGTATCACGTCATCGGCGAGCACCCCAGGATCGGAGAACAGCACCCGCACGCCCCGGCAGTTTGTGATCGGCACGGAGACCACCGCAGCCCCGTCGAAAACGACGGTGATCTCCACGCCGGTTCGCGCGGCCAGCGCGGCCAGCTGGCCGGTGAGCCGATCCCGCTGGTCGGACAGGGTGTGGTCGGGATAGCCGGTCTTGGTGACGTTGTAGCCATCGACCACAAGATGCGCCACAGGAAGCGCGAGCAACCGGTCCAGCGCCGCAGGATCATGCACCTGACTCGACACCTCTCCCGGTGCGCTGCCTCCACTGATCAGGTCTGCGGGCCGGGGCCCATGCAAGGGCGCGTGCTCGTCCAGGGCCAGCTCACGACGCAATCCGGCCACCGCGCCCGCCACCGTGTCCACCAGCAGGGCCAGCCGCACCTCATCGGCGGCCCGCGCCTCACGGACGGCCTGACGGGCCGTCTCGGCCTCGGCGACCGCCCGCTCCGCGCGTCTGCTCGCCAGCTCCGCCCGCTCCCGCTCGCGATCGTATTGTGCTTGCATCGCGGTCAGCGCCCGGCGTGCCGAGGTGAGCTCGGCATCGTGGTCCTTCGCAGCCCGCTCGGCCCGGTCCAGCGCCTGACGCAAGCGCACCCCCTGTTCCCGGAGCCTGGTGCGCAGCCGCTCGACCTGCTCCCCTCCGGTCGAGCCCGCACCCTGGGTCGCCGCTGTCGCCGCCTCCAGTTCGCTGCGCAGTCGTCGGTTCTCCGCGGCCAACCGCTCCACTCTGGCCAGCGCGGCATCGCGCTCGGCACGCAGCTGCGCATCAGAAGTTCGCCGGGCCACCTCGGCCACCTGCTGCTGCGCGCTCTGTTCCCCCAGCAGCACAGCCGCCGCCGCCCTGGACGCCGCATCTCCCACCGCCTCGTCCCCGGCCTTGTCGAGCAACTCGGGCCGGTTCACGCGGGTCCATTCGGTAACCGCGGCACGGAATACGGGCGAGTCTCGCAGCCCGGCGAGCAACACAGGCCCTCCCAGGCGGGCTCGCTTGGCCGGCGTGAACCTGGCCAACGGACGCACCGTCGCAGGCATATCCGAACCAGGAATCCCGCTCACCGCAGCCGCTGTGAGCTCAGCCAGCCGCGATCGCACCGGGTCCGGTAAGTCGTCCCAGTCCACGAGGGGTGTCAGCGAGCGGTCGAGGACAATTCGGTGCTCAGCTTGGCCCAGCGCTCCAGCAAGGCGGCGGCCGCGCCCGAGTCGACCGCCTCGGCGGCGCGCTGTGCCGCTCCCCTGATGTCCGCGTCCAGGTCACCACTCAGGCCACCGTGCGCGGCCAGTGCCGCCGCAGCATTGAGCAGGACAGCGTCGCGCACCGGGCCCGGCTCGCCCTCGACAAGTCGGCGAACCACCTCAGCGTTGGCCGCGGCAGGCCCCCCGCGGAGATCCTCCGGATGGGCGGCAGGCACCCCGAAAGCCGCAGGATCCAGCTGAGCACGTCGCACCACCCCACCGTCGACCACCCACACCGAGGTCGTGGTCGTGGTGGTGATCTCGTCGAGCCCGTCGTCACCGCGGACCAGCAGCGCGGTGACGCCGCGGTCGGCGAGCACCTGCGCCATCACCGGAGCCATCCGTTCCTGTGCGCAACCCACGAGAGCGGCATCCGGTTGGGCCGGATTGGTCAGTGGGCCGAGGACGTTGAACGCCGTGGGCACACCGATCTCCCTCCGCACCGCTGCCGCATGGCGCAGCGCCGGGTGGAACAGCGGCGCGAAGCAGAACCCGATTCCCACCTCAGCGACGCACAGTGCCACCTGTTCGGGGCCAAGGTCGATCGCCACACCGAGCGCTTCGAGCACGTCAGCAGTGCCACACTGCGATGACGCCGCGCGGTTGCCGTGCTTCACCACTGGCGCGCCGGCCGCAGCGGTCACCAGCGCGGTCATCGTGGAGATGTTGACGGTCTGGGCGCGGTCGCCTCCGGTGCCGACCACGTCGACCGCCCGTCCAGGCACGTGAACCCGGCGAGCGTGCGCGAGCATGCCGCCGGCCAGCCCGGCGATCTCCGCCGGGCTCTCACCTTTGGCCCGCAATGCAACCACGAACGCGGCGATCTGCGCGGGTGTGGCCATACCGGACATCACCTGGTCCATCGCCCAGGCCGTATCACCGATGTCCAGATCCGTCCCGGCGATCAGCGTGGTGAGCAGCACCGGCCAGTCGCGACCAGCCACCGGGCCCACCACATCCTCCGGACTCATCCGTTCGCCACCGGCAACCGGTGGGAACGGACAACCTCGGCGACGGTCTCGGCGGCGGTCAGCGGATCCAGCGGATGGACGAGCACCGCGTCGGCCTGTGACCAGACGGCCAGCCACCGATCATCCTTGCGCCGCACCGAGATGATGACCGGTGGGCACTGCGCGATCTCATTCTTGAGCTGCCGGGAAAGCCCCATACCCCCCGTGGGCTGCGCCTCGCCGTCCAGAATCACGAGATCGACCCCACCCGCATCGACCGCCGCCAGTACCTCGTCGATCGTTCCGACCTCGACGTACTCCAGTCGGCCCAAATCCCGCGCCGGACGATGTCCGACAGCGGTGATAATGGTCTCACGCACCTCCGGCCGGTGACTGAAGACCAGAACTATGGTGGCAGCGCTCGTAGCATTCATCGGTTGGTCGTAGATCCTCCATGTCGGCGTCGGTGAGCGGACGCGGGCGGCCGGGTCAGATCCGCCGGACGCGCTAGCCGGGCAAAGCGGTCACCAGGATGATATCCGGCGATCGGCGACCGTAGCGGGCGCCGGCGGTAACCTGCGCCGGGGACCTTGGTGCCGGGTCGTTGCCCCGCCCCCGTCCAGCCAGCGCGGACGCCGGTAGTCATAATGCTCGACGTGACCCCCTCGTCCAGCCTGGCGGCACCCGCCATCAGCCAACGGGTGCACTCGCTGAACCGGCCCAATATGGTCAGCGTGGGCACCATCGTGTGGCTGTCCAGCGAGTTGATGTTCTTCGCGGGTCTTTTCGCCATGTTCTTCACGGTGAAAGCACAGAGCGAAGGCCCGTGGCCGCCGATACTGGAGTCCACCGGCGAACCGATCCATCTTGACGTACCTTACGCCTTGGTGGTCACGATCATATTGGTGTCCTCATCATTCACGTGCCAATGGGGTGTGTTCAAAGCCGAACAGGGTGACGTATTCGGGCTACGACTCTGGTACACCATCACGCTCATCATGGGAGCGCTGTTCGTGCTCGGTCAGGCCAACGAATACCGGAATCTCATCCATGAGGGCGTCACCATTCCCTCCGGCGCTTATGGCACTGTTTTCTATCTTACCACCGGCTTTCACGGTCTCCACGTGACCGGCGGTCTCATCGCGTTCATCTACCTCCTCATCCGGACAAAGCTGAGCAAATTCACTCCAGCGCAAGCCACTGCGGCAATCGTCGTGTCGTACTATTGGCACTTCGTCGACGTGGTGTGGATCGGCCTTTTCGCCACCATCTACTTCTTGCCATAGCACTGCGGACACCGGGCTGCCCGGGCGCTCACCCGACCGGCCCAGCACCGAATTCGAACTCGACAAACAGCAGGGGCAGCAGAGACCGATGACCACCACCAGACCCACCGGCCGAGCGAGGTTCACCGAAGCGGATACCGCAGAATCCCCGTCGACCCGAGGTCCCCGCAGCAGGCTGCGTCGCCGGATATCGGGGATGCTCGCGCTCTCCATCGCTCTGCTGTCCGCAGGCGGGCTCTATACGCTATTTGCTCCGCAACCTCAGACCGCGCAGGCCCAGGATGACTCCGCGTTGGTACGTCAGGGTGAGCAGCTCTACAACAACGCCTGTATCAGCTGCCACGGTGCCAACCTGCAGGGAGTGTCGGACCGAGGGCCCAGTCTGATCGGCGTCGGCGAGGGCGCAGTCTATTTCCAGGTCTCCACCGGCCGAATGCCCGCAGTGCGGCAAGAAGCGCAGATCACTGAGAAACCGGTCAAGTTCAGCCCCGAGGAGATCGATGCTTTGGGGGCCTTCGTGCAAGCCAACGGCGGTGGTCCGCAGGTGCCGGAGGGCGACCTCCGCGGCGGTAATCCCGCCGCCGGCGGCGAACTTTTCCGACTCAACTGCGCCTCCTGCCACCAGTTCACCGGACGTGGTATCGCCTTGTCGTCCGGCAAGTTCGCTCCTGAGATCAACGATGTGAACCATCAGCAGATCTACACCGCGATGACCACCGGACCGCAGAACATGCCGAAGTTCTCCGATCGGCAGCTGACTCCGGAGGAGAAACGGGACATCATCGCCTACGTCGATTCCATCAGTGACGAGCGCAACAACCCGGGTGGATACTCTCTCGGAGGTTACGGGCCGATCTCCGAAGGAGTCGTCGCCTGGATCATCGGAATCTCGGCGCTTGTCGCCATCACACTGTGGGTGGGAGCTAAGGCATGAGCGGACACGGCCTGCCCGCCGGTGAGCGCCCAAGCGATGCAGATCTTTCCAAGATGAGTCGGGATGAACTGGTCCGCCTGGGTCTGGCGCTCGACGGGGTGACCCTCGTGCACCGGGAGGACCCCTTCCCGGTGCCGGACACCCGCGCGGAGAAACGCACCGAACGCAGCGTGGCGCTGTGGTTCATCATCGCCGCCCTCACCGGGCTCGGCTCCATCGCGGCCTACCTCTTCTGGCCCTGGGAGTACGCACCGCCCGGTAGTCCCGACAGCGGGCACCTGCTCTACCTGCTCTACACGCCGATCGTCGGGGTGCTGTTCGGGATTTCGGTGTTCGCGGTCGGCGCGGCGACGATCATCTACGCTAAGCATCTGTTGCCGCACGAGACCGCGGTGCAGCAGCGTCACATCGGCACATCCGCAGAGATCGACCGGATGACCACTGCCGCGATCCTGACCGAAAGCGGAACCCGCAGTGGCCTGGCGCGGCGATCTCTGATCAAGCGAACGGCCGGGTTGGGCATGGGTGCCTTCGGCGCGGGGGTGGGCATCTTCGCGCTGGGCGGCCTGGTGCAGAACCCGTGGCAGAACAGGGCCAACGCCGATCTGTGGGTCACGGACTGGCGCTCGGAGAACAGCGAGCCGGTGTACCTGCGCTACGAGCACCATGAGCTCACCCTGGCCCGCCCCGAGGACCTCGATGCCGGAAGTATCGCGACGGTCTTCCCGTACAAGCGCTCCTGGTCGGCCGAGGAAGCCCACAAAGCACTGCGGGGCTCGGACAACCCCGTCATGCTCATCCGGCTACGACCTGAGCAGGCCGCGCAGGTCGTCGCGCGCGAGGGTCAGGTCGGCTTCAATTACGGAGACTTCTACGCGTACTCGAAGATCTGCACCCACCTGGGCTGCCCGGCTTCGCTGTACGAGTCGCAGACCGCCCGGCTGCTGTGTCCATGCCACCAGTCACAGTTCGACATGCTGCAGTACGCCAAGCCGATCTTCGGTCCGGCCACCAGGGCGTTGCCTCAGCTGCCCATCGACGTCGATGATGAGGGCTACTTCTACGCCAAAGGTGATTTCATGGAGGCGGTAGGACCGGCTTTCTGGGAGCGGAGGTCATGAGCGCCATGACAACACCGACCAACTCGGCAACCCGGGCGGCCAAGGCCGCAGACGAGATCGACCAGCGGTTCCACCTGGCCGCAGGCGTGCGGAGGCAGATCAACAAGGTCTTCCCGACGCACTGGTCGTTCATGCTCGGTGAGATCGCCATGAACAGCTTCATCGTGCTGCTGCTCTCCGGGACGTACCTGGCGCTGTTCTTCGATCCTTCGATGCAGGAAGTCGTATACGAGGGTCCCTACCAGAACCTGCGCGGGATCGAGATGTCCCGGGCGTACGAGTCGACGCTGGAGCTCTCGTTCGAGGTCCGGGGCGGGCTGTTCATCCGGCAGGTGCACCACTGGGCCGCGCTGTTGTTCGTCGCGGCGCTGATTATCCACATGTTCCGAACCTTCTTCACCGGCGCTTTCCGTAAGCCGAGGGAGACGAACTGGATGATCGGCATCGCCATCGCGTTCCTCGCCGGTCTGGAGGGGCTCACCGGCTATTCACTGCCGGACGATCTGCTCTCCGGCACCGGGCTGCGCATCATCTCGGCGATCACCATGTCTCCGCCGGTCATCGGTACGTGGGCACACTGGGCGATCTTCGGTGGCGAATTCCCCGGCGAACTGATCATTCCCCGGTTCTACATAGTGCATGTGCTGATCATCCCGGGGCTGCTGTTCGCGCTCATCGCGGTACACCTCGGGCTGGTCTGGTACCAGAAACACACCCAGTTTCCCGGGCCGGGGCGTACCGAGCGCAACGTGGTCGGGATACGGATCCTGCCGGTCTTCGCGACGAAGGCGACCGGCTTCGCCATGGTGAACATCGGTGTGATCTGCATCATGGCCGGGCTGTTCCAGATCAACCCGGTATGGAACTTCGGCCCGTACAACCCCGCCCAGGTCTCCGCTGCCTCCCAACCCGACTGGTACGTCGGCTGGCTCGACGGCTCCACCAGGTTGTGGCCCGCCTGGGAGATCTACCTGGGTCCTTACCTCATTCCCGCATCGTTCTGGCCGACGATGGTGCTCCCCATCATCATGTTCGGCCTCGCGCTGATGTACCCGCGCATCGAACGGAAGCTCACCGGCGATCATGCCGACCACAACCTCCTACAGCGGCCCCGGGACGTCCCCGTGCGCTCCGGTCTGGGCATGATGGCGATCAGTTTCATGGCCATTCTGCTGCTGTCCGGCGGCAATGACGTCATCGCTTACGTATTCGATATCTCGCTGAACGCGACGACCTGGGCGGGCCGTATCGGACTGCTGCTGGTACCGCCGCTGGCGTACTACGTCACCTACCGAATCTGCCTCGGTCTGCAGCACGCCGACCGCGCGGTGCTCGAACACGGCATCGAAACAGGCATCATCAAGCGCCTCCCGCATGGCGAGTTCATCGAAGTGCATCAGCCCCTCGGCGGTGTCGATGCACACGGTCACGCCATCCCACTGGAATACCAGGGTGCCCCGGTACCCAAGCGGATGAACCAGCTGGGTTCAGCCGGTGCGCCAGTGCCGGGATCCCTATTGCGGCCGGATCCGCCGGAGCAGACCAGGGCGCTGGAGAAGGCTCGACAAGAGGCGGCCGCCAACGGCCATCAGGATGCCGAGCACCGGCTCCGCGCCAAGGCCGACGATCGGAAAACGGCTGGCCGGCCGCAGCAGCCCGGCGACTAAGCCCTGATATCGATGAGCTGATCCGTAGCAGGCTGCGGATCATCGGAGGAGGTCGGACTCCGTGCCCCTACCGGTGGTAGCGCTGATCCCCTCCTGGGCCATGACGGAACAAGTAGGCGCGGTTTCCTACTGCGCTCGTCGACCGGGTGGTCCCACTCGATCGGATCGCTGAGGTCTTGCTCGATGCCATCTCAGCCGGCGCATCACGTAGTGCGCTTCGACCTGCCTGAAGATCAGTCAGCCTTGGGGCCGACATGATACTCGAAGATCAACCCGGCAACGGTGATAAGAATCAAGGCGAGGCCGGCTGCCACCAGCCACCACTCGGCGAAAGCCATCGCGAACGCCGCCACGCTGGCCGACAGTGCCATCCCGAGCGGCCAATAGCTGCCGGGCGAGAAGAAACCGAGCTCACCCGCACCGTCCGAGATCTCGGCTTCAGCATTGTCTTCCGGGCGCATCCGAACCCGCCGGGCGACGAATCGGAAGTAGGTGCCGACGATGAGGGTCAGCCCACCGGTCAAGGTGAGTGCGACGGTCCCGGTCGGCTCACCACCGGACCACAGGCCATAGATCACGGCACACAGGAAGAAGAACACGGTGATGATCTCGAAGATCCGCGCCTCGACCTTCATCGTGCTACCTCGCTCTCGAAGCTGCGGAATGAACCAGTTTTGTATCGGAAGTCAGTTACGCCCGGCGGGGTTGCGGGCGTCGGGATCGGTGTCGAAGGGAGACGTGGTCACCGCTTCGGGGGCGCACAGCTCCCCACAGTTCAACTGTGCCAGCGCCGCACCCGCAGTGTACGGCTGGCCGGTCTGTGGATCGACCCGGGCACGAACTTGCAGGTAGCGGTCGAACAGATCACCGGGCAACGCCCGCATTTCGAAGTTCATCATCGAGTGGTAGGTGCCGCACAACTCGGCGCAGCGACCGACAAAAGCGCCCTCACGTTCGACGGTCGTCTGGAAGACGTTGTTGCTATTGTTCTTCTCCGGTCGAGGGAAGACATCCCGCTTGAAAAGGAACTCCGGGATGAAGAATGAGTGCAGCACGTCGGGTGACTCGATCCGATACTCGACGACCCGATCCGTGGGCACCACCAGGATCGGGATGGTGGTGGCCGAACCGACGGTCGACAGTGGGGTACCCGCCTGCGTCTGGCGCGCCGCGAAGGTGCCGTCCGCATTCTGCTCGTCCTCGAGATACTGGAATTCCCAGTTCCACTGGAATCCGATAACCTTCACTCGAAGATCAGGGTTGGCGATCGTGGCGTTGACGTAATTCTGCGCCGTGGCCGTGTAGTAGAAGAGCACCGCGACGATGACCGTGGGGATGACCGTGTAAACGATCTCCAGAGGTAGGTTGTACTGGGTCTGCCTGGGCATATCGTCGGATCGTTTGCGGTGGAAGGCGACCGTCCACATGATCAATCCGAAAACGATTGCACCGACCACTAAGGCGGCCAGTGTCGACCAGATCCATAGCGAACGTATCCGCTCGGCCTGCGGCGTGACGCCCTCCGGCCACCCGAATGCGAGCACGTCGTGCACCGAACATCCGGTGGATACAACGGCGACCAGTCCGGCCAGTCCGACCACCTTGAGCAGCCGGATCGCACGGGGCCGGAGTACCTCGACCACGCCTCGTTCCTCCTCGTCGCCTGATGCCGTCATCAGCCCTGAAGTTCCGTCAGCCCCGAAACCTCCGTCAGCCCCTAGAACTTAAGTCAGCTCAGTGACACGACTCGTCCGGAGCCTAGACCAGCGCAAAGTCTCCAGCTCCTCCGGGGCGCGCGTGTGTGGCGCACCCCCGCGTCCATACTGAGACGCTGTGGCTGCTCCCGATCCGGGGGGCACGGTGCGACGAGAGGGTAGGCGCGTGTGCGGGTTGCTGGGACTGGTGACGGCACAGCAGGACGCCACCGGGCGCGTGGCGGACATGACCTCGGCGCTGCGCTGTCAACGACATCGCGGCCCTGATGAGGCCGCGACCTGGCACGACGCCGATGTGGTGCTCGGTTTCAACCGACTGTCCATCATCGACATCGAGCACTCCCGGCAGCCGCTGCGCTGGGGTCCGCCGGAGGCGCCGGGGCGCTACACCATCCTGTTCAACGGGGAGGTCTACAACTATCTTGAGCTCCGCGACGAACTACGGCGCGAGCCGTACCGCGTGAGCTTTCTCACCGAGGGCGATACCGAGGTCGTCCTCGCCGCCTATCACCACTTCGGGCCCGGTGCGGTGGCGCGGCTGCGGGGGATGTTCGCGTTCATCATCTGGGACACCCAGCAGCGCGTGGCGTTCGGCGCTCGGGACCCCTTCGGCATCAAACCGCTGTACACCTGCGCGGGGCCGGGTGGCGTGGCGTTCTCCAGTGAGAAGAAAAGCTTGCTTGCCCTGGCACCCTCGCTGGGGGTGCAGGTAGAGCTGGATCACCGGGCGCTGCAGCACTACCTAACGTTGCAGTACGTCCCCGAGCCCGCATCCCTGCACACCGGGATCACCCGGATCGAGTCCGGCACCTCGTTCACCCTCTCCCCCGGGAGGAAGCTGATCACCGAACGCTACTTCCACCCGCAGTTTCAGTCCCGGCCGGTGCACAGTGAGACCGAATCGCATGCCCTGCACGACAGGATCACCGCGGTGATGCGGGACTCGGTGGCCAAACACATGCGCGCCGACGTCACCGTCGGAGCGTTCCTGTCCGGCGGGATCGACTCGACCGCCATCGCCGCGCTGGCCAAGGAGCACAACCCCGATTTGATCACCTTCACCACCGGGTTCGAGCGGGCGGGCTACTCCGAGGTGGACGTGGCAGCGGAGTCGGCCGCCGCGATCGGCGTCCGGCACGTGATCCGCACCGTCTCGGCCACTGAGCTGGCGGAGGCGCTGCCGCTGATTGTCTGGTATCTCGACGACCCGGTGGCCGACCCCGCGCTGGTACCGCTGTGGTTCATCGCCCGGGAAGCTCGGGAACACGTCAAGGTCGTGCTGTCCGGGGAGGGCGCCGACGAACTGTTCGGCGGCTACACGATCTACCGGGAGCCGCTCTCCCTGGCCGGGTTCGAGAAGGTCCCCGGGGGGGTGCGCCGCGCTCTGGGCCGAATCTCGGCACACATTCCTGACGGGGTGCGCGGCAAGGATCTGCTGCGCCGGGGCGCGCTGCCGCTGGAGCAGCGCTATTACGGCAACGCCCGCATCTTCCGGGACGACCAACTGCGCGGCGTGCTGCGCGGGTATGACCCGGCCATCTCCCATGCCGACCTCACCGCGGAGCCCTACCGCCTTTCGGCCGGCTGGGACCCGGTGACCCGCATGCAGCACGTGGACCTGTTCACCTGGCTGCGTGGCGATATCCTGGTCAAGGCGGACAAGATGACCATGGCGAACTCGCTGGAACTGCGGGTGCCGTTCCTGGACCCCGAGGTGTTTCGGGTCGCCGCCACCATCCCGCTCGAGGAGAAGATCACCCGGGAGACCACCA
>JBOHHE010000171.1:0-29968 GCA_050700355.1 Pseudonocardiaceae bacterium
TGACGGCCGCAATCACAAACTTCATCACCCACTACAACAAAGACTGTCAGCCATTCAACTGGACCAAGCCCGCCGAAGTCATCATCAGCAAGGCAACCAGCAAACGCCGGACCACCTTCATAAAAAAAGGAACTTCAATTACGCGACACTAGAGGCATACTCGGTTTTGCCATTGCTCTTGGTATAGTTATCTGGCAATGGCGAGATATCTCTCATGGCTTTCGATTCGCATTCAACCCACCATCTCTGTATCCGTCAATCACAGAAGAAAGCCCTCCCGACGCTCAGCTCGAGCTAAACAAATGGGAATCACTTACAATTACACGGCACAATTCGCGACGGTGATGCGCGAACGTGGCAGCCCCGGCCTTGGTCCACCTGAGTCACAGCAGCCGTACTTCTCCGGTGTACAAGATACATCGCCATGCTGGTCTTCCGGTGTACACCTCCGGCATCAGGTAAGGATCGGCCCTGACGGATCCTGGGAGTACGTGTCGCGTTACGAAGTCAAATGGGGAAGTGGCTCAAGTTTTGATGAGAAAAACTATTGGCGGATCAGTAGCAGTCAATTCGAGCCTGAACCGTGTAGCTCGCAACTCGGCGCTCCAGGAATAATAGCGTACATAACCGATAAACTTCATTCGACTCTTGATCAAGTCGAGAAGGCTTTGATTGAGCTCGTTCAGCGGTCCCTGGCTATTCATGCACCTGAGGTGGTCATTGATCGCCCGCAGTGATCGGAAGAGCTTGCGACGGGGTCAACTCGACTACCATACGGTGACCAGAGAACCACTGCGCCATCCCGTAGACGCGCTCAGCGTGGAAACCACTTGGCCGAAGTCGCGCATGCAGGCCGCGACCGCGCAGATCAGCCGCGACGGCCGAGCCAGCGTGAGGGCGGCGGTGACTCTGGCCATGCCTTCCTCGAAGGAGCCAGCATAGAACAGATCCCATCCCACCAAGTCATGGTGTCTCGGCGGCGCACCTCGCTGTCATAGATTGTCCGTAGCATCCGCACGGCTGGCACCTGGGCGAAAAACGATCTTGCCTTCCTCGTTGAACCGCACCGTCGAGCCGAACGCTTCCGGTCCCACGGCCACAAGCTGGAGAGCTTTAGCTCCCGATAGGAATCGGGCCCGTAGGCACCACCGGAGGTGGCCACCTTCGCCGGATCACGCCAAAATTACTTGGATGCGGTCGCCTTCGAACTCAACGGAAGACCCGACAAACCATCGACTGGCTCAAGCTCCGAGAAACTTAATGCTTCCGATTGAAGCAGGTGACGCACTGACCGCTTGAAATCAAACGCTGGCCGGCCAGCAACCACCCGCCCCACGTCGGGGCGGACATCAATCGGTTCGCTGGACATCGTTGAGCAGGCGGTCGAAGTCGGGGCTGTCGAATTCGGCGACGGCGCGGTCGTATTTCTCCATGCCCCATGACCAGAAGTCGAAGTCCAGGGAGCTGGCGCCGTGCTGGATCGAGGCCCAGAGCATCCAGCCGTACTTCGACATCAGGCCGAGCAGTCGGGCCCTGGCGACTTTGTTGCGCAGTGCTCGCCCGTAGTACTGTCCGACCAGTTCCTCCAGGTGAGTCAGTGGCAGAGCGGCCTCGCTCCAGATGTTGCCCAGCTCGAAGCAGGCGTCGTTGTTGCCCGAGTACTCATAGTCGATGATCCAGACTTTGGTGCCGTCGTCGATCAGGTTGGCCGCCAGCAGGTCGTTGTTGCACGGCACCGGAGGTTCGCGGTGCACCGCGAGCGCCTGCTCGATGCGCTCAACCGCGGGCGCGAACTCCAGGTAGCGCGGCGGCAGGCGGAAGCCGTGTTCCTGCACGATCGCCAGATAGCGCCGCTGGATGTCGAACATGTCGAAGTCGGCGACGAATCGCGGGCCGGCGTGCAGGGTCCGGCACGACCGAGCGACTCGGGCCAGCAGCGCGGGGTCGGCCAAATCCTCGTTCGTCAGGGTGCGGCCGGGTAGGAAGCCGACCACCAGCACACCCTCACCCGGCAGGTAGTCCAGCACTGGCGGACTGACGCCGGTGGTCGCGGCGGCACGGGAATTGGCGTGCTCGTTGTCCCGATCGATGGACAGCAGGCTGGTCGCCCCCGCCGAGAGCCGTACCACGACAGCTGCGTCCGGGGTACTCACCTTGAGATTCCGGTTGGTCAGCCCGCCGGGAAGGTCCTCGACGGTCCTCGGCCGCGTGGCCGTGCACGGCATCCGGTCCAGCAGGGCGTCCAACTCGGCGTCGATCAGCTCAGCGTCAATACCGGGCGTAGCGCCGGACTGCTCGATTGGAACGTGTATGGCGTTCTCCCCGTGTCTGGCCGCAGGCTAGCTGTGACCGGAGAATCGGTCCAGCTGCGGTGCAGCCGTATGCCCAGGCAAGCTGAAGGAGTCGCATATGTCGTTGCCGACGTCGGCCCGGGTTGTGGTGATCGGCGGGGGAGTGGGCGGGGTCAGTGTCGCCTACCACCTGACCGAGCGCGGCGAGCGTGACGTGCTGGTCCTCGAACGCGCCGAGCTGACCAGCGGCTCGACCTTCCACTCCGCCGGACTGGTCGGTCAGCTGCGCGCCGACCCGGCACTGACCCGGATGAACATCTACTCCGTGGAGCTCTACCGCCGGCTGGAGCTGACCGAGCACGCCCCGGGTTGGGTGGAGTGCGGCGGTATCCGGCTGGCCTCTTCGCCGGAGCGGCTCGAGGAGATCCGCCGCCAGCTCGGCTGGGCGCGCCATTGCGGGCTCGAGCTGGAGGAGATCTCCGCGGCGCAGGCTCGTGAGCTCTTCCCGCTGATCGACACCGACGGCGTGCTGGGCGCGGCCTGGTCGCCGACCGACGGCTACGTCGACCCGGCCCGGCTCTGCTACGCCCTCGCGGCGCTGGCCAGGGCCGGTGGGGCGACGATCCAGCAGCGGACCCGGGTGCTGGGCATCGACGTGGCGCGGGGCCGGGTCCGTCGGGTCCGGACCGACCGTTGCGACATCGAGTGCGAGGTCATCGTCGACTGCGGCGGGATATTCGCCGCCGAGATCGCGCGCCTGGTGGATGTGCGGGTGCCGGTGGTGCCGATGGCGCACCAGTACGTCGTCACCGAGCCGTTCCTGACGCAGTCCGGCTTCTTGTCGCGCCGAACGTCGCTGCCGACGTTGCGTGATCCCGACCTGCTCGTCTACTACCGGCAGGAGCTCGACGGCCTGGTGATGGGCGGTTATGAACGATCCAGCGCGCCTTGGATGGTTGCTGCTGGCGAACTCGATTCGATCCCTGCCGATTTCAACGGACGGTTACTGGCGCCGGACTGGGAGCGCTTCGCCCAGATCGCCGAGAACGCGCAGGTCCGGGTGCCTGCGTTGGCCGATGTCGGCATCCGGACGCTGGTCAACGGGCCCGAGGCGTTCACCCCGGACAACGAGTTCTGCCTGGGGGAGACCGAGGTCGGCGGGTTCTTCGTGGCCGCCGGGTTCTGTGCGCACGGTATCGCCGGGGCCGGTGGGATCGGACTCGTGCTGGCCGACTGGATCGTGGACGGCGAGCCGGGCAGGGACCTGTGGCACATGGACATCCGGCGATTCGGCAGGCATTACCGCTCGCCGTCCTACACCCTCGCCCGCACCGTCGAGACCTATGAGTCCTACTACGACATCCGCTACCCACACCAGCAGCGCACTGCGGGCCGCCCGCTCCGTACCTCGCCGGTCTACGGCTGGCACGCCGCGCACGGGGCGGTGTTCGGGGAGAAGTCCGGTTGGGAGCGGGTCGATTACTACGCGGTCAACGAGGCCGACGGCGACCAGTCATTGCGCTCCGACGGCTGGGCCGGGCGCTTCTGGTCGTCGGCGATCGGCGCCGAGCACCGGGCCACCCGGACCTCGGCCGCGCTGTTCGACGAGAGCTCCTTCGCCAAGATCTCGGTCAGCGGCGCGGACGCCGCCGCGTTCCTGGAGCGGGTCTTCGCCAACCGGGTTGTCCGTGGACCCGGCGCGGTCACCTACACCCAGGCCCTGAACTCTCACGGCGGGATCGAGTGCGACGTCACGGTCACTCAACTGGACGACCACGAGTTCCTGATCGTCACGGGGACCGCCTTTGGGCCACACGATCTTGGTTGGCTGCGGGACAGCGCCCAGCGCATCGGGGCGTCGGTGCGCCTGGCCGATGTCACCGGGCAGTACGCCTGCATCGGGCTGTGGGGACCGAAGGCTCGCGACGTGCTTGCCCCGTTGACCCCGCAAGAGCTGTCCAATGCCGCGTTTCCGTATCCGTCGATGCGTGAGACGACAGTCGGTGACGTGCCGGTACGCGCGGTGCGGGTGACTTTTGTCGGCGAGCTCGGCTGGGAGCTGTACTGCTCGGCCGAGTACGGCGCCGCGCTGTGGCGCACGGTGTGGACGGCCGGCCAGCCGCACGGGCTGGTGGCGGGCGGCTACCGGGCGATCGACAGCCTGCGGCTGGAGAAGGGCTACCGGGTGTGGGGCGCCGACATCGGCCCGCAGACCAATCCGGACGAGGCGGGGTTGAGCTTCTGCGTCCGCCCGGACAAGCCCGGCGGATTCATCGGCCGGGAGGCTCTGCTCGCCGCCCGGGAAACAGGGGTAGCCCATCGGTTGCGCTGCCTCACCCTGGACGACCCGCGCTCGATCGCGCTCGGCGGTGAGCCGGTGCTGGTGGACGGCGCGGTGCTCGGGCGGGTCACCTCGGGTGGCTACGGCTACACGGTGGGCCGCTCGATCGCTTATGCCTACCTGCCGGTGCCCGCAGTGGCAGTGGGTACTCCGGTTGCGGTAGAGATTATAGGCCGTCGGATCGACGGGGTGGTCTGCGCCGATCCCCTGTACGACCCGAAGGGCGCTCGAATCCGCGCTGAGGCCTAAGCGGTATTGCGTGTTAGGTAGCGCAGAAGGACCACATCGCCGATCTGTCGGGTCTCGGCCAGCGTCATTCGATTGTTGGGGTTCTGTGGAAACACGCCTGCGTCGACGAATCGCGGCGCACGGGGGTCGCCGATAAAAAATGGCGCGATCACCAGATGGATCTCGTCCACCACACCTGCGGTCAGAAACTGGGTATGCACGGTGGCACCGCCCTCCACCATCAGCCGTTCGACTTTGCGGTCAGCCAGATCAGCCAGCACTGCGTGCAGATCGAGCGGTTCGCCACCATCAACCACTGTGGCGAGGGCACCTAGGCTTCGATGCAGCACCGTGGCGGTCGATGACGTTGTGTAGACCAGCTTCTCAGTGTTACCCGCGGTGAAGAATCGCGCCGAAGGAGCTAGGTCGCCGCTACCGGTGAGCGTCACCTTAGTAGGGTGCGCGGAAAGGCCGCGCCGCTGCCGTTGTTGCAGGCGCTCGGCCGAGCGCACCAGCAGGCGTGGATCGTCTCGCCGGATCGTGTTCGCGCCGACCAGAATGGCATCACAGCCGGCCCGGACCTCGTCGACCCGGTCGGAATCGGCCACATTGGACAGCAGCAACCGGGTGCCGGTCGCATCATCGATATAGCCGTCCACCGACGCCGCCACCGACAGCAGCACATACGGGCGAGAGATCACTGCGGTGTTACGGGCCGGGTTTGATCGCGGCGCGGCGGTACACGAGCAATGCCCACAGCACCAGCGGGATCTGCAGTGGCAACCGCCCGTAGGCCAGCGCGCGCATCCAGGGCGACTGATCCGACCAGTCGATCGCCATCTTCACGTTGGCCGGGAACACCGCGATGAACAGCAGCGCGGCAAGCAGCCCACCGAGTCGCCGGGTGCGGGGAGCCGCGATCAGTGCCGCGACCACCAGCTCGGCCACCCCGGAAAGGCGGGTCCAGCTGCGGGCAGTTCCCGGTAGCTGCTCAGGAACGAGCCCGTCGAACGGCGCGGGCACCGCGAAATGCAGTACCCCGGTGGTGGTGAGCAAGAGGACTAGTCCAGCGGCTGCTGTGGGCCGACGCGCACTCATGGAGGAGATCATCGCATGCCCTCTCGGCTGATCCGAGCCTCCAGCCGTTTCGCGCGCTCACGCTCAGTGCAGGATCGTGTCTTGCATGGCGGTGCGGAAGTCGGCCACGGTGGGCACGGTGTTCCAGGGGGTGAGCTTCTGGTTCAGCTGATCAAGTATTGACTTTCGCGGGATCCCGGGTTGCTGCAACAGTGCAGGGGTGGCCTTCGACCGTGCACTGGTGAACTTCTTCTATGCCCATCCCGTCGGGCATGCCGTGGAGGCGCTGCACTACTGCCTGGGGCACCACGCGGCGGCCCCGGAGCGGGAGGTCGCAGTGGTGCTCAACGCGGCCACGGCTGTCGAACTGGCGAGCTTCTGCCCGTTCGTCACTGCGGCCTATTCCTTCGATCACCCCTTCGTGGAGTCGTGCACCGACTCAGCAGCGCGGCTGGCCCATCTGCCCCGCGAATGGGACTGGGTACTCGACGACTTCCGCCGCTACCAAGACATCCAACTGTCCCTGTTCCCCGGCCTGCGTGACTACTACGAAGCCACTGATCGTCACTTGAACGCTCGGCAGGGCCGCACGGTGGTTGGCGCTCAGGTTGCGGGCTACCTTCCTCACCAGCAGCTGCGGTTCGCGCTGCCGGAGCCGATCCGGGCCGCCGCCCGACATCGACTCGGAGGCGATGGTGTCGATCACCCCAGGCGGATCGCCGTGATGCCCGCAGGCTCCAGTGACGCCTCGCTCTATCCTTCGCCCAGCTCGTGGTGTCTGATCCTGGACGCGCTCACCGACGCCTTTCCCGGAGCGCAGATCGTGCTCGTGGGCAAGCTCACCCAGGACGGCCGCACCGCAACGTCCCTGGGCAGCAACGAGCTGACCGACCTGCTTGCACACAGGTCTCACCCGGTGAACTGTTTTGATATCGTATTGGCCGAACAACTGGCCGTTGTCGAGGCGTGTGACCTGTTTCTGGCGCCGCACACCGGCTTCGGGCTTGCTGCGCTCGCGGTCGACACCCCATGGCTGGCGCTCTCCGGTGGACGCTGGTTCGAGTACTTCTTCAACCAGGTTCCGTTCCGCTCGATTCTCCCTGACACCGAGCGTTATCCCAGCTTCAGCCAGTTCGATCCCGTCACCACTGTCATCGACGGCGACGAGGGTCCCCGGATACCGAGCATGAGCCGCGCCCGCATCCAGCACGACCTCGAACGCATCGTCGTCGCCGCCGGCGAACTGATCAGCGGCTCACTCAGCTACGAGCAAGCACTCCAGGACTACTTTCCCGCCCTGCTCGCTGCCCACCACGGGGACTCCTCGGCGATCTGGTCGATCGACGGCGTGCACCTGCCCTACCTCTGAGATCGCACTCCGCCGCGATCAGTCCGACAAGTCCATGGGCAGTCAACGGTAGTCGGGGTTCTCGAAGTCGAACCGGCATCCGGCGTCCCATTCCGAGCGCTGGTTGCCGTGCGCCGGGATGCCGCCGGCGTCCTTGAGCAACCGGGCGAGATGCATCAGGTTCCAGGTCATAAAGGTGGTGTTGCGGTTGGTGAAATCGTTGTCCGGGCCACCCGAGCCGGGATCCAGATAGGACGGGCCCGGTCCGACTTCGCCGATCCAGCCTGCGTCGGCCTGTGGTGGAATGGTGTAGCCGAGGTGCTGCAGGCTGTAAAGCACATTCATCGCGCAGTGCTTGACGCCATCCTCGTTGCCGGTGATCAGGCAACCGCCCACTCGACCGTAATAGGCGTACTGGCCGGCGTCGTTGAGTAAATGCGAGCACGCGTACAGCCGTTCGATCACCTGCTTGGTCACCGAACCGTTGTCTCCCAGCCAGATAGGTCCGGCAATCACCAGGATGTCGGCGGCCAGGACATTGCCATAGATTGCCGGCCAGGCGTCGGTCTGCCAGCCGTGCTCGGTCATGTCGGGCCATACCCCGATCGCGATGTCATGATCGATCGCCCGCAGCACCTCCACCATAACTCCGTGCTTTTCCATGATGCGGGTGCTCACCTCGATCAGTCCTGCGGTGTTGCTGGGCTCCGGTGAACGTTTCAAGGTGCAGTTGATGAACAATGCCTTCAAGTCGTCATAGCGTGGCGCGGTCATGTGTCCTCCGCTGAGGTAGAAGTGTGACAGGAGCGTCGCGCACCGAGTGCGTCGTAGTCATCCCGGTACAGATTCGGAGTGGGACGTTACACTTCCAGTGATTGCCGTGTCCGGATGCATGCTGCAAGAGACTAAGGTTCGACGGGTGACCGAGCTGCCGCCTGATGACTGGAGCCGATGGCGTCGGCAACTGGACCCTTCGGACTATGACGAGCGCTGGCGGCGGATGGCGGCAACGGGCGCCAACCCCCATGGTGAAGCGGATTTCGTCGGCACCTTCGGTCCTCGCTCGGTGCTGGACGGGGGGTGTGGCACGGGCCGCGTGGCCATCGAACTGGCTCGCCGCGGGCTCGACGTGACCGGTACTGATCTTGATCCGGACATGATCTCCTTGGCCCGTTCCAAGGCGCCGGAACTGACCTGGATTCAGGCCGACCTCAGCGAGCTCGACCTGGCGACCCGCTTCGATGTGGTCGTCCTGGCGGGCAACGTCATTCCATATGTGACGGCTGATCGCCGAGGGGCAGCGGTCACCGGATGCGCCCGGCATCTGGCGCCGAGTGGTCGGCTCATCGCCGGATTTCAGCTTCAGACGGGCTGGCCGACTCTGGCCGATTATGATCAATGGTGCGAGACCGCTGGTCTTGTCCGGGAGGCCCGGTACGCCACGTGGGATCGTCTTCCGTTCACCGTGGCAAGTTCCTATGCCGTGTCTGTACACCGCCGTTCGTAACCGCGTGTGCCGGACTGACTACGATCCTCCCCATGTCAGAAGCCATAATGTTCGGTATTTGTGTCAGGTAACTGATATGTTACGGCGTGTAAACTGCATGGAAACTTGTGATGTAAGGCTTTTGAACGACACTCGATCCACGCATCCTCTGTGCATGAGCGGTTCGACGCGTAGAGGCGTTATGGCAGGTCCAGAGCCGGTCAGGTGTTACCTGATCAGCCCGGAATGTCAACGACATGTTACGCACATCGCACCATCATCTCGGGGATGCTGTGAGTATTAGCACCCCTTCTTGACGGGTATCGAAGGGCCATTGAGAGTAGATGGGTCGGCCGCCCGCGAACGTCAATGAATATCCCGGAGAGGTGGCGTGCGTGTCGCATACGCTCGACAACGGCGCAAGTGTCGGCAGTGCTGGTATGGACACCAGCTTCACCGATTCCCTGCTGCGGGTCGGCAGGTATTTCCAGCGCGGAGAAACCTCAACCGACCTCCGGACCCTGCACCAGATCGGCGGCCGGTCCGCTGACGTCTTCTACCGTGACCGCTGGGCCTACGACAAGGTGGTGCGTTCGACCCACGGGGTGAACTGCACCGGGTCGTGCTCGTGGAAGGTCTACGTCAAGGACGGGATCATCACCTGGGAGGCGCAGCAGACTGACTACCCGTCGATCGGCCCCGACAAGCCGGAATACGAGCCCCGTGGCTGCCCGCGCGGCGCGTCGTTCTCCTGGTACACCTACTCACCGGCCAGAGTGCGCTACCCGTACGTGCGTGGGACCCTGCTGGAGCTGTACCGCGAGGCCAAGCAGCGGCTCAAAGACCCCGTGCTGGCCTGGGCCGATCTGGTCGATGATCCCGAGAAGGCCCGCCGTTACAAGGCGGCGCGCGGCATGGGCGGGTTCGTCCGGGCCGAGTGGTGGGAGGCCGTCGAGATCGTCGCGGCCGCCCATGTCCACACGATCAAGCGGCATGGTCCGGACCGGATTGCCGGGTTCTCTCCGATTCCGGCGATGTCGATGGTCAGCCACGCCGCGGGCGCCCGGTTCATCTCGCTGATCGGCGGGGCGATGCTGTCCTTCTACGACTGGTACGCCGATCTTCCGGTGGCCTCCCCACAGGTGTTCGGCGACCAGACCGATGTGCCCGAGTCCGCGGACTGGTTCGACGCCGGCTATCTGATCATGTGGGGTTCCAACGTCCCGGTCACCCGCACCCCGGACGCGCACTACATGACCGAGGCCCGCTACCGGGGCCAGAAGGTGATCGTCGTATCCCCGGACTACGGGGACCACACGAAGTTCGCCGACGAGTGGTTACCGGCGCGGCCGGGTACCGATGCCGCGCTGGCCATGTCGATGGGCCACGTGATTCTCAAGGAGTTCTTCGTCGACCGGCAGACGCCCCGTTTCACCGACTACGTCAAGCGCTACACCGATCTTCCGTTCCTGGTCACCCTTGAGCAGCGGGGTGATACCTACGTTCCCGGCAAGTTCCTCACCGCGGCCGATCTGGGCGACACCGGTGAGGGCGCGGAGTCCAAGACGGTGTTTCTGGACGGGGACAGCGGCGAACCGGTGGTGCCCAACGGTTCGCTGGGCCACCGGTTCACCGGATCCGGGTTAGGTCACTGGAACCTTGATCTGGACGGTGTGGATCCGATGCTGACCAGCTACGGTCATGACGGTGGGGACGTGGCCGAGGTCGCCCTCCCACGGTTCGATACCAGCGAGCCCGGCGTGCTGTGCCGGGGAGTGCCGACCCGGACCGTCGCGGGCAAGCTGGTCACCACGGTGTTCGACCTGCTGCTCGCCCAGTACGCGGTGCCCAGGCCGGGGCTGCCGGGGCAGTGGCCCACTGGCTACGACGACGCCACGGCGCCGTACACGCCTGCCTGGCAGGAACAGATCACCGGAGTGCCCGCCGCCGCCGCGGCACGGATTGGCCGGGAGTTCGCCGACAACGCCGAGCGCTCAGGTGGGCGATCGATGATCCTGATGGGCGCGGGCACCAACCACTGGTTCCACTCCGATCAGATCTATCGGTCGTTCCTGACGCTGGTGATGCTCACCGGGTGTCAAGGGGTCAACGGCGGTGGCTGGGCGCACTACGTCGGCCAGGAGAAGGTCCGTCCGGTCACCGGCTGGGCGACGCTGGCCTTCGGCTTGGACTGGCAGCGACCACCGAGACAGATGCAGGGCACCGTGTATTGGTATCTGGCCACCGATCAGTGGCGCTACGACCCGTTCACCGCCGAGGCGATGGCCTCACCACTGGCCCAAGGGCACTTCGCGGGGCGGACCGCGGCGGACAACATCGCGCTGGCCAGCAGGCTGGGCTGGATGCCCAGCTACCCGACGTTCAACCGCAACCCCCTGGACCTGGCCGACGAGGCCGAGCGCCTCGGCAAGGACGCCGCGACGCACGTCGTGGACGGCTTGTCCACCGGGCACCTGCGGTTCGCCTGCGAGGACCCGGACGCGCCGGAGAACTTCCCGCGGTGCCTGACCGTGTGGCGGGCCAATCTCCTGGGGTCCTCGGCCAAGGGCAACGAGTACTTCCTCCGCCACCTGCTGGGTACCGACTCCAGCCTGCGGGCCAGTGACGACGAGGGGGTGCGGCCGGTCGAGGTCACCTGGCGCGATGAGGCTCCGGTCGGCAAGCTCGACCTGTTGCTGTCGCTGGACTTCCGGATGACCAGCACAACGCTGTTCTCCGACGTCGTGCTCCCCGCGGCCACCTGGTACGAGAAGCACGACCTCTCCAGCACCGATATGCACCCATACGTGCATTCCTTCTCGCCCGCGATCTCCCCGCCGTGGGAGACCAAGACCGACTTCGAGGCGTTCCACCGGATCGCCCGCGGCTTCTCCTGGTTGGCGGAGAAGCACCTCGGCGTCCGCAAGGACATCGTGGCCGTGCCGCTGCAGCACGACACCGCCGATGCTTGCGGGCAGCCCGGTGGCCGGGTGTTGGACTGGAAAGCGGGGGAGTGCGAGCCGATACCCGGCAAGACCATGCCACGGCTGGTCGTGGTGGAGCGGGATTATCCGGCGGTCGGGGAGAAGATGGCCGCTCTCGGGCCGTTGGTGGAGAGCCTGGGCCTCACTACCAAGGGAGTCACCTTCCATCCCAAGGCCGAGGTCGACTACCTCAGGGCGGCCAACGGCGCGATCGTGTCCGGGAGGGCCGCCGGGCGGCCCTCCCTGGCCAAGGACATCCATGCCGCCGAGGCCGTCCTCGCGTTGTCCGGCACCACGAACGGCCGGCTGGCCACCGAGGGTTTCCGGGCGTTGGAGCTGCGTACCGGCACCACACTGGCGGACCTCGCCGCGGAGAGCGAGGGTAAGCGGATCACCTTTGCCGACACCCAGGCGCGGCCGGTGCCGGTGATCACGTCGCCGGAGTGGTCGGGCAGCGAAGCCGGCGGCCGACGTTACGCTCCGTTTACCATCAACACCGAGCGACTCAAGCCGTGGCACACCCTGACCGGCCGACAGCATTTCTACCTCGACCACGACTGGATGTCCGAGCTCGGTGAGCAGATGCCGATCTTCCGACCACCCTTGGACATGACCGCCCTCTTCGGAGAGCCGAGCATCGGCCACACCGGTGAGCCGGGGAGCGCGACCAATGGTGCCAACGGACATAAGTCGGTCACTGTCCGCTACCTCACTCCGCACTCCAAGTGGTCCATTCACTCCACCTACCAGGACAACTTGCACATGCTCACGCTCTCCCGGGGGGGACAGTGCATCTGGATGTCCGACGTGGACGCCGCCAAGATCGGCGTGGTGGACAACGAGTGGATTGAGGCGACCAACCGCAACGGCATCGTGGTCGCGCGGGTGATCGTCAGCCATCGAATGCCTGAGGGCACCGTGTTCATGTACCACGCCCAGGAGCGCACGGTGGGCGTGCCGCGCACCGAGAAGACCGGTAAGCGCGGCGGTATCCACAATGCGCTCACCCGGCTGATGATCAAGCCATCGCACCTGATCGGTGGCTACGCCCAGCAGTCGTTCGGAATGAACTACCACGGCCCGACGGGTAACCAGCGCGACGAGGTCACGACCATCCGCCGCCGCAGCCAGGAGGTGATCTACTGATGAAGCTCATGGCACAGCTGGCCATGGTGATGAACCTGGACAAATGCATCGGCTGCCACACCTGCAGCGTCACGTGCAAGCAGGCCTGGACCAACCGCGGTGGCGTCGAGTACGTGTGGTTCAACAATGTGGAGACCAGACCCGGACAGGGGTATCCGCGGCAGTACCAGGACCAGGAGCGATGGAAGGGTGGCTGGACACTGACCAGGCGCGGTCGGCTCACCCTGCGGTCGGGTTCCCGGCTCAGACGGCTGCTGAACATTTTCGCCAACCCCGAACTGCCCCAAGTGGCTGACTACTACGAGCCGTGGACCTACGATTACGACAACCTGTTGTCCGCGCCGCCATCGGACACCACACCGGTGGCTCGGCCCAAATCAGCGATCACCGGCGAGGACACCTCAATCACCTGGGGCGCCAACTGGGATGACGACCTGGGTGGGGGCCCCGCGCAGGTCGGCCGCGACCCGTTGCTGGCCAAGTTGTCCGACAAGGTGAAGCTGGAGTTCGAACAGACCTTCATGTTCTACCTGCCGCGGATCTGCGAGCACTGCCTCAACCCGTCCTGCGCGGCATCCTGCCCGTCCGGCGCGATTTACAAGCGCAGCGAGGACGGCATCGTGCTGGTCGACCAGGATCGTTGCCGGGGATGGCGGCAGTGTGTCACGGGATGTCCGTACAAGAAGATCTACTTCAACCACAAGACCGGCAAAGCGGAGAAGTGCACGTTCTGCTATCCGCGGGTGGAGGTGGGCATGCCCACGGTCTGCTCGGAAACCTGCGTCGGGCGGCTGCGCTACATCGGCGTGGTGTTCTATGACGCCGACGCGGTGCTGGCTGCGGCTTCCGTGCGCGATGAGAAGGACCTCTACCCGTCGCAGTTGGGTGTTTTCCTCAACCCGCACGACCCGCGCGTGGTGGCCGAGGCCGAGCGGGCCGGTATCTCCCAGGAGTGGATCGAGGCCGCGCAGGCTTCCCCGGTCTACAAATTGATCGTGGACTACCAGGTGGCGCTGCCGCTGCATCCGGAGTACCGCACCATGCCGATGGTCTGGTATGTACCACCGCTGTCCCCGGTGGTGGACGTGCTGGCGGGCACCGGGCACGACGGCGAGGACGCCGATAATCTGTTCGGCGCGATCGACGCACTGCGCATTCCGGTGGAGTACCTGGCCGAGCTGTTCACCGCGGGCGACGTCGGGCCGGTGCGCGCTGCCCTGCAGCGGCTGGCCGCTATGCGCGCGCACATGCGTCGGGTCAACCTGGGAGAGCCACAACGACCGGAGATCGCCGAGGCGGTGCGGCTGAAGCCGGCCGAGGTCGAGGCGATGTACCGGCTGCTGGCCATCGCGAAGTATGACGAACGCTATGTCATCCCCAGCGCCGCCGGCTCGGACGCGCACCGGCTGGACGCCCTGGCCACCGGATGCAGCCTGGACTCCGATGGTGGGCCGGGCATGACCGCTTTCGATGTCATGGACGACAAGTTCCATCTGACGCAGCAGCCGGCCGATGGTAACGGTGTAGCGGCGCCTGCGGATAAGGGAAGCCGGATCAACCTGCTCAACTGGGACGGCAAGCGTACGAACGGCTTGTTTCCCGCCGTCCGGAATGGTCATGGCACGGCGGGCGCGGGGGACGCAGTGGAAGATCCAGAGCGCGCAGCGGAGCCCATCCGATGAGCCCGACCTGGTTGGGCCGCCGGAAGCCCACAGCGCCCGTCGGCGAAGGTCGTCGCGCAGATATTTCCGGAGAACGCGCCGAGCGGGAGCTGCGTCTGGTCTGGCGGATCGCCGCGCTGCTACTGGACTATCCGACTCAGCAGACCATGGGCATGCTCGAGGAGCTGCATGCGGGGGCCGAATCGTTGCCCGCGCCGGCGGGGCCGCTGCTGGTGTCGTTCGTACGACACCAGCGCGCCACTCCGTCGATGGAGCTGGCCGCACACTACGTGGAGACCTTTGATCTGCGACGTCGTAATTGCCTGCATCTGACTTATTACGCCTTCGGGGACACTCGCAAACGTGGCATGGCACTGCTGCGGTTCAAGCACGCCTATCGCAGCGCGGGTGTCACACTCGGCGAGCACGAGCTGCCTGACCATCTGGCGGTGGTGCTGGAGTTCGCGGCGACCGTCGACCTCCAGGCCGGTCGACGGCTGCTGGTCGAGCATCGACCGGTTCTGGAATTGCTGAGGCTGTCCCTGCGGGAGTGTGGGTCACCCTATCTGGCTGTGCTCGACGCGGTGTGTGCCACTTTGCCGGAGTTGGGTACCGCCGACCGGCGTCGGATAGCGGAGCTGGCCGCGCAGGGGCCGCCTGACGAGGAAGTGGGCCTGGAGCCGTTCGCGATGGATCCGACGATGAGAGGTGAACGCCGATGACCACCGTGCTGTGGATGACCGTGCCCTACATCGCGTTCACCTCGTTCCTGCTCGGTCACATCTGGCGATACCGGCATGACCAGTTCGGCTGGACCACCCGGTCTTCTCAGCTCCACGAGAGTAGGTTGCTTCGGCTGGGTGGTCCCTTGTTCCACTTCGGCCTGCTGGCGGTGCTCTTCGGGCACGTGCTCGGAATCGTGATCCCGGCGAGCTGGACTGCGGCGCTGGGAATGTCCGAGTCCTTCTATCACCTGATGTCGGTGTCCTTCGGCACGTTGTCCGGCCTGGCCACGGTGGCCGGACTGGCGATCCTGCTCTACCGGCGCTGCACCGTGGTGGCGGTCCGCCAGTCCACCACTGCCAATGACAAGCTCATGTATCTGCTCCTGAGCGCCGCGATCGGCACCGGGATGCTCAACACCGTCGGCAGCAACCTGATCGGTGGCGGCTACAACTATCGCGAGACGGTGTCGCCGTGGTTCCGCAGCCTGTTCACGATCCATCCGCAGCCGGAACTGATGGTCGGCATCCCGATCAGTTTCCAGCTGCACAACCTCATCGTGCTGGCCCTGCTGGCGGTCTGGCCTTACACCCGTCTGGTGCACGTGTTCAGCGCCCCGCTGGGCTACCTGGCACGCCCGTATGTGGTTTATCGCAGCCGGGACAGCAAGCCGGGTGCGCGCCGCTACGCGCGGGCCTGGGAACAGCCTGCGCAGTCTGGCTTCCGCCGGTAGGGGTTACGTTCACTGTGGACTTCGTTCCGGTTGGGCGTCGCTGGTCAGGGCGAGTTTGCTGCGCAGGCCGGTGAGCAAGGTGTCGAGGCCGTATTCGAAGACACCCGGTTGGTGCACACCGCCCAGATGTGAACTGACGGCCCCGATGGCGGGGATCTGTTCGGGGGGCAGTGCCAGGTAGTACTCGGTTTCGTCTTGGGATGGGGTGCTGGGGAAGGGTGCGATGCTGCCCATCTGGTGGATGCCGACGGTGAAGGTGAACAGAGCGAGCAGGGCGTTGGCCGCGTCACGCTCGGAGAAACCGGCCTGAAGAAGAAGGCTGACCGCCCGCTCGACGAGCAGCAGGCCGTTGGGCCCGATCCTGATCCGGCTGCCGTATACCCGGGCCAACTGTTGATGAGCGGCCAACGCCTGATGGAAGCTGCACACCAGGGCCCGTAACTGGGCCAACCAGTCCCCTTCGGTGGCCGAGCGGTCGACCTCGCCCAGGACGAGGTCCAGCATGAGGTCCAGTAACTCTTCCTTGTCGTGCACGTGGTTGTACAAAGCCATCGGTGAGACCTTGAGCTCGGTGGCCAGCGCTCGCATGGTCAGGGCAGCGAGGTTCCGCTCGTCGACGAGGCGCAGTGCGGCGCGCACGATCCGGGGACGGGTCAGTGGCGGTGGCGGGGTGGCGTCCTCACTGGGGTCGACCCCGACCCAGGTAGGGCGGTCGCTACGGGTACGAGAAGCGTTCGGCTGGTCGGTCAACGCTGATCCTTTCCTCGCTCACCGCTAGAGACACGGTGGCATGTGTACAACGTACACTTACACCCGATCGGGTGATAGCAAGTCGGGGCGATTCCTGTCACTGTACGTAGAACATACGCCGTATATCTAATTAGCGGTGTATATACGGGGAGGAGCCTACGTGATCATGATGGAGCGGTGTCACCAGGAAAGTGTTCCAGTGGACGACGCATCAGCCGCACCAGGAAGCATCGATGATCTCCTGTCGAGGGCTCGCAACGGCGAGCCGGATGCCTGGGCGGAGATCGTACGCCGGTACAGCAATGTCGTTTTCGCGACGGTGCGGTCGTTTCGGCTACAGGATGCCGACGTGCTCGACGCGGTGCAGATGACCTGGCTGCGGCTGGCGGAGAACGTCCACCGAGTACAGGCCCCCGATCGGCTGGCCGGCTGGTTGGCGACCACCGCCCGCCGGGAGTGTCTACATATCCTGCGCCAGCAGGCCCGGCACGCGCCGACCCTGGTGGATGCGGTGGAAGTCAACGTCGTCGACCCCGGCATCGGCCCGGAGCAGCGGGTCATCGACGGCGACGTGAAGCGGGTGCTGTGGCGTCTGGTAGCAGAATTGCCACCGCGCCGCCGGATTCTCTTGCGGGCGCTGTTCACCGACAACCCCTGCACGTATACCGAGGTAGCCCGCACCGCCGGAATCTCGCCAGGCGGTATCGGCCCCACCCGGGCGCGGGCGCTGAAACAGCTGCGGCTCAGGCTCGATGAACATGGTATTGAGTTGGAGGCCTGACCGGACGTCCTGCTGGATCAACGAAAAAATGGAGATGCCATGACCGAGCAACCGCCGTCGCAGCCGATCCAGAATCCACTGACGTTGGTGATGAAAGCGAAATCTCCAGAGTCCTGGACGGAACTCCGCCACGCCGTCGAGAGCCTTCAGGAAATGCCGGACGACAAGAATCCGATCGTCGCCGCCCTCGACAAGATCGGTACCGTTCACTTCGCCAGATTCGCGTTTCTTGAGGACGCTCGGCAACTTCTGGTGATCACGACGTATGACGGTGATTTCGAGACATACATCAACGAGTTCGTCAACGTGATCGGCGGCATCTTCGATACTCTTCTCGCCCATGTCGCAGATGCTCCACCGCGTCCCGTGCAGGCCCATCGACAGGAGTTTCTGGATTATATTCGGGCTGGTGATCTTCGTTCTGTAGGGAAATTCTACAGTGCCTATCCCGGCACCACCGTGTTTGATGTCCTCGATATGACGGGTGGCAGGTGACGTCGAGAAAGGGACGCGGCTATGGTTGTCGACCTGGAGGATGTGCAAGGCATCATACTGCGTGGCTATAAGATGCCTGTGGCCAGGCATCTGGGTTTGACCGTGTGGAAGCCGAGCGCCGCTCGGGAGTTTCTCGCCGGGCTGGGGGGACCGGATCCGGCGGTCCCCTCTATCACCAGCGCTGCGCCTTGGGCGGTGAAGCCGGATTCTTGCGTCAACCTGGGTATCACCTTTCCGGGGCTGGTGGCGCTGGGCGTGCGGTCCGAACATCTTGCCAGCTTTCCTCGGGAGTACATCGAGGGCGCGGCGGCTCGTGCGGCCAAGGTCGGCGACGTCGGTGCCGGCGCTCCCGACCGCTGGTTGCCATGGCTGGGGGGATCAGGTCCGCATCTGTTGCTGTCCCTGTTCGCTCAGTCGGTCGACGCGCTTGAGTCCATGACGAAGTTATTGGAGCAGGCATGGTACACCGGTTGTGTCGAGACGGGACGTCATGACGGTGCATGGTTGCCCACCAATACCGAGCATTTCGGCTATGCCGACGGATTGTCCCAGCCCACCATCGAAGGCGTTCCGCTTGCGGGCTTGCCGGACAGTTTTCCGCCGAAGGCACCGGTCGGAGAGTTCCTACTCGGGTATCCCAGTCAACACGTCGACTTCAGCTATCCGGTGCCCGCACCACCGGAGTTGGGAACCAATGGCAGCTTCGCTGCTTTCCGGGTGCTCGAGCAGGACGTCGACGGCTTCACGGCGTTCCTGAGCGATCAGGCTTCCCGTACGGGCTTATCGGAGGAACTCATCGCGGCCAAGTTGTGTGGACGATGGCGTAATGGCATGCCACTGGCCCTTTCACCTGACACCGACACCCCGAATCCGCCCATTTCATCCGAAGCGCTGAACGACTTCGACTATGTCGGTGATGAACACGGTTACCGATGTCCGATCGGATCGCACGTGCGTCGGATGTACCCACGCGGGCAACGAGTTGTGGGTGACGGGGGGCATCTGCACCGCATCGTTCGGCGGGGGATCCCGTACGGACCACCGTACGACCCCGCACACTCCCGTGACGGTCATGCTCGGGGTCTGCTCGGCCTGTTCATCGGCGTCAGCCTGTGTGATCAGTTCGAGTTCCTGATGTCGGAGTGGGCCAACGGGGAGACGTTCACCGCTGGACTCCGTGGCACGAGGGATCCCCTGCTCGGCGACACACCTGCGGGAGCCGGAAGGTTCGCGATACCAAGCCCCGAGGGCACCGTAGTTCTCGATGGCTTCTCCCCCTTCGTCACGACCCGAGGTGGCGCTTACTGCTTCCTGCCGAGCATCTCTGCGATCCGGTACCTGGCGGCCCTGTCCGCGCCGCGTTGAGCCGCTCAGCAGAATTTTCATCATGCGTTGAGTTTTCTCGATACCGGCGCTACCGTTGCGGTATGGAGGAGCTCGTTCTCGATCTCGGCTTCGTCGACGCCCGGTGTCACCCCCTGGTAGGAGGCAAGGCCGCGAATCTCGGCGAGCTCATCCGCGTGGGATTTCCGGTGCCGCCGGGCTTCTGCGTCACGACGGAGGCCTATCGGCAGGTTGCCGCCGGCGCGGATCTCGGTGGCGTCTTCGATCTGCTCCAGGTGGCGCCGAAGGACCTGGATCGGCTCACCGAGCTGGCTGGACGTGCCCGAGCCACGATCCTCGCCGCACCGGTGCCTTCAGCGGTGATCACTGCGTTCGTCAGTGCCTATGGCGATCTCGGGGTAGACGTGCCTGTCGCGGTGCGGTCCTCGGCGACTGCGGAGGACCTGCCTTCGGCGAGTTTCGCCGGCCAGCAGGACACCTATCTCAACATCGTCGGCGTGGAGGCATTGGTCGACGCGGTGCGCCGCTGCTGGGCGTCGCTGTGGACCGACCGCGCGGTCAGCTATCGCGCGACCAACAACATCGATCACCGGGTTGTGCAGCTCGCGGTCGTCGTTCAGCGGATGATCGATGCCCAGGTGGCTGGAGTGCTGTTCACCGCGAATCCGGTGACCGGGTGTCGTGGGCATACCGTGCTGGACGCAAGCCCTGGTCTGGGGGAGGCTGTGGTCTCCGGCATCGTCAACCCCGATCATTTCGTGATCGATGCAGCAGGCGGCATCGTCGAATGTCGGCTGGGGGACAAGCGAGTGGCCGTGCGTCCCAGGCCCGGCGGTGGTACCGATCATGTTACGAAGCCAGCTGACGCCGAAGAGTCCTGTCTGAGCAAGACACAGATCAGCGATCTCGCCGCGCTCGGCCGTCGGGTGCAGGCCCACTATGGCGTGCCGCAGGACATCGAGTGGGCGCTCGACGATGTCGGCGCACTGTGGCTTACGCAGTCCAGACCCATCACGACGCTGTACCCGTTGCCCGACGCGGTACCCATTGCTGCCACATCCGTAGCTGCCACCGGCGATTCGTTACGGGTCTACTTCTGCATGAGTCTGGCCCAAGGGTTGACCCGTCCGATCACTCCGATGGGCATCGCAGCGTTCCGGTTGATCGCGTCGTGCGCGTCGGAAGTGGTGTTCGGTACCGTGCTGCGCGACCCGGTCTCCGGGCCTGCGGCTCTGGTCGTCGCGGGTCAACGGTTGTTTGCTGACGTCACACCGGTGCTGCGCAGTCGGATCGGCCTGGCGCTGGTGCCCCGGCTGCTCGACGTGATGGAGGCGCGGTCGGCTGTCGTGTTCCGGCGGCTGTCCGAGGATCCGCGCTTCGCGGTGCGCCCCACGTCGCGGTGGCCGTTCGTCCGGCGTCTGGCAGCGCTGGCCGTGCGGTTCCGGATCCCGCTGCAGATCGTCCAGGCCCTGATTCGGCCCTCGGCGGCGCGGCGGCGGGTCGAGGGAGTCGGCCGACGGTTGCGCGCGAAGTTCACCGTGCCGGGGACGGTCAGCCCAGCGCAGCGGCTGGACCACGTGGAGCGGCTACTCGGGAGGGAGGTCATCCCGATCATGCCGAAGGTGACCCCGGTCGCCGGGGCCGGCTTCCTCGCGTTGGCCATCGCAGACAAGCTGGCCCGCGACGACTTCGCGTCCCACGAACGGGACGAGGTGCGCCGCGCGCTGCCGCACAATGTCACCACCGAGATGGACCTCCAGCTGTGGGCGCTGGCTACCCGGATCCGGGACGACGAGGCGGGTGCCTCGGCGCTGCGGGAGACGGCCCCCGCTGAGCTGGTCTCCCGCTACACCCGCAGGCAGTTGCCTCTGGTACTGCAGCGCGGGTTGGAACAATTCCTGGAGAACTACGGTCACCGGTCGATCGCCGAGATCGATGTGGGCATGCCGCGCTGGTCCGACGATCCGACCTACGTGCTGGGGGTACTCGCCAACTACCTGCGGCTCGACGATCCTGACCTCGCGCCGGACGCACAGTTCGCGCGCGGCGCCCGTGCCGCCGAGGCTGCCGCTACCGGCGTTGTGGGGCGGGTTCGACGCCGTAGCCGGATGCGCGGCGTGGTAGTGCGCTTCGCGCTGGAGCGGGTCAGAGAGCTGGTCGGCATGCGGGAGACCCACAAGGACTACCTGGTGCGGGTCCTCGCGCACGTCCGAGGGCAGCTGGCCGTGGTGGGCGCCGAGCTCGCTGCCGCCGGGCAGCTGAGCGATCCCGACGACGTGTTCTTCCTCGATCTCGTTCAAACCCGGGCCGCGCTGGCGGGTGCAGACTTCCGCGTGGTTGTCGCGCAGCGCCGGGCGGAGTACGAACGAGAGCTTCGCAGGCGGCAGGTGCCGCGATTTCTGCTCTCCGACGGCACGCTGCCCGAGGCCCTGCGCATCGGTGATCAGCCCGGCGTGGGCCAGTTGGCGGGCACACCCGCCTCCGCGGGCACCGTCACGGCACCTGCCCGGGTGGTGCTGGACCCGGTCGGAGCCCATCTGGAGCCGGGAGAGATCCTGGTCGCCCCCTCAACGGATCCGGGGTGGACGCCGTTGTTCCTCACGGCGGGCGGGCTCGTCATGGAGATGGGCGGGGCCAACTCGCACGGTGCCGTTGTCGCCCGTGAGTACGGCATACCCGCGGTGGTCGGTGTTCCCGACGCGACCCTGCGCATCACCACCGGAGACCAGATCACGGTCCAGGGTGCGACGGGCGTCGTCGACCTTGGGTAGTCGTCGTGAGTCGTTCGAGGTTCTGGTCGTTCAGTGGTCCCGGCGAGTGGCCAGCCGAGCCAGGGCACCCAGCTCGGCGTCCGCTCGGGCGGTGAGACCTGCCAAGTGCAGCTGATGTAGTCCCGCTGCCAGCAGCTCCTCGGCCTGCGCCTGGCTCCAGGCACGTCCACCCGCGAGGTCGACCAGTTCCGCCGCGCGGGTCAGCTCAATGTCGGACAACGGCTGCTCACGGTGGTAGAGAGCGGCCAGCTCGTACCCAGCCGGGGTGCCGGAGGTCAAGGCGACGATCACGGGAAGGGATTTCTTACGACTGCTCAGGTCGGAGTGAACGGACTTCCCCGTCACAGCCGGATCTCCCCAGATGCCCAGGAGGTCATCCACGTGCTGGAACGCCAAGCCCAGGTGCGCTCCGAAGCCGCGCAGATGCTGGACCTGCTCCGGGCTGCCGCCCCCGAATGAGGCGCCTACCGCGCAGGCGCATTCAATCAGGGCACCGGTCTTTCCCTCCGCCATGCGCAGGCATTCGACCAGCTCGATCTCGGCGCGCTGCTCGAAGGCCAGGTCCGCGCTCTGACCGTCCAAGAGATCCTGCACCGCGGCGCTGAGCATCCGGATCCCGTCCATGGCGGCCGGGTGCCCGCTGGCGGCGAGCACGTCCATGGCCAATGTCAGCAGCGCGTCCCCGGCCAGGATCGCCGCGTTGCGGCCGAACACGCTCCACGCCGTGGGGCGGTGGCGGCGGGTGATATCTCCGTCCATCACGTCGTCGTGCAGCAGCGAGAAGTTGTGCGCCAGCTCCACCGCGACCGCGGCCGACGCCGCCGCACCCGGAACACCACCGACGGCCTGGGCGCTCAGCAGGACCAGCGCGGGGCGCAGCGCCTTGCCCCCGTCGGCCTGTGCCGGGTGGCCCTGCTCGTCGCGCCAGCCGAAGTGGTAAGCGACAATGCGTCGTGTCGAGACCGGGAGCGTGTTGACCGCCGCGCGTAGTGCAGGATCGACGGTAGTACGGCTCGAAGCCAGTACCTCGCGTGCCGACCGAGCGGTGGTCACCACCTCAACATCTGTCATCGGGATGGACCTCCTTAGTACGGTCAGACCCGATCTGCGGCGATGAGCAGGTAGTGGAAACTGCCCTCGCGGTACGCCGTCAGGAACGGATCCTCGATCCCGGTGGCCACCGAGGACTTCGCCCGCAGCTCCCAGTACGGGATGGTGTGGGTGGTCAGATTGATGACGTCGGTCGGGACGAGATTGTTGGCCGTCAGCGCCTTGAAGTACTCGCTCCTACGGTGGATGTTGCAGGTGTAGTGCTCGTCGATTCGACTGACCGCCTTGGAGCGGCCGCCCGTCACGTCGTTATAGCAGCCGGTGATGCAGACGTAACGACCGCCGTACTCCAGCAGGCGGGAGAACTCGTCGAAAAGCTGGAACAGGTCCACGTACATGGTGGTCTCGTTGGTCCAGATCCCCCGGTACGATCCCGTCTCGAAGCCGGTGTCCAGCATGTTGCGGAAGTGGAATTTCACCTGGTCGGCGACGCTCCGTTGCTCGGCCTGGTTGTTGGCGAACCCGACCTGGTATTCCGAGATCGTCACACCATCCACCTGGCAACCGAAGCGCTGGCCGGCCATGAAGCTGGTGCCGCCCCGCCCCGACCCGGCATCTAACAAGCGGGCACTGGGCGAGATATCGCCGAGGTGGTCGAGGAGCAGGTTCGCCTGCGCTGTCTCCAGCCGGTGCAGTTCCTTGATGATCCGATCGTCCCGGGTGTCCTTCGTGCCTTCCAGCACGGACGGCTCATATTCGCCGATTCCGTAGTGGTGGTGGTATAGGCCGTCGACTTCACCGAGCCGCAGGTTGACAGGATCCTGTTGGTTGTTGTTCCAATACGCCGCAACGGATTTTTGGTAAGCAGTGTGAAGTACGTTGGTGGCGGTAGGGGGGGTCGTGGTCATGATTGGACTCCTTCTTTTTATCGGTCCCAGCCGGGTTGGTGCCGAAGCTGGGTTCAGGGCACGCTCACTCGTTGCTCGTGGCGTGGTACCGCCCGGTGGTGAAGATATGGTTGGCTATGGACCCGGGACAGCGCAGACACCGGTTCTCCCTCGTTAGTGGTTGATGATGCTGCCAATTAGCCGACTAGGACCGGCCTGGTCACATCGCAGTCCGCAGCCCGATACGAACGGCTGAAGTGCCCAGCTCGGTCGGGGTCCTGAACAGCCGCGTAGGAGCCGGGCAAGGGATGTCAGCGGTGTTCTGATAACGGTATCCGTACAGTTTATCGCGAAGAATCGCGGTACTGCTAGCACGCCGTTGCTGATTTCGCCTTAACGCCACTTCATCATACCGGCCGCACAACCTATGCCAGTCGAGAATACCGGCCATCCAGTCCTGCATTCCCACGACGTAAGCATTCAGGGCATCACGAGCATGGGTATCCAGATTGTATTCTTCGGCAAGAAAGGGCAACTCGGTGACGATGATGTGCTCGAACTGCTGGAGCCGCGAGGTCATCAGATCGTTGACGACCAGGACTGCCTGCCCACGATCTATGTCGAGGAACTTCTGAACGACCAGCACACAGTTATGGAGCTCACCCTCAAATTCAATCTCCTTCTGGTAGGAGAAGATGTCGTTCGTCAAGCAGGCATAGTCTTGAGCCGAGTTCTCCAGCCCGCGCATCGGTCGGGTGTTGAAGATCTCCGGTGGGAGCTGCCCAGCTTGCGTGATGCGAGCCAGACTCATCGTCATATCTGAGCCGAACGTCTTGCGTCGCATCTCCACATAGTCGACCGGATCGGGTACCCGCTGTTGGATATGGTTCGCGAGTTCCCACAACCAGCTTGCCGTCATAGCTTCGACGCCCTGCCGGAACTGACGCCGCTGATCCATCGACATCGGCCACGCAGTGCGGATCCACAGATCGGCCAGGCCTTTTTCCGCCGGACTGGTCGGCGATGGAGTGGCGGTGCAGTCCAGTGGCATGAACTCTGACAACCGGGCATTGAACACCTTCGCGCCAGCCATGTCACGGGCAGTCCCGAAGATCGCTGGGAAATAGTCGTCCCCGTAGGTCCCCCAGGTCAGCCAGGCCGAGGACAGATCGAGCTCAGGGCCGGATGCGTCTGGATGAATTCTCGCGGCACAGACCGCGAAATCGAACAAAGCAAGATTCTCCTCATCCCAGATACCGGGGCCGGAAATGCCGGGGAGTGACTCCAGCATACCCATCTCACGGGCCCAGTCGATGCAATACCGCCGAGACCGCTCCAGGTTGGAATTGACCCGCGCGGAGTACGGCATATAGAACTCCGGCAGAGTGACCGGTCCCACTGCTTCGTACGGAACATGGGTGTAACTCTTGAATCTTTGCAGACCCAATTCTCCCGGTGACGGGATGATCTTAGCTGCCGAGGTACCCAGCCCCATGGGTCCATTGAGCAGTCGCTCCGCTGCCGTCGGCTGACGGTTGGAAGTCTCGTTCATGTAGCGACTCGACCGAATATGCCACTCATGGCCGCCTGTCTGCCAATCCTGAAGGCCTTTGACATAGAGAACAACGCTCTTACGTTCAAGCAGGTCCAGTCCATATTCTTCGAAAAGGGGTGGTACCTCGGTGAGAGCGGTGTTATCGAACTGGTGCAACCGGGAGGTCAAGATGTCGTTGGTCAGGTCGGCGGCCTGTTGTGGACCGATGTTCAGAAACCGTTCCAGCACCAGGACACAGTTAGCGAGTTCGCCTTCTTCCTGGGTTTCACGTTGATAGGAGAAGAGGTCGTTTCGTAGGTGCACGCCGTCGGCGAATGTGTCTTTGAGGACACGCATCGGTCGAGTGTCGACGACCTTGGTGGGAACCTCGACGAACGCGGCATGCTCGACGAGGTTAGCCGACCATGGCGCGCCGCCGACCTTCCGCCGCATCTCGATGTACTCGATCGGGTTCGGGACGCGGTGCCCGCTGATGTTGGACAGCTCCCACGTCGATTCATCGAGGAGGTTCTTCGTGCTCTCGAAGAACCGCAACCGCCATTCCGGTGATTTCGAGGGCACCGTACGTTCCCACAGGTCGATCAGCCCACGCTCAACCGGATTCGTCGGCTCCGGCGGAGTGACTGCGGGATCCACCGGCATGAACGCGGGCAGCCTGTCGAGGTATTCCTTCGCGCCGGCCTCGTCCTGGCTACGCTTGTAAACCTCCAGGAAGTGATCGTCGAAATAGAATACCCATACATACCAGTCGGTGACCAGGTCGAGTTCACGACTCGGCGCATCGGGATGCGTGTATGCGCAGAGCAGGGCGTAGTCCATCGAATCGAACTTGGTCTCATCCCAGATCACCGTATCACCTGAACTCGGTGGGGCCTCCAGAATCCCCATCTGGTAGGCCCATGCCTTCGAATGCTCCCGCGCCCCCTCCAACGACGGGTTGCACCGCGCTGGATAGGGCATATAAAAATCCGGCAGTTCAAAGGGTTGCATCAGCGTCCGATTTCGACGTCTTCGAGGATGCCGAGCGCGTCAGGTACGAGGACAGCGGCGGAGTAGTAGGCGGTGACGAGGTAGGAGATGATTGCTTTTTCACTGATGCCCATGAACCGCACCGACATACTAGGTTGATACTCGTCGGGAATTCCGGCCTGGTGCAGGCCGATGACGCCTTGGTCGTCCTCGCCGGTTCGCATCGCTAGTATCGAGCTGGTGCGAGCGTCACTGATTGGGATCTTGCTGCATGGAAGGACGGGAACACCACGCCAGCCGGGTACCCGGTGACCGTCCATGTCGATGGTGTCGGGGTATATACCCTGGCGGTTGCATTCCCGACCGAACGCGGCGATGGTACGCGGATGGGCCAGAAAGTATTGGGTCTTGCGACGGCGGCAGAGGAGTTCATCAAGGTCGTCCGGTGTGGGAGGACCACTGCGGGTGGGGATGCGCTGGCTCAGATCGGCGTTGTGCAGCAGCCCGAACTCGCGATTGTTAATCATCTCATGTTCTTGGCGTTCCCGCAATGCCTCGACGGTCAGCCGGAGCTGCTGCTCGGTCTGGTTCATCGGGTCGTTGTAGAGATCGGCTACCCGAGTGTGCACCCGCAAAATGGTCTGGGACACGCTCAAATGGTATTCACGGGGCGAGCGTTCGTAGTCGACAAAGGTACCCGGTAGATCCGGCTCCCCTTCGTGTCCTGAGGCCAGTTCGATAGCGGCTTCGCCGTATTTGTTCTGAGGCGGTGTGGAGCTGCTTCTGAACTGGTCGATGTGTGCTCGCAGGGTGTCAGACAGGGCGACCAGTTCCTCGAAACGTTGTTGCGACAGTGTCAGTATCGTGCATTTGGTGACGGCCTTGACTGTGAACTGCCAGTAGTCCTGCGACTCCAGTAATGCCTGATAACTAAAATGGTCTCCATCGGCGAGCACAGCCAGCACGGCCTCGTCACCGTATTTACCGGCGCCGATCTTATTGACCTTGCCGTGGGCGATGAGACAGATCTGATCGGCCGGCTGGCCCTCTTGGACGATGACGTCGCCGGCCTCGAATTCTTGCTGCTCGAAGCGGTCGGCCAAGGCGGCGAGGACCTCTGCGTCGTCAAATCCGCGCAGTAAGGGAAGCTCACAGAGTTCGGCGGGAATAACCTGGACCTCTGCGCCGGTGGTGGTGAAGGTGACCCGGCCATCACCCACCGTATAGGTCAACCGACGGTTCACCCGGTAGACGCCACCCTGCACCTGTACCCACGGCAGTATTTTCAACAACCACCGTGAGGTGATCTCCTGCATCTGGGGAACGGACTTCTTGGTTGTCGCCAGGTTGCGTGCCGCGTCGGTGCTCAAACTCAGCTGCTGCGGGGCCTGCCCATTCGAAGCAGCGAGGTCGGGATCTGTCAGAGTCACAATCCATACCGCCATTCTGTAGCTCTATGGAGCAGGGAAATGTAATGGACCATGGAAATGTAATGGACCATGTTTTGGTGGCCGGTGCAGTGTACGGGCGAAATAAGGATTTCGCCGTGGCGACTTCACGATCCCCATATGGGCTGTTGTGGTCAGCGATTAAGCTAGCACTGAGGGTTAGGTCGGGATAGTCGCCCGAAAGAGTGACTCAAGGCTTGCTGAACGGTGAATCAAATCTTTCACCCAGTTCGGCACCCGATAGTGTGGCTGTTTATCACGGAAAGTTATTCCGTCACCCGGGACAGCGTCAGTGCGGTCACTTGAAGTGAGGAAGCGGCCTGTTGATGGGTAACCCTCGACGGCTACTGCTGGAGGTCATCGGAGACCAAGCGCAGCGAGACGGAGTTGATGCAGTAGCGCTGGTTCGTGGGAGTGTCGTAGCCTTCGCCTTCGAAGACGTGTCCCAGATGGCTGTGGCAGGTGGCGCAGAGCACCTCGACGCGCTTGGCGAACATGCTGCGGTCCTCCCGGAGTAGCACCGCGTCGCCGGCCAGCGGGGTGAAGAATGAGGGCCACCCACAGTGTGACTCGAACTTGTGGTCGCTGCGGAACAACTCCGCTCCGCAGGCCCGGCATTCGTACACCCCCGGGGTCTTGGTGTGCTCGTACTTTCCGGTCCCCGGTGGCTCGGTACCTGCCTTGCGCAGCACCGTGTACTCCTGTGGGGTGAGCTGCTCGCGCCACTCGGCGTCGGACTTGGTGACCTTGGGGGTGGCGCCGACCACGGGTTTCATGACCGCCAGATTACGCGGATCTCGGGTCGGCGGGGCTTGCCGTGCAGGACGAACGTATGCGGTAGCGTCACAAATATGGGCCGCGCTGACTCGCTGGAGCTCACGGTGCCTGGCCCCAAGGGCGAGCGCATCGTGCGAGTGTCCAACCCGGATAAGGTATATTTTCCGAAGCGAGACATCACCAAGTTGCAGGTTGTGCAGTACTACCTCGGAGTGGCCGAAACATTACTCCCGGTGTTGGCCGAGCGGCCCGTGACGCTCAAGCGGTTTGTTGATGGTGTAGCCGGAGAACCGTTCTACGCCAAGCGGATTCCCCGAGGTGCTCCGGCCTGGGTGGATTCTGTAGAGATCACCTTTCCTTCCGGCCGGAAGGCCCGTGAGGTGTGTCCCACGGAACCTGCCGTGCTCCTGTGGGCTGCGAACCTCGGCACCTTCGACTTCCATCCGTGGCCAGTACGCCGCCCGCTGGTGGACTATCCGGACGAGCTGCGGGTGGACCTCGATCCACAGCCGGGAACGGGTTTCGCGGATGCCGTCGCCGTCGCGGGAGTGCTGCGGGAGGTGCTCGCCGCTGCGGGGATGGTGGGTTATCCCAAGACTTCCGGTGGCCGCGGGATCCATGTCGTGGTGCGGATTCGCCCGGAGTGGACATTCGTACAGGTGCGTCGAGCAGTGATCGCGCTGATAAGGGAGGTGGTACGGCGAATCCCGGATCGGGCGAGTGTGTCGTGGTGGAAGGAGGAGCGCGGCGAGCGGGTGTTTCTGGACTTCAACCAGGCGGCTCGGGACCGGACCATCGCGTCGGCGTGGTCGGTTCGCGGCACCCCGAGGGCCACGGTATCGATGCCGGTGTCCTGGGATGATCTGGCGCAGGTCGAACCGGAGGACTTCGACATCTGCACCGTGCCCGCCCTGCTCGCCGAGCGAGGTGATCCACATGCGGGGCTGGACGGGGAATCGTTCGGCTTGGACGAATTGCTCGACTGGGCAATGCGCGACGAGCGTGACCATGGCCTCGGCGATCTTCCGTATCCCCCGGAGTACCCGAAAATGCCGGGCGAGCCGCTGCGGGTGCAACCGAGCCGCGCCAAACGCCAAAATGGAGACCCGTGAGTGGCATTACG
>JBOHHE010000172.1:0-1722 GCA_050700355.1 Pseudonocardiaceae bacterium
TTGTGGTTCTTGATCGGTTGCCTGTGACGGCTAATGGCAAGCTAGATCGTGCGGCTCTGCCGGCACCCGAGGTGACGGGAACCTCTTCGCGAACGCCACGATCTGCCCAAGAAGAGGTCTTGTGTGAGTTGTTTGCCGAGATCCTAAAAGTGGATCCAGTGGGTGTCGGGGACTCCTTTTTTGATCTGGGAGGGCATTCGCTGCTGGCGACCCGGCTGATCAGTCGGGCCCGGTCGGTATTGGGTGTCGAGCTAACTATCCGGGATCTGTTTGAGGCCCAGACCGTGGCTGAACTGGCCCTGCGGGCCGGTGGGGAGCCAACACGGCCGGCGTTGGTGCCACTACAGCGGCCTGCTCAGTTGCCGTTGTCGTTCGCCCAGCGACGGCTGTGGCTGATCCAGCAGATCGACGGAGCCACCGCCACCTACAATTACCCGATGGTCTTCCGGCTACACGGGCAGATGGACATCGGAGTCCTACGGTGCGCGTTCGGTGATGTACTGGCCCGACACGAGCCATTGCGCACCATATTCGGCGAGCACAACGGCGAACCCTTCCCGCGCATCCTCCCGGCAGAGCAGGCCCACCCCGTAATCAACGCCCTCTCCGCCACCTCTGATCAGGTTGCCGATCTGGTCACCACTGCGGTCAGCCAACGATTCGATCTGAGCATCGAGGTGCCGGTGCGGGTCACCCTGATCACCAGTAGCTCCAACGAGCATGTGCTGGTGATCCTGCTGCATCATATCGCCACCGACGAATGGTCCGACCGGCCTTTCCTGCACGACCTGACACTGGCGTACACAGCCAGAGGCGCTGGACGGGCACCGGACTGGGCGCCCCTGCCAATTCAGTACGCCGACTACGCCTTGTGGCAGCGCCAACTTCTCGGGGACCCCGATGATCCCGACAGTCGATACCATCATGAGTTGGCCTACTGGCGCGCCGCCCTGGATGGCATCCCCGACGAGCTGCTGCTGCCCACCGACCGCCCCCGCCCGGAGCTACCCAGCCATCGGGGAAACAGCATCCACACGCAACTACCGTCCCAGATCTATCGGGGCCTGCTGCGGTTGGCTCGGGATGCCAATGCGAGCATGTTCATGGTACTCCATGCTGCCGTCGTGACGTTGCTGCACCGCCTAGGCGCGGGCACGGACATCCCCGTGGGTACACCTATTGCCGGGCGCACCGACGACGCGCTCAATGACCTGGTCGGCTTCTTCGTCAACACCCTCGTGCTACGCACCAATCTCGACGGCAACCCCACCTTCACCGAACTGCTGACCCGGGTACGTGAGAACGATCTGGCCGCATTCGAACACCAAGACCTGCCCTTCGAGACCATCGTCGAAGCCGTCAACCCCAGCCGTTCCCAGTCCCGCAATCCGCTGTTCCAGGTCATGGTCGGCTACCACACCCACACCGGGGCTCCCGAACTCCTCGGCCTTCGCAGCCAACCAGAACTTTTCACTACCCATACAGCCAAATTCGACCTCGCCTTCACCTTCACCGACCACCCGGACACGGAACACATTGACTGTCTACTTGAATACAGCACCGATCTATTTGACCCACCCACCACACACACCCTCGCCCAACGCATGAAGCGTCTGCTGGAAGCAGTGACGATTGATCCTGGCGCCTCGGTGGGTGGAGTGGAGATGTTGTTGGCTGGGGAGCGACAGCGGATATTGATGGAGTTGAATGACACTGGACGGG
>JBOHHE010000173.1:0-25807 GCA_050700355.1 Pseudonocardiaceae bacterium
CACGTGCACTGTGCGCACAGTGCACCCCGTCGGCTCACCGTATTTGGTACTTGCTGGAGTCGGCGGCAGTATGAAATGGTAGGTGCTGGTTTGGCGTTGTACAAATTCTGAACTGGGAGGGGAATTATGGCCACGCAAGACGACGGCGGCACTGATTTACTCGAACGCAAGTTCAAGAAGCGTTTCTCCCAGCTCGACACGGACGGGGACGGTTTCTTGGAGCGCGAGGACTACATGAGCCAAGCCCAGGACTTTCTCCAGCAATACGGTGAATCTGTGGACTCCGCCAAGGGTCAGATGGTCGTTGAGACCTACGAACGTATGTGGGCCGGGCACGCCGCTGCCGCCGACATCGATACCGACGGACGTGTTTCCTTCGAAGAGTACATGTCATACCTGATGAGCAGCGAATTTCGCGACCGCATACTGGCCTCAGACGATGACTCCTGGTTCAACGTATGCGACGTCGACGGAGATGGGTTTATCACCCTGGCGGAGTTCCGTATGCGGCCCACCATCGAGGATGAGGATGCCGACCAGGTTTTTCAGAGCATCGACACCGATGGTGACGGGTTGGTGAGCAAAGACGAGCTCCGGCAGGCCCTCCGCGATTTCTTCACCAGCTCGGACTCGGAGGCGCCAGGCAACCTCTTCTACGGACGATACTGATACCGACGTCGAGTCCCCGGTGCCATGACGGTTCCTTCCGGTTGTGCCAGATCACTGCGGTCAGAGATAGCAGGCGCTGGGCCACCTCGACAAGTCCGCATCATGTCCTGCGGTCACGAGCCGGGTGGCCATTCCTCCACAGCCACTTCGGGCATTGGGAAGTCGTTCATATCGCGGTGAAGAGTGCGTCCGCAGCCGCGTGCTGGTTCGGCCGCAGTCCACGGATGATCTCCTCGACGTTGATGACGGTGGTGAGCAGTACTTCACGGTGAGCAGCCAGATCACGGATCCGTTCGGCGGCCGGTCGACCTCGCAGCGCATCGATCAGGACAGTCGTGTCCAGAACCAGCAGACCCATCAGCAGGCGAGCTGCTCGCGGTCGGTGCGCCGGGCGTGTACCCAAGCTGCCGGGTCGGTGTTCCAGTCGTGACCGGAGTCGGGGATCGAGCCCACAGCCGTGTCCAGGGCCTCAGCACGGTCGAGTTTATCGATGGCCCGCCGCAGTGCGCGGGCGATGAAACTGCTCCGCTCCCGCGCGCCGACGATCCGGTGAAGATCCCGAACGAGCTGGTCATCGAGCGTGTGTGAGGTGGCGAAGGATCTGCGGATTAGTGAGCCGTGTCTGCGGAATTAGCTGGCCCAGATCGACGTTGATGACAACGGCAGCCAGATGAGGTTGACCAGCGCGGAGAAGAAAGAGCTGGCCGAGCTGCGGTGGGAGAAACGCCGGCTGGAGCTGGAGAATGAGATCCTGAAACGCGCTGCGGCGTACTTCGCCCGGGAGAATTTCCTTCTAAAGTAGTCTCTCTCTCCGCTGTTCTGTGAGTGAGCCGAGGACAATATCGATGTCGCGGTGGCCTGCCGAGCGTTGAGTGTATCCCGTTCCGAGTACTACGAGTGATGTTCGCGGTCGGTGTCTGCCCGGGACCAGGAGAACGAATTGCTGCTGAACCAGATAAAGCAGGTGTATGAGGAATCCCAGGGCACCTACGGCTGGCCACAGGTGCACGCCGAGCTGACCTTGGGCCTGGGTGGATGGTGAACCGCAAACGGGTCGCCCGGCTCCTGGGTGAAGCCAGTATCCAGAGCCTGTACCTGCACCGACGCCGGTGCTGCACGGTGCGCGACCCGGACAGGACCTGGTCAAGCGGCAGTGTCAGGTCGACATACAGCTGTTCCCGGACGCTGGCACTGCCGTCCATAATCCGTAGCGCCAGTGACGGCATGTCCGTGTTCAACCGGGCCAACTCCGCCAACAGCTCTCTATCCTCGCGGATCACGATTGGTCCTTTTCACTGCTCATGGCTGTGGCGTTGTTCTGACACTGCGCCAAGCAGTTCAGGCCGTTCACCAGCATATCCTCACGCCCACAATCCTGAACGCTTCCTCCCAGCACTGCTCGCACGTCTTCCAGAGCCATTCCATGTCACCCTCAGCACCCCGGGGATGAGCAGCATCGCACAAACAGCGCATCGGTGAACCAAAAGAAACGTGACGATCACGCCGGTTAATAGCATGCCGAAGTCCAAAAAGCGGGAACCAGACAAACGGACGGGAAGCCTGCTCATTTACCGCATCCATTGGCGACATACCCTCACCACTTTCCGTCCGTCTTGAACCGGTGGGCACCCAGAGCCGGGGCGAACACACCCGGCAGCACGGCTTGGGGGAGTCACTGCTCGGCCGGTATGTCCCTCACGCTCAGGGGGAGGACGTGAGCGGCCAAGAAACACCAGCTAGGCACCTGCCACACCCCGGGTGGGCCATCATCCCGGCTCTGGGGCCCAAGACCCACGCAAGTGCTAACTGCTCAGCGTGTTCAACCCGGCTTCACTTCGGTGAACACTGCTGAACACGCCGCTACGCTCAGGTCCCTGCCATCGGATCGTTACAGTGGGCAATGACTGGCAACGACAATGACGATGGGGGATGACCATGATCCAAGGACCGCCCGAGCTGGTAGCCATGCGCCTGGCTCTCGACCAGCAGCTGGCCGCCCTGCGTGAAGCCAACAACGTCGTCCAACAGCAGATTGCCCGCCGGACCGGCTACAGCCGCTCGTCAGTGGCTAAGGCTGAAGCAGACCGCCAGTTGCTGACTCGGGACTTCTGGGCCAAGGCTGATCGGTTTCTGGGGGCTGACGGTGATCTGCTGGCTAGCTACGAACAGGTACGCCAGGCTAAGGAGCAGTACGAGGCCAATGCCCGGGAAGCCCAGCTTGCCCAGGCGTATGCCGAAGCTCAGGCGCGGGCGGAGGAGCTGCGGGCCGCTGGCCTCCCTGACGAGCAGAACGGTATGGGGCCGAGCGGGCAGGAGCCTGCTGTCTCGTCTGGCTACCGCTGTCGGTGGGGAGCTGGCTGCCAGTCTGGCCGGGCCGCTGTTGTTCCTGGCCCTGCTCAGTACGCCATCGTCCCAGGCGGTGCCCGTAGCATGGAGAGCGCAGCTCAAGGAACAGCTCCGAACTTTTCTCCGGGAATGGGCCAATACTACCGTGGAACGTCGGGAACATCTTCGGTTACTCGGCTGGGTGTCTACCACCATTGCCGCTTTGCCATTACTTAGCCTGGACAGTGACGAACAGGAACGTTTGTCCAAAGTTGTTGTTATACCCCGCCGTGTGCATGAACAATCCATTGATCACATTGAAACCATTCTCTCAGACTGCAAACAGCAAGAGGATACCTTTGGCCCCTCTGCGGTACTGCACACCGTCAGTGCCCAGCGGGAGTTTGTAGATTCTCTGCTGGATGACTGCCCGGCTGAGCTTCATCCCCGGCTCTTGTCTGTCTACAGTAGTATGTCCAGTTCTATCGGGCTGTACTGCTTCGACCTTGACGATGCTGCCAGTGCCATGCACTACTGCGATGAAGCCAGAGCGGCGGCCCAGGAAGCTAAAAATGTCGAGCTGGCTATCTATGCGCTCAGCCTCATGAGTCACTTTGCCGCCTGGCAAGGGAGGGTACATGCCGGTATTGACTACGCGGCAGCTGCCCAGAGTCTTACGAACAAGATTGATGATGTGCCACTTACGATTTTTGCCGCGAACAAGGCCGCTATCGCCTACGCGGTGAGCGGCCAGTACAAAGAATGTATGAGCGAGTGTGACCGGGCGCTGGCTCGTTTGCATCACCGGCCAACCGGCAATCTTCCACCCTCAGCAGTCTATTGGGTTAATGAGGGGTTTATCGCCAATACTCAGAGCTACTGTCTGCTGCGGCTTGGCAAACCAAAAGAAGCCGCTGCCACTGCCGAGCGGGGACTAAAGCTGTTCGATACTACACGGGTCGGTGGCCTGGCCTTCTGCAAGCTTCGTTTAGGCACTGCCCGTCTGCTCTGCGGCGAGGTAGAAGAAGCTGCCCGGCTTATTGGCGACGGCGCGCTACTGGCCACCAAGTACCGTTCGGTCCGATTGACCAGTGAGGTTAAGACGGCACGAGGCCGGTTGCAGCCGTGGCAGGACACAGCGGCGGTCGAAGAGCTGGATGAGAGGCTCAGGGGGATAGGGTTGGGTATTGGGATGTAGGAATGAATGACCGCCACTGTCAGCCCCCATTCTCTCTTATGTAGTCTTGTACCCATGAGAATTCGAGCTGCGGCTATCCACTCAATCCTAAATCGATCAGTTCGACACACGCAGGCACGGGACAAGGTGAAGCGAAACGTAGTCGTACTGTGCGAAGTTCCGACAGGACGGCCGGGCCGACCGTCAAAGACGCTCACGCTCGAACAGGCCGAAGCAGTTCTCATCGCCGCCGAGGCGTTCCCCTTGTGCGCCTACACCGTGTTGTCCCTGCTCCTCGGCGCTCGGACGGAGGAACTCCGTGCCCTTACCTGAGATCTCGTTGACCTGGTCGGGCAACCTGACGCTAACCCGGAGGTACTGCCCTCCATCGCAGTATGGAGGGCAGTACGAGCAGGCGGAGATACCAAGACCCGAAAGTCACGCCGTACCCTGGCCCTACCCGCCCGGTGCGTCACCGCCTTGCAGTCCCAACGCAGTCACCAGGAAGCGGTCAGGAAGCTCGCCGGTCAGAAACGGCAGGAGCACAATCTTGTTTTCCCCTCAGTGGCCGGCACCAGGCTGGATGCGCACAACGTGCGGCGCGTGTTTCGCAAGGTTGTCGGGGCCGCTGGCCTGGTACCGGAGGAGTGGACACCACGTGAGATGCGGCACAGCTTCGTGTCCCTCCTCTCGGCTTCCGGCGTAATGCTCGAAGACATCGCCCGACTGGTCGATCACAGCGGCACCGCCGTTACCGAGGCCGTCTACCGCAAGCAGATCCGGCCGGTGATCGAGCAAGGAGCCACGGTCATGAACCGCATCTTCCCCGTGGCAGGCCGAATCGATTAGCCACACAATTGATCAGCCAGGGAGCGACGGGCCGTTACACAATTTGATACTGGAGATGTCGACGACATACGGTGCATCATTCCAGAAGCGGGTGTGCATGACGCTTACCGGTCGAGCTGTGTCAAGTGTTCTCCCATTCAGTTGACCGGGTGGAGAATCTGAAAGTCCCTTGAAGTCAGCTAATGGAATTTTGACAGTCTGCCAATCAGCTGATCCGTTCGTGCCATAATCTTCGAAGCTGACAACATACCAGGTGCCAGCTTCGGTGGGTTGATCGAAAACTAACGCCGACTGGTCATGTCTGGGGCCCTCTTGCGCCCGGAGACCATGCAAGTTGTAGGTGACGAGGACCATGTTTTTTTCAGCGAGCAAATTCGTATCGGCAGCGAAGTATTCTTGCTCCTCGTCATGATCGCGGCTAGCTTCTAGGTGCCACGGAGAAGTGAGCAGATTCCCGGAACAACTTGCGGGTTCTCTGAATGTATCAATAGGCGGAGCTACAGAAGTCGATATTACTTCTCCTCCCTCGCCATGTCTTCCCTCTGTGGGCGCACCACCACGTTCACCAGGAACCACGCCGGGTACGCTGGTACCAGTCTGTGGGCCGCCCGGGGCTGGGAGTGGTAACCGATCCTTCCCAGGACCCTCACCACCACCAGTCCCGCCCTGCGGGCTGCCCAGGGTTGGGGGCAATAACCAAGGCACGTAACCAGGTCCCGGAACCTCACCACCAATCCTGCCCTGCGGACCTACCCCCTCTTCCTCACCAGAATGCGTAGGCGGCACCGGAACCACCGTAGGGCTGGGAATCCCACTCTGGAGGGGGGATTCCATCTTAGTGATCACGAAAAGGAGAACCAACATAACGATGGCGATGGCGAGGAACCACCCTGCATGCTTTCCACGAAAAGCAAACCTTCCTATCCCCGGCAAATCAAGATCAAACGATGACACAGAAGAGCCAGATTCCCTGCCGCGCCCTGAAGAGCCGGGTTCCCTGCCGCGCCCTTGCTCACTGCCCATGAGCCGCCTCTCATCGGTCCCCCAACATGTAGGTGGACCAATCTACCGACGGAGAGTGCCCAAGTGGCCGAATAGGGGTACCGCGAGGAAATCTGATCGATGATCGAGCAGGGGGACCATGGCCATGAACCGCGCTATCCGTGGGGCACGGTAAACCGGTAGTCACGCACTTGGTTACGCAATGGATCAACGAGCGTGACGCCCCAGCGGGCACCGCACCCACTGACCTGCAACGATGACCGTCGGGACGACAGGATTTGAACCTGCGACCCCTTGACCCCCAGTCAAGTGCGCTACCAAGCTGCGCCACGTCCCGGCCACGCCCTCACGGGCGCTCACGCAGCTTAGCGTAGCGCCGTCCACGTCGGCGAATCGCTACCGGAGCACAGCGGCGCCCTCGAGCAACCGGCGCAGCCCTCTGCGGACGGCATGCTCTCCAGCCGCTGACCGTCCACCAGGAAGGTGGGCACGACAGTGATCTCCAGCTCCCGAGCGCGACGAAGGGCCCGTTGGTGCGTGGCAGCGTAGCGCCCGGATTCCAGTGCTGAGCGGAACGTATCGCCATCCAGCCCGAGCTCCTTGGCGATGTCCATCAGTATCTCGGGCCGTCCGATGTCGAGCTGCTCGACGAAGAACGCGCGGAACATCCGCTCGGTGTACCGCTGCCCCCGCCCACGCTCCTCGGCGTAGGCGAAGCCCTCGAACGCGAGGTGGCTGTAGGGCTGCGGGGACACCGCAGGGAGCACGATCGGTACACCCACGCGTTCAGCCATTGGATAGACCACGCGATCCCAGGTATTCAGCCTCGGGCCGCAGAGTCGCCGTGGATTCGGGCCGGAGTTCGAAGGGACGCCAGGCCCCTCGACGGAGTCCGCGAGCGGTTGCTCAGCGAGGTAGCAGAACGGGCAGACGAAGTCGGAGAAAACTTCGATCGTGGTGGGCAAGCCGGTCCCCATTGGGCATGGTGGTTGTCCTCGACCACCCACCATGCCCCGTGCCCCGCTCATCAGTGTCAGGGTCGTGACAGACCTCTCTGTATCACCTGACCCGTTACCGAGACTTCCGTTCCCGGACGCGGACCGAGATGTGCACCGGGCTGCCGGTGAAGCCGAAGGTCTCCCGTAACCGGCGCTCAAGGAATCGCCGGTAGCCGGCTTCGAGGAAACCGGTGGTGAACAGCACGAAGGTGGGCGGCCGGGCGCTGGCCTGGGTGGCGAAGAGCACCTTGGGCGCCCGGCCGCCGCGCGCCGGTGGTGGCGTCCCGGCGATCACCTCGGACAGCCAGGCATTGAGCTGGCCGGTGGGCACTCGCCGGTCCCAAGATTCCAGGGCGGTACGCAGGAATGGCGCCAGCTTGCCCACCGAACGCCCAGTGCGCGCGGAGATGTTGACGCGCTCCGCCCAGCGCACCCGGGCCAGGTCGCGGTCCAGCTCCCGGGTCAGCTCGCGGCGCCGGTCCTCGTCGACTAGATCCCATTTGTTGAAGGCCAGCACCAGTGCCCGCCCGGCATCCACCACCGAGGTGATCACCCGCTGGTCCTGCTCGGTGATCGGCTCAGATGCGTCGATCAGCACCACCGCGACCTCGGCGGCATCAATGGCCGCCTTGGTGCGCAGCGATGCGTAGTACTCCGCGCCGCTGGCTGTGTTCACCCGCTTGCGCAGCCCCGCGGTATCGACGAAGCGCCATACCTCACCATCGAGGTCCACCAGTGAGTCCACCGGGTCCACCGTGGTGCCCGCGATCTCGTGCACCACCGACCTCGGCTCCCCCGCCAACCGGTTGAGCAGGCTCGACTTGCCCACGTTGGGCTTACCGACCAGCGAGACCCGGCGCGGCCCCCCGGCGTGACCGGCCACATCGCGCGGCGAGGAGGGCAACGCCGCCAGCACCGCGTCGAGCAGATCGCCGGTGCCCCGGCCGTGCAGCCCACTCACCGGATGCGGTTCACCCAACCCCAAGGACCACAGCGCCGCGGTGTCGGCGACCGCCCGATCATCGTCCACTTTGGTTGCGGCCAGCAGGACGGGGGTGGACGAACGGCGCAGTACCCGGGCCACGGCCTCCTCCGCCGCCGTGGCCCCCACCGTGGCGTCAACCACCAGCAGCACGGCATCCGCGCTGCGCATCGCCAGTTCGGCCTGCCCGGCCACTGCGGCCTGCAGCCCGCGCGCATCGGGTGTCCACCCACCGGTATCCACAAGGGTGAACCGGCGCCCGTTCCACAGCGCGTCGTAGGCCACCCGATCCCTGGTCACCCCGGGCACGTCCTGCACCACCGCCTCCCGGCGTCCCAGGATCCGGTTCACCAGCGTCGATTTGCCCACATTGGGACGGCCCACCACGGCGAGTACCGGTTGCTCGAGCTCGGCGTCCGATTCCGCGTCAAGACCCTCGGCGCCCAGCGAATCCTCGGCCACAGCCCACTCGACCTCGTCGGACCAGGTTCCATCGCCCGGCACCGCGCCGTTCGGCGTCCCATTACTCAGTGAAGAACTGCTCATCAAGCTCCTTCCGGCCGCGCCGCAGTCTGATCTCCACTGCGGATTGCGTCCAATTCGGCAACCAGCGCGGCCAACCGAGTCCGCATCTCCTCTGTCGCCGCGGCCAGCTCAGCCCGCGTATCGCCCGGAGCGACGGCGAACGGCTCGCCGAACAGCACGTCGACCCGTGGACGGAACCGGCGACCGCGACCGGCGGGACGGCGGGTACCGCGAACCGCCACCGGCAGCAGCACTGCTCCACTGGACCGGGCGATCCAGGCGGCCCCGTGATGCGCGGTCGTGACGTTACCCTCTCCCCGAGTTCCCTCCGGAAACACCACAACGACCCCGCCGCAGCGCAACAGCTGGACAGCGGCCAACAGGGGGGCACGGTCGCGTTCACCACGGCGCACCGGCAACTGCCCCAGCCGGGGCAGCAACCAGGCAAACGGCCCACGGAACATCTCCTGCTTGATCAGGAAGGAGGACCGCCGTCCCAGCATCCCGTACAGCAGCGGACCGTCCACCATCGCGGTGTGGTTGGCAACCACCACGAGAGCTCCGCTCACCGGAATCAGCTCGCGGTGCCGGACATGCAACCGGTAGGAGACGAAGAAACACCAGGTGCCGATCCAGCGGGTGAAGCCCTGCAACCACGGCCAGGTGCCTTCGGGCAGTCCCGTCACTGCTCGATCCAGACGGCTGCGGTGAGCATCCCGCGCTGCGCCACCAGCCCATGGAGCCGGTCCAGAACAGCATCGACGTCCAACGCGGTGGTATCCAACTCAACGGCGTCATCGGCGGCGCGCATCGGGGACACCGCTCGGCTGGAATCCAACCGGTCCCGGCGCTCGACGGCACGTCGTACCTCTGCGACATCATCGAGACCGTCCTGGGCCGCACGCCGGGCCGCGCGCTCAGCCGCGCCCGCGGTGAGAAAGACCTTCAGCCGGGCCTCAGGCATCACCACCGTGCCGATATCGCGCCCCTCCACCACGATTCCACGACCGCAGGCAGTCGCGTCGTGGATGATCCGACGCTGCTGGGCGACGAGCAACGCCCGCACGTCGGACACCGCCGACACCGGGCTGACCGCTGTGGTCACCACCGGACCTCGGATCTCCCCCGCGACGTCCACACTGTCCAGCAGCACGGTCGGGTCATTGGGATCAGTGCCCACCTCGATACGCATCCGACCCACCACCAATGCCACCGAGCGCTGGTCAGTGAGGTCGACACCGGCCCGCACAACCCCCAGGGCAGCCGCTCGGTACATTGCGCCGGTATCCAGATACCGGGCCCGCAGGGACGCCGCCAGACGACGGGCTACGGTGGATTTCCCGGTGCCCGATGGCCCGTCGATCGCCACCACGCCCCGCAACACCTCACCCTGCTGCACCCGAATGACCTCCCACGTCGCCGACGCGTCCATTGTGCCCGGCACGGCTCGATCGACGAAAAGTCCGCACATTCTGTCGGTGCACCCGTATACCGTGCAGTTCGGAAATCACTCATGTCGCAGGGAGTCATTATGCCCACACCCGCAGTCGAGGCCGAAGGACTGGTCAAGACCTTCGGGTCCACCCGCGCCCTCGACGGCGTCGAGCTGCAGATCCCGCGCGGCACCGTGCTGGGCCTGCTCGGTCCCAACGGCGCGGGCAAGACGACGACCGTCCGAATCCTTACCACGCTCCTGAAGCCGGACGCCGGGCACGCGTGGGTGGCCGGGGTGGACGTGCTTGCCGACCCGCAGGGCGTGCGTCGCAAGATCGGCCTATCGGGTCAGTACGCGGCCGTTGACGAGACCCTGACCGGGTTCGAGAACTTGTACATGGTCAGTCGGCTGTACGGGATGCCCCGGCGCGAGGCCCGCGCCAGAGTGCACGAACTGCTCGTCCGGTTTCGCCTCGACGATGCGGCCGAACGATCCGCGAAGACCTACTCCGGAGGTATGCGACGGCGCCTGGACCTGGCAGGAGCCCTCGTCGCCAGACCGGAGGTGGTCATTCTCGACGAACCGACCACGGGGCTGGACCCGCGCGGCCGGCTGGAAACCTGGGAGGTGATCGGTGAGCTGGTCAACGACGGCGCCAGTGTGTTGCTCACCACGCAATACCTGGAGGAGGCCGATCGGCTGGCGGACACCATCGCGGTGATCGACCGCGGCCGGGTGATCGCCCGTGGAACCTCCGATCAGCTCAAGGCCCAGATCGGTGGCGAGCGGCTGGAACTGGTGATCGACGACGCCGAGTACCTCCCCGAGGTGGGCCGGGTACTCACCGAGATCGGCTCCGGGGAGGCCACGATCGACGCCCACTCTCGGCGGGTCGGCATCGTCGTCGACGAAGGTGCCAAATCGCTGATCGAGGCACTGCGCAGGCTCGACCTGATCGGCGTCTCGGTGCAGGACGTCGGCCTGCACCGCCCCACCCTGGACGACGTGTTCCTGGCATTGACCGGACACGTCGCCGAGGAAGCCGGCGACCCGGTCCCCGAAACCGCTACCAACGACGTAAAGCAGAAGACAGGAGTCCGGCCGTGACAGCGGCGACCTCGGTGCTGCGGGACAGCGGCATCATCACCTGGCGCAACCTTGTGCACATCCAGCGAATGCCGGACCTGCTGGTGGGCGCCACCGTGCAGCCGATCATGTTCGTACTGCTCTTCGCGTACGTATTCGCGGGCAGTCTGGGGGGTGACGCCTACCGCGAGTTCCTCATCGGTGGGATCTTCGCCCAGACCGTGGCGTTCAACGCTGCGTTCACGACGATGGGGCTGGCCAGCGACCTACACAAGGGCATCATCGACCGGTTCCGCTCGCTGCCGATGTCCCGGCTCGCGGTGATCCTGGGGCGGACCACCTCCGACCTCGGGATCAATGCGATCACCCTGACAATCATGAGCGTGACCGGTCTGGTGGTCGGCTGGCGGATCCACGGTGGATTGTCCGACGCCCTGGCGGGGTACGGAGTGCTGTTGCTGTTCGCGTTTGCGATGTCCTGGGTGGGCGCCTTCGTCGGGTTACTGTGCCGCACGGTGGAGGTGGCGCAGAGTGCCGGGCTGATCTGGCTGTTCCCCTTCACCTTCATCTCCTCGGCGTTCGTGCCGACCGGAAACCTGCCCACCGTGCTGAAGGTAGCCGCCGAATGGAACCCGGTGACCTCGGTGGCGAACTCGAGCCGGGACCTGTTCGCCAATGCGGCACCGGCCAACTTTCCGCTGCCCAGCGGCTGGCCCGGGCAACATTCAGTGCTGTACGCGATACTGTCGTCAGTGGTGATCATCACGGTGTTCGCCCCGCTTACGGTGGCGCTCTACCGCCGGGTCGCTAGCCGTTGAGCCGGCTCGCCGGGCCCGGTCTGCTACAGGCCGACCGCTCGGTAGAGCCCGCCGACCTCACCCTGGGACAGTGCCCGAACCGTGCCCGGTCGCTGCTCACCGAGGCGAAGGTCGGCGATCGCGGTGCGTACCAGCCGCAACACCGGATGCCCGGCCTCGGCCAGCAGCCGTCGCACGATGTGCTTGCGCCCTTCGTGCAGTACCACCTCGACCAACACCCTGTCGGGTAGCGCCTGCACGACCCGGAACCTGTCCACGGTGACCGGGCCGTCATCAAGCTCGACCCCAGCACGCAGGGTGCGGCCCAATGCTCGGGGCACTGGACCCGGTACCTCGGCCAGATAGGTCTTCATGACCTGAGAGGAGGGATGCATCAGCCGGTGCGCGAGCTCCCCGTCGTTGGTGAGCAGCAGTAGACCCTCGGTGTCCGCGTCGAGACGGCCGACGTGGAACAGGCGCTGTGGCCGCTGCACCACGTAGTCACCGACGCAGGGGCGCCCGTGGTCATCGGACATCGTCGAGTGCACGCCGCGCGGCTTGTTCAGCACGAGATGCACCACGTCGGAGCGCAGTTCCAACCGCATACCGTCGACGTGGATGACGGCGCGCTCGGGATCGACCCGCATCCCCATCTGGCGCACCACCGCACCGTCGACCTGCACCCGGCCACGAGCAATCATCTCCTCAGCGGCACGCCGAGAGGCCACACCCGCCTGCGCCAACACCTTTTGCAGACGCAGTGCCGCTGGGTTCTCAGAAGCCGCTGAGTTCTCAGAACTGGACATCATCGATGGAATCCACATCCGGCAGCAGGGGGGCGATCGGCGGCAGATCCTCCAGCGAGGGCAGCCCGAGTCGTTCCAGAAACAGTTCAGTCGTGCGGTACAGCACGCCCTGGGTATCGGAGTCGATCCCAGCCTCCTGCACCAGACCGCGGGCCAGCAACGTACGCATCACCCCGTCGACGTTCACCCCACGCACCGCAGCGACCCGGGATCGGGTAACCGGCTGACGGTAGGCCACTACGGCGAGAGTCTCCAGGGCAGCTCTGGTCAGCTTGGCGCGCTGGCCCTGGAGCAGCAACCGCTCCACGAACGGGGCATGCACATCTCGGGTGTAGAACCGCCATCCATCGGCCACTCGGCGCAGGTCGATCCCTCGTCCAGCGTCGAGATAGCACGTCCGCATCCGGCGCAGCGCATCGACTACCCGCGCCACCGGCTGGTCCAGAGCATCGGCTAGCACCTCTTCCCCGGCTGGAATATCCACCACCAGCAACAGAGCTTCCAGCGCAGCGTCGAGTTCGTCGTCACTGGACAATGTGGGCAGTCTTTCAGCCTCCTGCGGCTCCGTCTTCATGTCTGCGCATCACCGGTCCAGCGCACATGCAGGTCGCCGAGTGGGTCGAGCTGATCGAACATCACCAGTGCCTCGCGGTAGAGCTCCAGCAGCGCCAGAAAACGGGCCACCACCTCTCGGATATGCCCGCAGTCGGACACCAGGGCACGAAAACTCGCCTGGCCGTGCTGAGCGAGCCAGCTGCGCAGCAACGCGGCTTGCTCGTGCACCGACACCTGGACGGTGTGCAGGTGATCCAGTGACACCGTTGGTGGCGGTCTGGGCCGGAACACCACAGCCGCGATCTCGGCGAACCGGACCGCGTCCACCCCCAGCATCACCTCGGGGAGCAGGCCTACGTAGCGCTCCTCCATCGCCACCGACCGAGGGTAACGGCGCAGCGCCCCTGCTTCCAGCTCCGCGAACAGCCCTGCGATCTGCTTGTACGCCCGGTACTGCAACAACCTGGCGAACAGCAGATCTCGAGCCTCCAGCAGCGCCAGGTCCGCCTCATCCTCGACATCCGCAGCGGGCAGCAGCCGGGCGGCCTTGAGATCGAGCAGGGTCGCGGCGACGACCAGGAACTCGGTGGTCTCGTCCAGATCGAAGCGGTCCCCCAGTTCCCGCAGGTGCCGGATGAACTCATCGGTAACCTGGTGCAACGCGACCTCGGTCACGTCCATCCGCTGTTGCGAGATGAGCGCGAGCAGCAGATCGAACGGGCCTTCGAAGTTCTCCAGCCGTACGGTGAAACGACCGGAATCGGCGGCATCTTCGGCCACCATCGGGTCCTGCACCGCCGTCATATCGTGGCCTGGCGGCCCCGTGAGTGGCGCTGGCTCATCGCGCAATCACCTCACGGGCCAACGCACGGTAGGCCTTTGCCCCGGCGGACTTCGGCGCCCACCGGGTGATCGGCTCACCGGCAACGGTCGTCTCCGGAAATCGGACCGTACGGTTGATCACAGCGTCGAACACCACGTCGCCGAACGCCTCCACCACGCGAGCCATCACCTCGCGAGCATGTAACGTGCGGGGGTCGTACATCGTGGCGAGAATCCCGGTGATCTCCAGCTTGGGATTGAGCCGCTCCCGCACCTTCTCGATGGTGTCGATGAGCAGGGCCACTCCTCGGAGGCTGAAGTACTCGCACTCCAGTGGGATCACGACACCATCGGCACATGCCAAGGCGTTGATGGTGAGCAGTCCCAGCGACGGCTGGCAATCGACCAGAATGAAGTCGTAGTGCGGCACGAGCGTGCTCAGCGTCCGGCCGAGGGTCTGTTCCCGACCGACCTCGGTGACCAGTTGCACTTCGGCGGCGGAGAGGTCGATGTTGCTGGGCAGCAGGTCCATCCCGGGCACCGAGGTCGACTGTACGACCTCCTCCACGGGCACGCCCCGCTCCATAATCACGTTGTAAATAGTGCGCTCAAGTTGATGCGCAGGGATTCCCAACCCGACCGAAAGAGCGCCCTGTGGGTCGAAGTCGACCAGCAGCACCCGGCGCCCATATTCGGTCAACGCGGCCCCAAGGTTGATCGTCGACGTCGTCTTCCCGACACCGCCCTTCTGGTTGCAGATCGCTACCACCCTGGCCGGCCCATGACGGTCCAGCGGGGGGGGGTGAGGCACTGCACGCGTTGGACGCTTGGCGGGATCGATCCCATCGTCGGCGATGACGACGTCGTCATCCGGGACCGGCGGGGTCGACACAGCAAGCGGCTGCCGTGCGGACGCCCAACTGGACATGGAAACCCCGATCCCTTCTCGAACACAGCGCGGCCCGGGGGGAGCCTATTCGGCCGCAGTGAAGCCCGACAACGCGCCTCGCCGTAAGGGCTCTCGCGTTAGCCGCGGGCTCTCGGATGCGCCGTGGCGTACACCTCTCGCAGAGTATCGACCGTCACCAGGGTATAGACCTGTGTGGTGGTCACCGAAGCGTGCCCAAGCAGTTCCTGCACGGCGCGGACGTCCGCGCCGCCTTCGAGTAAGTGAGTGGCGAAGGAGTGGCGAAGGGTGTGTGGTGACACCGCACCGGTGATGCCGGCCCGGCAGGCGGCCTCCCGCAGTACCGCCCAGGCGCTCTGCCGGGACAGCCGGGCTCCGCGGGCGTTGAGAAACACTGCGGCGATGCCCCTTCCCCGCGCTGCCAATGGCGGACGACCACGGATGAGGTAGGCATCCAGCGCGGCCAGTGCGGGTCTGCCCACCGGCACGAGCCGTTGTTTACCCCCTTTGCCCCGTAGTAGCACGGTGCGGGCCGCGGAGTCGATGTCGTCCCGGTCCAGCCCGACCGCCTCGGAGATTCGGGCACCGGTCGAGTACAACAATTCCAGCAGCGCCTGATCGCGCAGGGCGCGGGAACCTCCCTCGGCCGGAAATACCTCGAGCAGGCGCAGCACATCGTGCACTGCAAGCGCTTTGGGCAGCCGTTTCGCCGGGCTGGGGGGATGGACTTCGACAGCGACGTCGGTTGCCACCAGACCCTCCCGATGGGCGAAGCGGTGTAACCCGCGGGCCGCGACGAGCGCTCGGGCGGCCGAGGACGGCGCCAGCGGGCGATGCCCGCCCGCCCCTTCCCGAAGTGCGGCGAGGAAGCCGGTGACATGCCGTTCACGTACCGCAGCGAGTTCGATGACGCCGGCCTCGGTCAGGTGTGCACCGTAGCGGCGCAGGTCACGGGCGTAGGAGTCCAACGTGTTGGACGAGGTGCCGCGCTCAACGGCGAGGTGGTCCAGATAGGCCGAAATCACCGTTCTCAGCTGGGGCGACACCGTGAGATCCACCCGCGTATCAGGCCGCGCGGTGGTGTGGAGCGCTGATCGGGTCACGAATCTCCGCTCATCCGAGCGCTTCGACGAGCGGCAGATACTCGCGCCCGTGCGCTTGGGCGACCTCGGGAAGAACCACCGCGCCTGCCACCACGTTGATCCCTCGAGCCAGCGCTGGGTCGTCGGATGCGGCCTGCCGCAGTCCCTTGTCGGCCAATGCGCTGACGTAGGGCAACGTGACGTTGGTCAGCGCATAGGTGGACGTGTGTGGTACCGCGCCGGGCATGTTGGCCACGCAGTAGAAGACTGAGTTGTGCACGGTGAAGGTGGGTTCGGCGTGCGTGGTCGGCCGCGAATCGGCGAAGCAGCCACCCTGGTCGATGGCGATGTCCACCAGCACCGAACCCGGACGCATCCGGGCGACCAGGCTGTTGCTCACCAGCATGGGGGCCTTGGCTCCGGGTACCAACACCGCCCCGATCACCAGGTCCGCCCATAAACATGCCTTCTCGACCTCGTAGGTGTTCGACGCGATGGTCTGCAGGTGGCCCCGGTAGCCGAAGTCGATCTGCCGTAAGCGGTTGATGTTGGTGTCCAGCACCACAACCTCGGCCTGCAGGCCCAGCGCGATGGTGGCGGCGTTCATACCCGACACCCCGGCACCGATCACGGCGACCTTGCCTGCGGGCACCCCGGACACTCCGCCGAGCAGCACTCCCCGTCCACCCTGCATCCGCTCCAGACAGTGCGCCCCCACCTGAGGGGCCATTCGCCCGGCGACCTCACTCATCGGGGCCAGCAGCGGAAGCGAACCGTCGGCCAACTGCACCGTCTCGTAAGCGACCGCAGCGACTCCGGCGTCGACCAGCGCGGAGGTGCATTCCGCCGATGCGGCCAGATGCAGGTAGGCGAACACGATTTGTCCCTTACGCATCCGGTGATACTCCTCGGTCACCGGCTCCTTGACCTTGAGCACCAGTTCGGCCTCGCCCCACACCCCGTCGGGAATGGGCACGATGCGGGCCCCCGCAGACGCGTAATCCGCATCCGGAAAGCCGCAACCAGCGCCTGCACCCTCCTGCACAAACAACTCGTGTCCGCGCCGGGTCAGTTCGAGCACCCCGGCAGGAGTCATCGCGACCCGGTACTCGTGGTTCTTCAGCTCCCTCGGAATACCGATCTTCACCCGGCGCTTCTCCTCACTTGCCGCGACAGCGTAACGCTGTGGTCGCCCGATCAGACGGGCAGACCACTCAGCCGCGTCGGTCCGCGAAGCGCCGCGGACGGTCCGGCCATGGCGCGTCGACCGGCCGCGGCTGCGCGACACCGGTCAGCACGGCATGCGCGGCGAGTAAACCCGAGACGGTCGCCGCATTGACGATCTCACCGGCCAGCACTTGGTGCACCGCCTCGACCAGCGGCAGCCGGATCACCTCCAGATCGGCCTCCTCGTCGTCCGGGCCAGTGGGCCGACCCACCTCGCGGAGCCCGCGAGCCAGAAACACCCGCACCGCCTCGTCACTGCATCCACCCGAGGGCACCACGTCGACGAGCACCGACCAGTCCCGCGCAGTGCAGCCGATCTCCTCGACCAACTCGCGCCGAGCCGTCACGTACGGATCCTCCCCAGCCGTATCGAGCAACCCCGCTGGGAGCTCACGCAGTCGCCTGCCCACCGGATGGCGGTACTGGTCGATCATCACGACCGAACCGTCGTCATCCAGCGCCACGACGGCGACCGCCCCCGGGTGCTCGATGACCTCGCGCGCGGCGACCTGCCCACCGGGCATCACCACCTGATCCCGGCGCAGCGCGAGAATCCGGCCGACGTACAGGGTGTCGCTCTCGGTTACGGGAAACGCATGTGGCGCGCTCATCGCAGCGCTGCCGGCGCTTCGACAGGCACTCGGTCCGCTGCTCCGTAGCGCAGCGCCGCCCCGATGAACGCGGCGAAAAGGGGATGTGGACGGGTAGGTCTGCTCATGAGCTCAGGATGCGCCTGGGTACCGACGAAAAATGGGTGGCTGGCGGCGGCCAGCTCGACGAACTCGATGAGATGGCCGTCCGGCGACGTTCCGCTGATCACCAGGCCCGCGGCGGCGAGCTTGTCCCGATAGGCGTTGTTCACTTCGTAGCGATGCCGGTGGCGCTCGGTCACCTCGGTGGTGCCATACGCCGTGGCCACCACGGACCCCTTCGCCAGCAACGCGGGGTAGGCACCCAACCGCATCGTGCCCCCCATGTCCGCCTGGCCTGCCACAACGTCGGCCTGGTCGGGCATGCTCGAGATCACCGCATGTGGGCTGGCCTCGTCGAACTCGGTCGAGCCCGCGCCGTCGAGCCCGGCGAGGTTGCGGGCGACCTCGATCACCATGCACTGCAGACCGAGGCACAGCCCCAGAACGGGGATCCCCCGGGTCCGGGCATGATGGATGGCGCCGATCTTGCCCTCGATGCCGCGCACGCCGAAGCCACCGGGGACCAACACCCCGTCGACTCCCTGCAACGCGGCTCCCGCGCTGGCCGGTGTCTCGCAGGTGTCCGAGGCAACCCAGCTGATCTCGACCCGGGCCCGGTGCGCGAAGCCACCCGCGCGCAGCGCCTCGGTCACCGACAGGTAAGCGTCCGGCAGATTGACGTACTTGCCCACCAGGGCGATCCGTACCGTCTGCTCCGGGGCGTGCACCCGGTCGAGCAGATCTCCCCACACGGTCCAGTCCACGTCCCGGAACGGAAGACCGAGGCGGCGTACCACGTAGGCATCGAGCCCCTCGGAGTGCAGCACCTTGGGGATGTCGTAAATGGACGGTGCATCCGGTGCCGCGACCACCCCGTCGATGTCGACGTCGGACATCAGAGCGATCTTCCGCTTCAGACCGGCCGGGATCTCCCGATCGGCGCGGCAGACCAGGGCGTCGGGCTGGATACCGATGCTGCGCAGGGTGGCCACCGAGTGCTGGGTCGGCTTGGTCTTCAGCTCACCGGAAGGGACAAGGTAGGGCACCAGTGACACGTGCAAGAAGAAGCAGTTGTCCCGGCCGACGTCGTGGCGCACCTGGCGAGCGGCCTCGAGGAAGGGCAGCGACTCGATGTCCCCGACCGTGCCACCGATCTCGGTGATCACCACGTCCGCCGAGCGGCCGTCGCTGCCCACCTCGGACATGGCCAGGATCCGCGACTTGATCTCGTCGGTGATGTGCGGGATCACCTGGACAGTGTCGCCGAGGTATTCCCCGCGCCGTTCCTTGGCAATGACCGCCGAGTAGATCTGGCCGGTGGTGACGTTGGCATTGCGGCTGAGGTCTCGATCCAGAAACCGTTCGTAGTGCCCGATGTCCAAATCGGTCTCGGCGCCGTCATCGGTGACGAAGACCTCGCCGTGTTGGAACGGATTCATCGTTCCCGGGTCGACGTTGAGGTAAGGATCCAGCTTCTGCATGGTCACCCATAAACCGCGGGCGGTCAGCAGCTGGCCGAGGCTGGACGCGGTGAGCCCCTTACCCAGTGAAGAGGCGACACCCCCCGTGACAAAGAGGTATCTGGTCAGGCGGACGTGCTGCACCAAGGCGCTCTCCCGTGGTCCGGACCGGCCCTTTCTCGATCGATGACCGGTTTGCACTGCGGCTGGCGGGACACCGCCGACCACGGAGCTTCACGGTAACACCGAAGGCGGCAGCTCCGCCCACCCACCTGGCCGCAGATCAACCGCATACCGCTGAGGACGCCGCTCCTCAACCCGCCTTACGGCGCCGCGGTCGCTTATCAGCCTCGGCGGTGGTCAGCAGCTCCTGGGCATGCGCCCGGCCGGTTTCGGTGTCATCCAATCCCGCGAGCATCCGGGCCAGCTCCCCGATGCGCTCCTCACGGTCGAGTTCCCGGACCCCGCTGCGCGTCAAGCCAGTGGCGTAGCTGGCCTTGTCCACCATCAGGTGCCGGTCGGCGTAGGCCGCGACTTGCGGCAGGTGGGTGACCACCACAACCTGGTGACTGCGCGCGAGCCTGGCCAGCCGCCGCCCGATCTCGACGGCGGCGCGCCCACCGACTCCGGCGTCCACCTCATCGAAAATCATCGTGGGTACCGGATCGGCATCGGCCAGCACAACCTCCAACGCCAGCATCACTCGGGACAGTTCACCTCCCGAGGCGCCCTTCTGCACCGGCAGCGGCCCCGCTCCGGCATGCGGCGCCAGCCGTAACTCCACCTCATCGGCGCCGTCGGGTCCGGCTCGCAACCGGGTTCCCGCGACGGCGATGCCGGCTTCGCCTTCCCCGGCCAGGGTCGGGGAGAGGACGAAGGACAGTTGCGCCTGCCCCATTCCCAGCCCGGTGAGCTCTGCGGTGACGGCGTCGCCGAGCTCTTTGGCCGCGCCGCTTCTGGCCTCGGTGAGCGCGGCGGCGTGCCCGGCAAGCTCGACCGCCAGCTCGTCGCGTCGCGCCGCCAGCGCCGCAATGGCCTCTTCGGAGAGATCCAGCCCCTGCAGGCGCCGGCTCGCCTGCTGCGCCCAGACCAGCACCCCCTCGACGTCAGCGGCGTACTTGCGGGTGAGCGCCTTGAGTTCGGCCTGCCGAGCGAACACCTGCTCCAGCCGGCCTGGGTCCGCGTCCAAGTTCGCCAGGTAAGCCCCCAGCTCGGCGCCGACATCGGCGAGCAGCACGGCGGCCTCCGCCAACCTAGGCGCCAGTATCTGCAAGGTCGGGTCCACCGCGTTCTGCAACCTACGGCGGGCCTGTCCGACCAGGCCGAGTGCACCCGGCTGATCGACGTCTGATTCCGAGTTCGATTCCGCGGCACCAGTCACCGCGGACTGTGCAAAAGTAGCGGTGTCCCGTAGCTCGTCGGCATCGGCGAGCCGGCGGGCCTCGGCCACCAGCGCCTCATCCTCGCCCGGCTGCGGGTCCACCGCGGTGATATCGGCGAGACCCTGCCTGAGCAGATCGGCCTCCCTGGCCAGCTCATTGCGCCGGGCCCGCTTCTCAGTGAGCTCGGCGCAGCAGCCGAGCCATTCCTGCCGAATCCGGCGATAGGCGGCCAGCGGCTTGGCCACCGCTTCACCGGCGAAGCGATCCAGCACGGCCCGCTGCTCCCCCGCGCGCAGCAGCCGCAGCTGATCGTTCTGGCCGTGCAGCGCGAGCAGGCTGTCAGCCAGATCGGCGAGCACACCAGCCGGTACCGCACGACCGCCCAGATGTGCCCTGGAGCGGCCGTCCACCGTGACGGTGCGGCTGGCGATCAGACAGCCGTCCTCATCCATCCGGGCACCGACCTCGGCCGCGAGCGCGGCTGCCGGGCCACCGCCGGCGAGCTGGAAACGGCCTTCCACCACCGCCCGGTCGGCGCCGCTGCGGACCCGGGACGGATCGGCCCGGCCGCCACTGAGCAGGTGCAGGCCGGTGACCACCATGGTCTTGCCCGCACCGGTCTCACCAGTGATCACGGTGAGACCGGTATGCAGTTCCAGGGTGGCCTCATCGATCACACCAATGCCCTCGATACGCATCTCGGTGAGCACGGCCGCACCCTAGCGGCCCTGGAACGGGCCCCGCCAGCCCTGTACCGGCAGCTCGAACTTGCGCACCAGCCGGTCGGTGAAGGGACGATCGTTCAGGCGCACCAGTCCGATCGGTATGGCGCCTCGGATCACCTCGACCCGGACGCCCGCAGGTAGCTCGAATCTGCGCCGCCCGTCACAGCACAGCACCGCGTTGTGCCGTCCGTGCAGGTCGGTCTCCACCGCCACCACGGAATCCGGAGACACCACCAGTGGACGCGCGAACAGGGCGTGTGCATTGCTGGGGACTACCACCAACGCATCGACGTCCGGCCACACGATCGGTCCGCCGGCCGAGAAGGCGTAAGCGGTGGAGCCGGTGGGGGTGGCGCACAGCACCCCATCACAGCCGAAGCCGGACACCGGTCGATGGTCCACCTCGAGCACCATCTCGAGAATCCGCTCCGGCCGGCTCTTCTCGACGCTGGCCTCGTTGAGCGCCCAGGTCTGGGCCAGCAGGGTGCCGTTGAGAGTCGCGGTGACGTCGACCGTCATCCGCTCGTCGACAAGGTAGTCGCAGGCGACGATGGCGTTGACCGTCTCATCCAGGGAGTCCGCCTCAGCCTCGGCGAGGAAACCGACTCGGCCGAGGTTGACCCCGAGCAGCGGGATGCGGCAAGGCCGGGCCAGTTCGGCGCTACGAAGCAGGGTGCCGTCGCCGCCCAGCACCACGACGAGCTCCGACCCAGCGGCGGCATCCGGTCCAGTGGTCACCACCCGGTTCCGCACTTCGGGTTCGAAGTACGCGGCCTCCTCGGCAAGCACTCGTATCCCGATGCCTGCCACAGACAGTCGGCGCGCGACCTCCGCCGCGGTGTGCAGGTTCTCCTGATGCCCGGTGTGCAGCACAAGTAGTACTTCACGTCCGGCGCTCATCGCGGACCCTTCTGCACGGCGGCGTGGACCAGTTCCTCGATCGGGCTACGCGGCTCAGCCACACCGTGACGCAACCACAAGAAGTATTCGACGTTGCCCGCTGGTCCCGGCAGTGGACTCGCTGTGACATCGACGAGCCCGAGCCCGAGATCGGCCGCGGTAGCCAGCACGCTCAGTACGGCCTCGGCGCGCAGGGCAGGGTCGCGGACCACCCCGCCCGCACCGAGCAGATCCCGACCGACCTCGAACTGTGGCTTGACCATGGGCACCAGGTCGCCGTCCGGCGCGGTACAGCCGACCAGTGCGGACATCACCAGACGCAGGGAGATGAACGACAGATCAGCCACGGTGAGCTCAACCGGACCCCCGATGTCCGCTGGGGTCAGCGTCCGGACGTTCGTCCGGTCATGCACCCGAACCCGCTGGTCGGTGCGTAGCCGCCAGGCGAGTTGACCGTAGCCGACGTCGACTGCCAGCACCTCTCGGGCACCACGGTGCAGCAACACATCGGTGAAACCACCCGTGGATGCACCGGCGTCCAGGCATCGACGACCCGTTACACGTGGCCCGCCTCCAGCGAACGCGTCCAGCGCACCGAGAAGCTTGCGGGCTCCCCGCGACACCCACTGAAGTTCCTCTTGCCCGGCCCGCACCCGCAACGGGGTATCCGGGTCGACGCCGGTGGCCGGCTTCGTGGCAGCAATTCCCCCGATCTGCACCCGTCCCTGGGCCACGAGTTCGGCGGCATGATCCCGTGATCGGGCCAACCCCCTGCGCACCAGCTCCACGTCAAGACGGGCCTTGCGCACCACCTAAACCTCGTCGATGGTGGACAGCGCAGCGGTGAGCGATTCGTGCACGGCGTTGAATCGCGCCACGTGCTCGACGACCGGCAACTCATCGAGATCCCGCAGACCCTCCAGCGCATCTGCAAGGCAGACATTCTCAGGACGAGGGGGGTGGGGTGGCTGAGAACTCATCGGACTCATCTCAGTCATCGCAACCGGACCGCAGCCAGACCCACCGCCTCCAGGGCGACGGCCGCGCTGTCATCACAAGCCCACACCTGAGCCGGCCCCATCCGCTCTGCCCACCAGACTGCACACAGTGTGCGCACGGCGTCAAGAGGATCCCCGACGGTGCCGCCACTGTGAAGCGCGACGCTGCTTCCGTCCACATCAGCCCGCCAGCCTGGACACGTCCGGATCCTGGCGTTCTCCACGGATCCGTGCAATGCCCGCACGTCGGCGCCCAGATAGACGGGACGTTGCCCCGGCGGCGCCGCAAGCACCGAGGCGGCATCGGCCACACCGGAAAGAACCAGCAGCGAGTCCAACCCCGCAGCACAGGCCCCGGCGATGTCGGTGTCCAGCCGATCGCCGACCACCAGTGCGCGCTGAGCGCCGGTGCGGTTCACCGCAGTGTCGAGCAGTGGGCGTTCCGGTTTGCCCGCCACCAACGGTTCCCGGTCCGTCGCGGCCCGCAAGGCGGCCACCATGGCACCGTTACCGGGCAGCAGACCCCGTTCCGTGGGCAAGGTGCGGTCAACGTTGCAGGCCACCCACATAACTCCGGCGCGAATCGCCAAACATGCCTCGGCCAGGTGAACCCACCCGGTAGTCGGGGAGTGGCCTTGCAGAACAGCCGTGGGATCCTCATCGACTCGCGTCACTGACCGCAGACCAGCTGTCCGCACCAAGGCGCTGAGCGCCTCGGTGCCCACCACGAGGACCACCGCACCGACCGGAAGCTGAGCCACCAGTACGGCCACCGCTGCCTGGCCACTGGTGAGCACTTCCTCCGTAGTGGTCCGGACACCGAGCGCAGTAAGGTGCTCCGCAACTTCGGCCGGTCCCCGTGCCGCGTTATTGGTGATGAACTGCACCGACGTACCGCCCTGACGCAACTCGTTGACCACCTCCGGCGCGCCCGGTACAACTGCGGTTCCTCGGACCACCGTGCCGTCAATATCGAGCAGTACGGCGTCATAACCTTCCATCAGGGCTCACCCGGGTCCGCCCGGTCGCTGAGCTCCATGGCACGCTCCGCTGCGTCGGTCCCATCCTCGACATCGGCCTCGGCCGCCGCGACGAACCACCGGATTGCATCCTGCTCGCGGCCGGCAGCTAACAGGTTGTCCGCGTAGGCATAGCGCAGTCGAGCTCGCCACGCTTGCGATCCGGCCGCTTCCAGCTCCGGCCCTTGTAGCGCCACCACCGCAGCGTCGAACTGTCCGAGGTCACGCCGCGCACCTGCGGCCACGATGCGGAGTTCAATGGCCTCATCAGTACTCAGTCGCCCAGCCTCTGAACTCCGCGCGATCTCCAACGCCCGTTCGGGGCGCCCCAACGCTCGCTCGCAGTCGGCGATCAACGCCAGCTGTCCTGGACCGCCGCCCAGCCGCCGCGCGGCGCGTAATTCTGCCAGCGCCTCCGCCCACTCGCCCGCCTGATACGCGGCCACGCCGGTCGCCTCCCGCACCGCCGCAATCCGGCTCCCCCGACTCCGGGCGAAACGGGTGTGAGCCAAGGCGAGCTCTGGATCGTCATCCATAACACGTCCGGCCGCCACTAAATGGCTTGCGACAAGATCAGCGAGACCCTTCGGCAGGGTTAGCAGCTCCTTACGGACATCGCGATCCAATTCAGCGGGATCCACATCCTCGGGGAGCTCCGGACGCGGCACATCAGGAACCTCGCGCCGCCGTGGCGACGGACCGTGAGGGGCAGCTCGATTTCTCTGAGAGCCTAAGCTCTCGGTATCTACATTCGGGCTGGGTTCTCTTGGCACACCAAGCCCGTCCTCTCATAGCTGACAACCACAGAGGGGCCCCCGGGGTAGTTGTGTGGGGGCCCCTGGTGGTGGGGTGGTGTTCGGCGGTGTCCTACTCTCCCACACCCTGGCGGGTGCAGTACCATCGGCGCTGGAGGGCTTAGCTTCCGGGTTCGGGATGGGTCCGGGCGTTTCCCGCTCCGCTATGGCCGCCGTGACGTCTATAAAATTATGTGTGTAATGGTGTAGCCGGTTGGTGTGGGTGGATGGTGTGGTGGTGTGGCCGTAGTTTGGGAGCTGCACAGTGGACGCGTGGTTTTGGGTTTTGTGGTAAGTCCTCGGCCTATTAGTACCGGTCAGCTGCGCACCTTGCGGTGTGTCCACTTCCGGCCTATCAACCCAGTGGTCTGGCTGGGGGCCTTACCCCCCGGGTGGGGGTGGGAGACCTCATCTTGGAACGAGCTTCCCGCTTAGATGCTTTCAGCGGTTATCTCTTCCGAACGTGGCTAACCAGCCGTGCCCCTGGCGGGACAACTGGCACACCAGAGGTTCGTCCGTCCCGGTCCTCTCGTACTAGGGACAGCCTTCCTCAAGTCTCCTGCGCGCGCGGCGGATAGGGACCGAACTGTCTC
>JBOHHE010000174.1:0-27559 GCA_050700355.1 Pseudonocardiaceae bacterium
CCCGAGCACTGTTCGAGCCTCCCGAGTCCGCGGTAATCAGAGAGCGTTATTCTACCGACTCGGCTGGTAGCTCGCCAGAATAACGCTCGAGGTTACCCCAGACGGGCGCTGCGTATATCGAGGTATATCGAGGTCGCCACGTCGAGCAGCCAGACGTACTCCGCGCCGACCAGCCGCCCGGATGCGCCGCGCTGCGAGGTTCTGACCTGCCGAATCGCCATGGACAGCATGTTGTTATCTCTCGTAGGGGCAATGAGGACCTACCGAGTTACCTGGAAACGGCGCAAGCCAACGCGTTGCTATCCCTCGTAGGGGCGATGAGGACCTCTACGCCGGCGACGGCCTGGTGCTGGGTCGTGATCCGGGTTGCTATCCCTCGTAGGGGCGATGAGGACGGCGGGGTGCGTCCACCGGGAGACGTACAACCTGGAGTTGCTATCCCTCGTAGGGGCGATGAGGACCCGTCGCCGCCCACAGGATATCGCTGGCCAGCGCCAGGATGTTGCTATCCCTCGTAGGGGCGATGAGGACCTTCCTGGCAGTCGGTTTTTTCGCGGGGGCATCGTGTTGCTATCCCTCGTAGGGGCGATGAGGACTGTTTTCTCAACAAGCCGTCTGACCTCAGATTCGAGTTGCTATCCCTCGTAGGGGCGATGAGGACTCAGGTGATCCAGCAATATGAGCTGCCGGAGAATATGTTGCTATCCCTCGTAGGGGCGATGAGGACCTCGGATACGAGTCGCCCTATCTCGGTAACCAGTGGTGTTGCTATCCCTCGTAGGGGCGATGAGGACCTGGCAGCGGCCGGGGCACTTCCCATTGCTCTACCCGAGTTGCTATCCCTCGTAGGGGCGATGAGGACCCGGCCGAGGTCGTGGCCTATCTCGGCTTTGATGTGTTGCTATCCCTCGTAGGGGCGATGAGGACTGCTGGTGGACGGCCCCTACGCGGGTCAGGTGCGCGCGTTGCTATCCCTCGTAGGGGCGATGAGGACCCCGGTGGCAATGACGGCCCTCGAACTCCTCGGATACCTGTTGCTATCCCTCGTAGGGGCGATGAGGACAGGCACCCGCGGCGCGAACAACGTGACCAAGTGGGGTTGCTATCCCTCGTAGGGGCGATGAGGACCGGCCAGGTGGTGGACGGTGAGATCCGCCGTCAGATGTTGCTATCCCTCGTAGGGGCGATGAGGACCCCACGGTAACGGTGCAGGTCAGAGGGCGCAAGTGGGGACTGTTGATGTTGGTTTTTGCAGCGATCCGGCGGTTGTGTGCGACACGCCTGTGGTCCGCTGCAAACGTCGGCGTGTCGGCCGGTCAGGGGATTTCGTCGGGTTGGCTGTCGGGGCTCCCCAATTGTGGCGTTCGGGGTCAGCTTCGGCTGGGAAGATGTAGACCAGGACGTGGCCGTAAGCGACCGGTCGCTGCGGCTGACGGTGCGCGACGGTGGTGGCGAGGCCGACGTCGTGCTGGTCTGCCCTCCAACCCCTACGACTGGACCACGCCGGTGGACCTCGAAAAAACCAGCGAGCTCGTCACCGATGCGGCCTGGGACCACCTGACCGACCTTGGTGACAGCCCACCCGGACGCACCACTCCCTGATCCGACACCGGTGGCGACCCGGCAGCAGGATGACCGCCCACCACTCCCGGACCCCTCGGACAGGAGCTGACGTGATCGTCACCACCAACCTCCCCGGCAAGCACGGCCGGGCACCTCGCCGCATCGCCGGGACGATGCTGTGGGCCTCGATCGACGTCGAGTGGACTAAGAACTACCGGATCAAGAACGGCAACCGGCCCTTCTGCTACTCCGTGGTCTACGCTGCGGTACCCGACGCCAGCAGCCCCGTCGACCTCAACGAACTCCCCTTCTCCTACACCAGCGTCTACCTAGAAGATCCCGACGAAACCGACGCGTTGCTGGCCTCGGCTAACGACGCGGTCCACACCGCGTTCCGCTACGCCGACCGCGTCACTGGCCTCCAGTTCACCAGCGACCTCGGCGTCATGGTCAACGCCGCCATCGGCACGCTGCCCGCCGTGGCCAGCGCACGGCAGACCTGGCTGGACCGCCGCGACCACGACCTGACCGACCGGCGCATCATCGATACCCGCTACGACACCGACCATGTCCTGGCCTGCAAGTCTCGCCGCCTGGTCGACGTGTGCACCGAACTCGGACTCGACGTCACCCAGCCCGAGCTACGCGACACCTCTATGACCGCTTTGCACCGCGCCTGGCTCACCATGGGCACCCCCGAGGCTCGCGAACGGGTCAGCGTGCTCAACCTGCGCCACAGCCTGTCCACCGCCCTGGCCGCCCTGCGCACCACCAACCGGGGCCACTGGAGCGGCACCCTCAACGTCAACCGCCTGCTCGCCACCGGACTCGACGGCGCCTTCGCCTGGCTCGACCACCCCACCTTCACCGACCTGCTGTGAGAGGACCCATGCCAATCCGCGACTGTGACGTCATCGCCATCGATGGCACCCACGCCTCGGGCAAGACCACCCTGATCCATGCCCTCACCGCCCACTACCGCCGCCACGGGGTGTTAGAGCGGCATCGGCCAGGAGTACGGCCCGTCGGGATCGTCCAGCCAGACGTATTGTCGGTTGATGTCGTCCAGCGCGGAGACTCCAAATCGGGAGGCATCGGGGTGGTGAAGATGATCCCACAACGCCACGGCTGTTTCGATGCTGTCCCAGATCCGGCAGGGTCCCCGTTGGGTGACGGGCCATCTCCCGTTCTCGGGTTGGAGAGAGACGTTAGCGACGGCATTGGCGGTGTGGGCGATGATTCTCGTGGCGCGGGCGGGATCGGTGGATCGTGTTGCGTCGGTATCGTAGCCTAGTTGCAGGCCGGGCACATGGAGTTGACAGAATAGCGCCAAGCCTGCGCTTGATTTATGAATCCGATGGGGGTCTGTTGTGGTGGTGCCGTAGTGGGCCATTCCACAGGCGGTGGAGCTAGTGGTTTCGCCGGGCCCGAGGGAACTGTGGAGGTCGTGGCGCAGTGGCATGAAACCCACATTGTTGTTGTCGAATTGTCCGGTCACCTCATCTGGGGCTGTTTTGTTGAGAACGAGCAGTGGTTTGGTCGAATTTCCGGCGATGGGAGCGACGATACGACCACCCTGGGCAAGTTGCCGTATCCACTCCGGTGGAATGTGCGTGATCGCACAGGTGGCCAAGATACGATCGTAGGGTGCGTTATCGGCTAGGCCTGTGTAGCCGTCGGTGGCGATCAGTGTGGGATGATAGCCGAGATTCTTGAGCACGAGCCCGGCCCGCTCGATGAGTTCAGGGTCAATGTCATTGGAGTAGACGTTCGTGGCGCCCAGTCGGTGACTCAGCAGCGCCGCGTTGTAGCCGGTTCCCGTGCCGATCTCCAAGACTCGGTGGTGATCCTGCACAGCTAGTCGTTCGAGCATGGCAGCGACTGCGCTCGGGGCGCTCAGCGAGGAGGTGGGACGTTTGTTTCCCGGCTCGTCCGTGGTTCGCCATTGTGTGATGAGCGCGGTCGGGGAGTACGCGTCAGCAAGGTTGTGATCGGGAGCGAAGAGGTGTCGCGGAGTTTCGGTGAACGCTCGTTGCCACGCTGGGTCGGTCAGTTTTCCCGTGGCGACAAGATGCTCGGTCATAGAGGTGGCGAGCGGCTGCCAGTCGGTCACGGATTGTCTCCCATTAGCTCGTCGGCGATTGCCTCGGCGATCGGGAGTCCACATTCCTCGGCAAGCCATCCCCACTGCCCGGCAGCATTGCATTCCAAAAAAATGTAGTCCTCGGTGTCGGCGGTGACAATAAAATCGAACGCCCCATAGGTGAGGCCGGCTGCAGACAGGAAGGAACGAGCCTGCTCGGCGACGTCGTTAGGACAATTTATTACTTCGTAAGTTAACGTGTCGTAGTCGGTGCGCCAGTCTACACGTGTAGCTGCGGAATGAGCATGAATGGCGACGGCGAAGTGGTGTTTTCCTACCATGGTCAGACGAATCTCATAAGCTTTGGGAATCCACTTTTGGAACAAGTGTGTGGTCAATTCAACACCGGCCAGATCAGTCAATTCCGTCGCCGTGACGCGCCGGGTCCAGATCGCTTTCTGGGAACCGGCTTCGGCAATGATCGGCTCCGCTAAAGACTTAACAATGATCTCGCCCTGGTCGGCCGCGAACTGCCGCACCTCATCGGGCACATTGGTGACGATCGTTGCCGGTGTGCGCATCCCGATCGTTCGCGCCAGGCTAAGTTGCCGTGGTTTGTATTCGCAATCAGCCAACGCCGAGGGATGGTTGATCCATGTCACCGGCAGGCTGGCCAGCACCCCGCCCAGCCCGACCCGGGCCTGGGCTCGGGCGAAACGCCGCTCCGGCCCGGACATGGCGGCGGGCATGTCGAAATCACGCGGGCGCCGATAGAACACGGCGGAGATCTCCTCCCAGGAGAAGATCCCCTCCGGTGTCTCCACCTCACCGCACCAACCCCTTGCCAGGCGCGCTGTCACCCGCACCCTCCGAGGGAATTCCGCCGGGTCAAGCCATGAATAGGCACACCCTCGTGCGTGTAACTGCGCGGCTACCTGCCCGGCCGACCAATCACCACGGCCACTGACAATCAACACCCGAGACACCGCAGGACCGATCCTCTCAGTCGTCCTGCTCGTACCAGGTATCCGGTACCGTCGCCAACAGGCCGTCCTCTTCTTCCTGTCCGCCCGAACCGTCGCTGGTGGTGGGATCGGTGTGGGGTGTCCGGTACGGCGCAGTCCGGTGCTTAGCAGTGACCGCCGAGGACACCTGCTGAGCGCCACGCAAGGCAAACGGCCGCACACCACTGGGCAGCTCCTCGCTTCCCACCGGTGGCCACGCGTCACGCGGAAACCGTCGAGCCGGAGGCATGAAGGGATCATCGGACCACCGGTCACCTCGATCCTCCTTCTCGATCTCGGTGAGTGGTTCGACGCTGGGCCGGACAGTTGAGTTCAAGACCATGTCAGATTCCTATCGTTCGGGTTGTCCGCTGGTGCCTGGTGTGGTGGGGGTGAGGGCGCAGGTAAGTTGGACGCCTCCTAACCGGTTCGCACCGGTGCGCACCGGTTCGGCTCAGTAGCAGTGTCGGCAGGTAGCTGGTATCGACCAGTCAACTCACACCACAAGAACCAGGTCCGCACGGTGGCCTCTCTACCGTGATTACCACGTCAAAGCCCAGTGTGACTCATACCACCGAGGCACTGAGCAGTAAAGGCCGTGGTGTTGTCTGAAGGGCGTTGAGAGGAGAGACGAGATCACTCGGTCGCGCCGGATCCCCTCGTCTCGATGTCGCCAACAACTGGTTTCCTGCTGTCATGTCAGGCCGTACGTGGCGAAGCGGTCGTCGAGTTCCCGGACGGCGGTGGTGTTGTGCCAGGGTTGCAACTGGGTACGGGCTTGGCGCAATTGTTCGGTCAGCCGGGCGGAGCTGTTTCCTGCCGCGATCTCCCTGGCGTCGCCGAGCACTCGGGCCGCCTCGTCGATCTCCTCGTACTGCATATACGCCATGCTCAGATTTACGGTGGTGAAAGCTGTGTTCCGGACGGCTGAGGGGTCCAGGTTCCCGAGCGATTGCTGAGCATAGTTGGCGGCGCGCTGGCCGTCGTGCAGCTTGAGGTGGCACCAACCGCGAATGGAGGTGAGATGCGCTTCGTCACTGAAAAGAATGACCGATCCCCTAGAATGTTCACCTGCTGCCGGAAGCGCGGCGTGGGCGGCGTCGAGGGCGCTCAAGCAGGCGTCGCGCTGCCCGTCGGCGGCGTAGGCCCGCGCGGCCACGTCGAAGGTATAGGCCCGCAACCCCACATCACCGGTGCGGCTGGCCCACTGCTCGGCCGCTACCGCGTGGTCGATACCTGTGCGCGGCATGTCCCGCCAGGTGGCCAGATGGCTCATCTCGCACAACACGAACGCCCCCCGCTCCGCGTTCTGCGCCTCGTGGGCCAGCGACCGGGCGTCCTCGTAGTAGTAACCCGCGTCGTCGAACTGGTTCAGGTCGAACGAGAGCCAGCCCGCTTGGCGGGAGGACTCGCTCAGCGCTGAGAGCAGCCGGGGCCGCAGCGCGGCCGGGCAGTGCGACAGCAGCGAACGGGCCAGCTGGCGCTGGGCGAGCACGGTGTCGAGGGCGGCGTGCGGGCCGAGGGCATGATCCTGCCGCTCACAGCGCCTCAGCACGACTTCAATGTGCTCGATGGTCTGGGGATCGACCCGGTTCTGTCCGTTGAGCACGGAGACGACGCGGTCGTATCCGTCCCCGTCGAGGGTTGCGACTGCGGCGGCTGCCCAGCGGAGCAGTCGCAGCGCGTTGCGACGGTCCATGGTGTGCGCCCAATGTCGGAGGAGCTTTACAAGCTGATCGTACGCATGGTCCCGCTCCTGGGGCGTGGCCAGCGAGGACGTCAGGGATTCCAAGTGGTGCAGCAGTGCCACGACGGCCTCGTCCGGCAGCGCCAACGCGGTCAGCGCCGTCACTACTGACGCCGGCGCCTGGTCAGGCAATATCAACCCGGCACCGGACCTCTCGGGACGCGCGTCCCGCGTCGCCGTGGCTGGCTCCTCGGGACTCGCCGGCTCAGCAGGCTCGGTGATCTCGGATACGGGAGGTTCGGTGATCTCGAACAGTTGTCGGGTGGAGTAGCCGGGGAACAGGACTTCGAGCACGGCGCAGTGCTCGGGGTGGGGAAGCTCGGTTGGCTGGCCGCAGATCCATCGGTGGAACTGCCGTACTGGTGGGTAGCCGCCCACGAGTCTCGGGTCGATCGTCGCGGCGGCGAGGTCGTAGGCCCGGCAGAACTCCTGGTAGTTGTGCAGGCAACGGCGCCGTAGCAGTTCCCGCAGCAGGGTCGAGTCCTCGACTGCCTCGGGTGGCAGGTAGGGCTGAAACAATTCCGCGGCCGTCCACCCGGGCAGCATGGCCTCCAGTACGGCACAGTGATCGGGGTAGGGCAGGCCCTGGACCTGCCCAGTCATCCACCGAAACAAGGTCGCCCTACTCGGATACGTCTCGACGAGCTCCTTGTCCAGGTCTTTGGCGGCCTTCTGGTAGGCCCGCTTGAACAAACCGTAATTCTGCCAATGCCGCGCTCGCAGCAATGCCTTCAGCATCGTCGAACATGAAGAACGTGGCGAAGCACCCTGTCCGTCCTCGCTGTGTCCTGGTTGCTGAGTCATTCTCGTCCCCTCGAACCTTTGGCTGAAACCGCTGACGGCACTTAGCGTAACCACCCCGCCGCGAGAGTATCCACCGCCCCTGAAGTGGAAAGGCAGAACAAGACGACCCGTGCGGATCTCGCATGTCATGATACGAAGATAAGACGTAATGAAACCACCAGGAGCAGCTGATGCGTGTATCTGCCGACTGCCGTCGGTGAAGATACTTCTATGGGCCGCTTACCTCGTTCGGCCAGTGCGGACCGGTGGGCCGCGCGTGAACGGGTTAGGAAGGGCGGTTGCTCACCATGAGCGTCGACCGCGCTCGTGATTTCCTCGGCCGTTTCGAGCTATCCAACGTCGGAGCGGAGACCCTCGACCAGTTGGCGGATTACGTGCGCCGTCTGGTGATCACCGCGCAGCGGCCCCTAACGAGTTCTCTCGGTGACCTGGTGGACACCCAGAACCGTGCCTTCATGCTGCTGGAGGGGCACCAGAGTCCGGAGCAGAGTCGAGACCTGTACCTGCTCACCGGGACCACCTGCGGGTTGCTGGCTTATGCGTCGCACCACATCGGCGCTCATCATGACGCGATGATGCAGGCTCGCACCGGTTACGCCTGCGCGGACAATGCTGGGCACGACGGGCTACGCGCCTGGAGTCGGGGCATCCAAGCCTTCATCACCTACTACTCCGGGCGCTGGACGATTCGGTGCGCTACGCTCGGTCCGGCGCGGAAGCAGCAGCGGCGCGCAGCCGGGAATCTAGCTGGTCAGCAGCGAGGGACGAGCACTGGCCGTGCTTAACCGGCTCCACGAGGCCTGCTCTGTCCTGGCGCGTGCCACGAAGTCCGGGACCGGGCAGAAAGCGACGAGTTGAACGGCTTCGGCGGCTTGTGAACCTTCAACCCATCCGCTCGCCTATACCACCGCCGCTTTCTCGTGGGGCGGCACGTTCGAGACGAACCGCGCCGAGCGACTTTGCCCTCGACACGTTGGATGCCTACGCCACCGCCCCGGTCCAGGACCGTAGCTTCGCCGACGAACCCATTACCTGCTGCATTCTGGTGCTGGCGGGGTATCTCAAGGCCAGGCTTCTGATTCCGCCCCGATAACCCGAACTGCTATCCACCGGACTCGAGGAATCGGTCTCGATAGCCGCACGATCAGCACCCCTTCCGCCCAACATTGACGAACCCGACACGCATGCTTCCCCAGGTCTGTCGCTGTAGGGAAAATGAGGACGGCCGCAGAGACCTCGGAAATGGACCTCACCGCCCAGTTGCTATTTTTCGTAGGGGCAATGAGGACCAGTGACAACGCCCGCGCAACGGCGATAGTGATTGCGAGTTGCTATCCCTCGTAGGGGCAATGAGGACCTATGCTGCTGTAATAAGCACCAGTAGGCCAGTGCGGGTTGCTATCCCTCGTAGGGGCAATGAGGACAGGCGATCTGCCGCACGTCATCACCACGCAGCTGGCCGGTTGCTATCCCTCGTAGGGGCAATGAGGACTCGGGTGGCAGCGTTTGGCGCAGGGGCAGCTCACGGTTGCTATCCCTCGTAGGGGCAATGAGGACACATGGGACCGGGACCGGCGCGGCAAATTCGCCAAGTTGCTATCCCTCGTAGGGGCAATGAGGACACGATCATGATCGAGCCGCCTCATCGACGATCGTGATGTTGCTATCCCTCGTAGGGGCAATGAGGACTCGGGCACCGGGTCGTCCTCGTCGGCGCCCATCGCCTGTTGCTATCCCTCGTAGGGGCAATGAGGACCGGAGCCGCCGCGGTGTTGCGGGACCGACTGCCCGCGTTGCTATCCCTCGTAGGGGCAATGAGGACCCACCGGTCGGCCGCGTTCCCGGTGGTCGACACCACGTTGCTATCCCTCGTAGGGGCAATGAGGACGGGGCAGGCGCCGCGGTCCCGAAAGAGGCAAATGGAAGTTGCTATCCCTCGTAGGGGCAATGAGGACACGAGCGTGACCATCAAACGCGCTGGCTTCATCGCCGTTGCTATCCCTCGTAGGGGCAATGAGGACGAGTCGAAGCTCGGGGCTGCACTTCGCGACCTGGGCGGTTGCTATCCCTCGTAGGGGCAATGAGGACGCTGGTCGCCACCCGGGCGCCAGGCGGAATGTCATGTTGCTATCCCTCGTAGGGGCAATGAGGACGCGGGGAGGTGACCTGTGCACCGTCCCACCACCACGTTGCTATCCCTCGTAGGGGCAATGAGGACGTGGACCAACCGGTGGTACGACGTCGGGCTCTTGCTGTTGCTATCCCTCGTAGGGGCAATGAGGACGCTTTCGCGCGCTCGATCGCCACGGCCTCGCTACGTTGCTATCCCTCGTAGGGGCAATGAGGACCGCCAGATGGGTGATGTATTCGCTCGGTTTCCGGGGTTGCTATCCCTCGTAGGGGCAATGAGGACATGTACACCAGAGGCTAACATGGTTAGTACACAAAGGTTGCTATCCCTCGTAGGGGCAATGAGGACCAGCGCAGCGTCAACCTGGCCACGTCACTCACCGCGTTGCTATCCCTCGTAGGGGCAATGAGGACCTGGCTGGACAAGACCGGCGCCGGAACGGCCGAGCAGACGTTGCTATCCCTCGTAGGGGCAATGAGGACAAGCACATGGCTTTTCCCATCATCGACACCACCTCCGTTGCTATCCCTCGTAGGGGCAATGAGGACATGACCGTCGTGCAGCTGGACGAAACGCGGTCGCTAAAGTTGCTATCCCTCGTAGGGGCAATGAGGACTCGGGAGCGGCGCGCCGCCCACATCGACCGGATACTGTTGCTATCCCTCGTAGGGGCAATGAGGACGAGTACGGCTACGCACAGCAGGCCGCCTGGTATGTGTTGCTATCCCTCGTAGGGGCAATGAGGACCCGCGCAGATCAGCCCGAAACCGGCGGATCCGCCACTGTTGCTATCCCTCGTAGGGGCAATGAGGACCAGTTGATGCCCAGAGAGCCGAACTGATGGGTGCCGTTGCTATCCCTCGTAGGGGCAATGAGGACCGTTACGCAGCCGCGCTGCGGAAAACTCGGGTGGGTTGCTATCCCTCGTAGGGGCAATGAGGACGCCTGGGCGGACGGTCCGATGGCGGCGTTCGACACGTTGCTATCCCTCGTAGGGGCAATGAGGACCCCATGGTAACGGTGCAGGTCAGAGGGCGCAAGTGGGGACTGTTGATGTTGGTTTTTGCAGCGAACCGTCGGTCGTGCGCGACACGCCTGTGGTTCGCTGCAAACGTCGGCGTGTCGGGTGGTCAGAGGATGTCGTCGGGTTGGCTGTCGTGGGCGCCCCAGCTGTGGCGTTGGGGTTGGGCTCCGGGTGGGAAGGTGTAGACCAGGACGCGGTCGTAGCTGGGGTCGATCTTGGTGTCCATAGCAGCGCGGAATCGTTTCATCTGCGCGGGGCTGAGATGGCCTTCGAAGACGCTGCGCTGGATGTGGTGCAGATATTGCCGGCAAGTCTTGAGCACGCCGGGGTTGCGTTCGGCGGCGGTGTCGTACACGACGATGACATACACGGGTCACCACCAGATCCGGAACGCCTTGTAGGGCACGCCTTCCAGGCACGTGCGGGTGAGCCGCAGGGCTTCCAGATAGATCAATTCGTCGTAGGCCACCGGTCGCTGCAGCTGACGGTGTTGGACGGTCGTAGCCAGATCGTCCCGGACGGTTTGCACGACCAGTTTTCTGCCCTCCTCGCTGAGGGACGCCTGGTTCGAGGTGGTCTCGAAGTGGCGGGGCTCCAGCTGCTTGCGGGAGGCCAGGCGCAGCAGCAGGCGGTCGGCGAACAGCGGTTTGAAGACTTCGGCCAGATCCAGTGCGAGGGTGTGCCGGTGGCGTTCCATGGTGCTGTGCAGGAAACCGATGCCGGTGTGCAGGGGTGTGAGCCGCAGCGCGGTGAGGACCCGTGCGTAGACGATGCCGTTGACGTAGCTGATGAAGGCGTTGCCCGCGTTGCGCGGTGGTCGGCGGCTGCGGCCGTGTAATTGCAGCCAGTCGGGCAGCTTGGTGTCCATCAGCTCCCAGGCCGACCGGCGGAAGGTTCCTTCGGCGCCCATGAGCTGGTCGCGGCAGGTCGCCGACGCTGCGCTGGCTTCGAGCACCCGGTAGGAACGGTCGAGCAGGGTGCGGTCCACGACTCGGCGGACATTGAAGGCACAGGCGGTGACCAATTGGCGGGCAATCACCATGCGTTGTTCGTCGTCGGCGGCCAGGCGGACCTGAGCGGCGACGGTGTCACCTGAGGTGCTCGTCTGGGCGCCCAGCAGCGAGCCAGCGTAGTCACCGTAGTGGCTGAGCAGGTGGACGTCGATGCCGTAACGGTTCAGCAGCGCCATCACGGCCGTGTTCACGTCGACGTTGTCGCTCGCGACGATGTCCCGCACGTCGGTGACGGGGATGTGCCGGTCCGGTTGACCGTCACGTTCGATCACCAGCGATTGGTCCTTGCGACGGATGCGGCAGGCGGTGGTGAGCCAGTAAGTGCGAGATGCTTCGGGCATTCACTCCACCCAGCAGTAGTCGAGGTAGCTACAGCCACGGCAGCGGGAACGGGAAAGTTTCGGCGGCGCGGACTCCAGGGCGATGGTCCGGAGCGCGGTGTCGATATCCGCACCGGCACGGCTCGCCTCGTCGGCTCCGTAGGGAATGGTGACGGTACGGCGAGTCGACGGGTAATGCAGGATTCCACCGCGCACCGGCACGCCAACTTCGGTGAGCCGATGACAATAGTGAATGGTCTGGGCTCGGTCGGCTTCAGTGGATTTTGCTGAGGACTTCACCTCGTGCACCCAGGTTTGCCCGTCGATGAAATCTATGCGCGCCGCGCCGAGATCGACCGGAGTCTGCCGGGTGTAGGTCGTGTCGTGCACGGCTTCACCGAGTTGTACCAGCGCGCTGAGCCGTTCCGGACGCAGGCCCCGGGCGAACAGCCACAGTTGCCGGGGGCAGTGGTACAGGTATTTGACGTGCACGCCACCCACATCATCAGCGCTGATCACAGCACTTCCCCGGACTCGTAGTGGCTTCTTGCCTGGTCGCGAATATCACCCAGGCCGTGGCTGGGGTCGTAATCGGCATCGAGAACCCGGACTTTCAGCTTGGCGTCCCAGCGACAGCGGGCGATGGTGTATTGCGGCAGGGGAATGAGCAGTTCCTCAGCCAGCAGGCGACCTGCGGGACCACGTTCTGACAGCAATAGATCGGTGTACTCCTTGTGGTCGTCGGCGAGTACCGCCTCCCCGCCGTCGAACAGTTCGTCGAATTTCTCGGCCAGCTGGCTACGGTCGTCGAAGGGATGGTCGAAACCGAGGAATGCCTTGCTGAACTTGTCGCGGGACTGCTCGACCGCTTCACCCCACTCGGTTCCCCAGTCGCCGGCATAGATCTCGTTGAGCCAGCCGAGGGTGTCGCGTTCGTCGATGACGTGCCCGTCGTGGCTGGTCAGCACATCCATGGCAAGTCGGGTCGGGTCGGCGTCGTAGACGCCGTCGGCGTACTCGGCCGGACCACCGCGACGGCGCGGCCGGTAGTCGGGCGGGTGGACGACGACCGGGGCCGGAGGGCGAGCACCGAGGCGGTTGACCCGGCCGAAGCGCTGCAGCAGCGCGTCGAGCGGGGCGCCGCTGGTGTGCAGCACGTCGAAGTCGACGTCGAGGGAGACCTCCACCACCTGGGTAGCGACCAGCAGCCCGGGCTGGCGGGGCTGCCGGGTGCCGAAACGGGCCTGGACGGCCGCCTCGATCGTGGACCGGTCCTTGCGGCGGAACCGGGAATGCAGCAGCAGCGCCGCTTCCGGTCCGTGTAGTTCGGCAGCCGTCGGAGCGAGTTCTCCGTACAGCGCACGGGCGTCGGCGACGTTGTTGGTCACGACGAGCACGGCCTGCCCGGCGCGCAGCCGCTCGGTGATCTCCGCAATGGTCGGCGGCTCGGTCAGATGGGTGGACCGGACCGTGATGCGGTGGCGCTGGGGCCAGGAGCCGGACAGGGCGACCCGCTCGAAGGGTGCTTCCAGGGTCGTGTCGAGCAGATTCGCCAGGGCATCCGGGAGGGTCGCCGACAGCACGGCGATCCGCCCGCCGAGGTCCTCCCACAGCCGCAGCATCGCCAGGATCATGCCGAGCCGGCGGGGGTCGTACGCGTGCAGCTCGTCCAGGATGAACACCGAGTTGGCGGCGTCGATCAGGATGCCGCTGTGCGCCGGCCCGGCCAACGCACCCCGCAGCAGCTGGTAGGGCGTGCCGACCCGGACCAGCTCGCGGAACAACCGGGTCGCCGCCGCCCGGGACACGGCCTTGTGCGCGGTGGCTCCCTGCGGGACGCAGTCGTCCTGCAAGGCGCGGTCCAGGTGGTAGGAGGCCGCGCGGGAGTGGGCCACCCCGATGTCGGCCGTGTCGAGTTCGCGGCCCAGCCGGTTGGCCATGGCGTTGATCGACGCTAGATAGGGCAGGACGTAGAACAGCCGGGGCGTGCCGCCGATGCGGCGGCACAGATCCTCGATCTGGGTCAACGCCCACAGCAGGGCCGCCTCGGTCTTACCCGAGCCGGTGGGGGCGCGCAGCAGCAGGTGGCCGTCGACGGCGGCGGCCCGGACCTGATGGGGACGCAGCTCCGCGTGGTGTCCGTGAAGCCGCGCCCGCAGCTGTTCGGGGTATGTCGCGGTGAGTGGGTGGTCGGTGCAGAGCCGGCTGTGCGCCGAGGACACGTGATCGGCGAGGGTGACCGCTCCTTGCAGCAGCACCGCGGTCAACCCGTCCGCTCTGTCCACCACCCTCAATGGCTCTTCCCACCGCTCGCGCAGCTCCTCGAAGAGTTGGTACGCGTCGTAGCCCACCCCGTTGCCTTCCTGGGCCGGCCGGCCGGCTTCCGTCAGCAAGCCGTGGGCCTGGGCAGTCCGGGTCAACCACGCCCGTAGCTCGCTGACCGATTCCGGGTCAGCGGTGCCGAAGCAATGGGCGAACCTGGCCGGCTCCGCCGGGTAACAGGAGAACAGGGGCAGCCTGGCGTCGCCGTTACTCGTGAACGGCCGATGGTGGGTGGCGACTCCAGTGGCCACCCACAGCCGGTCTTCCCAGTCTGCATCTGCCAGTACCTGGGCCACGAAGCCCAGTGAGTAGACCTCGTGCCGCTCACCCCACGTCTCGGCGGGCCGGTCACTGTTGCCGACCATTATCTGGAAACCGTCGGCGACCTTGCCCGCGTCGTGCAGCAGGATCGCCAGCCGCGCCCACGTCCAGAACCTCCTCGGCAGCTTGACGACCTGTCCCACCCGGCGCTGGAGTTCGTCCATCGCCGCCAGCGCCGCGGCCAGGTGGGTGAGGAGCAGCTCACCGGTGATTTGGCGGGCTTGGGGACTCTTGGCCCACAACTGCCGACTCATGGAGCGTTCGCCACGGTGAACTGGTCCGGATGCACCGGGGGGAGCAGGGCCACGGCCTGGCCGTCCTCGGTCGCCCACTCTCCGCGTACCTCGTCCGGGATTCCCTCGCGGTGATAGCGGTAGGCATGCCACTGCGTGCGGGACCGGTCGAGACTGATCGCGGTGGGAAGTTGCAGCAGCGCCCCGGCGAAGGTGAGCTGCGCCGGCAGCACGGCATGTCCCTGACGGCCTGCCCGCTGCGGCACCAGCCGGACCCGCCGCGTGCGAGCGGTGGCCAGGTCCTGGCTGCGGCTCAGGCGCAGCGTCCACACCGGCCGGCGCAGCGCCCGTTCCCACCGTTCAAGGTCGTCGAACAGCCAGATCCGCAGGGTCACCTCGGCCAGGAAGGGCCGATCCTTGGGGGTCGGGTCGGCCTTGCGGCCCGAGGCGTCCAAGGGGTGGTAGGTCTCCAGATCGACGCCCTCACCGGCGGCGCTGAAGGCCATCGCGAACCGCAGGTCGGCTGGCACCTGCCCCCAGCCGCCGGCCGCTGCGGCGAGCATCCCGCCGACGGTGGCCGGCGGTGGACAGGGCAGCCCGACCTGCACCCCGGCGTAGAGCGGATTGCGGAACGACACGACCGGGGCGCGGACCTCGACTTCGAGGGCCTCGATCATCCGGTGGCGTCCTCGAACCAGGGGTCGTGCTCCCCGCTTTCGACCTGCCCGGCCAGCCGGGTCAGGGCGACCCGGGGGTGGTCGATGAGAATCCGTCCCGATTCGATGAGGTCGGCCAGCTCGGCGCGGGCCTTTTCCCGCTGCTCACCCAGGAAGCCGGGAGCCCAGCCGATCAGCACCGGACCGTCCAATTCATCGGCCCAGGCGTTCAACTCCTCGCGCAGGACGTCGTCGTCGAACACCGCTTCCTGCGCCTGGGTACGCAGCACCCGGGTGAACGGGTTGATTCCGCCCTTCACCGGAGCGAGCAGCACGAACGCCGGAGTCCGATCCCCGTAGTGCAGCGACCGCTTGGCGCCGCCACGCAGACCGGCAAGGGTCGTGAGCAGCAGCGCCACCCGGCGCCGTCGCTCCGCGATCGGCAGCCGCAGGGCGCCGGTGCCCCGGAAGGTGACGCGCTGGGCACCGGCCCGCTCGGCCTCCTTCGCCGCCTCGGCGGGCAGCGCGGTCCGCAACCCGGAGCCGCCCATCTCGAAGGTGCCCACCCGGGGCAGATCCAGCAATACATCCCCGGCCAGGTCGGCGCTGTAGTGCTCGTGCTCGTGGATCACCGGGTTCTCGCCCGCGTTGAAGCCACGACTCATGGTGCCGAAGTCCCTGATCGGCCGCTGCGGTGCCACCGCAACGAGCGTGCCGGTGGCCAGTACCGTGTCACGCTGGTAGTTGGCGTCCTTAATCGCGACCATGTAGCCGAAGATGTCATCATCCAGGTAGCGGTCCGGGCGGCCCTCGGTATGTGCCTGCTGAAGCTTGCCGCTACTGGAACTCTTGCCGCCGGAACGGGTCACTCCGGAGCGGGGCTCATCCGCCGGTAGTGAATCACGCAGCCAGCGCCGGAACGCCTGGGCCGACACGTAGGGGTGGGTCTCACGGTTGATCCGCAGCTGTTTGACCATGCCGACGTTGTTCTCACCGCGTCCATTGTTGGGTGCACCCGCAGTGATGTCGAGTGCGATTTTGCCGACCAGGTAAGTCACCGGTTCTCCTCAGCAATGGTGTCATCGGTAATGGGATCGTCGGTAATGGGATCGTCAAGGTCGTCGCGGGACTTCACGTCATCGGCCCGCCACCCGCGTTGGTTGAGCTGTTCGAGCACTGCAATGAACAGCAGATCCCGGTGCAGCCAGCTTCGGCCGTCCGAGTCGAACAGCAGCCGCCACTGCTCCGAGGTGACAAACGACTTTTTTTGATCTTTGGGCGGCAACAGCGCCCAGTTCACTGCCCATTTTCGCAGCCAATTCTGCAATCTACGGGTATCTCGGTGCGCGCTTTCATACCCCTTGAGCGCGCCGCGTTCCCGGTGTGGCTCCAACGCCTCGGCGATGTGCGCGGCGAGCTGCTGGATTCGGGCTATGTCCTTATCATTCACCTGCAATACCTCGATGGCGTAGGAAAAACACAGGGGAACCAGATGTGACGCCTCACCAGGTACGGCTGAGGACTCGGCCGACACCGTGCCCAGGAATCTGACGGCTCGGGTGAGAACCTGGTGCGGTTCATAAAAAGCTAGATGAGCGAGCTGGGCACTTCCAGAGGTTTTTGGGGTTCTATGCGCGCGGATCAGATACCTGTAACCGAATCGCCGCTGCCGGTTGTGCGCCGTACTGCGCAGCCATTCGGCCAGCGGCTGGTCCATTGCATGCTCGTCGAGTACCTGCTTCTTATTGCTGTTACTGAAAACGATGAGCTGCACACCTTCGGTCAACCGGTGTGGATAGCTGCGCAGGTGCCGCAGCGCGGTGTCCTCCCGCCAGTACGGCGGCGGCTTGGCGGCTCCCGCTCCCAGCTCCGCCTGCTGGAGGATCCGACGCACCTGGATACGCACGGATCGCTGGATGAAGTCATCGTTCCAACTGTGCAAGGCCGCTGCGAGTCCGCCACCGATCTGACAGCCGTAGGGCAGCGCGTAAAGGCTGTTCAGGCAGGCGAAACACAAGGCCAACCCGGCATGATCGGGTGGTGTGGTGTTGCGGTACGCCGTGCTGGCGCCGAGTGGAATGTCGACCTTGCCGTAGTAACCGCAGGCGGGTCGGCCGCACAATGAGCAGGGAACCCCCGGCCAGCGGGACCGGTCCGGAAATGCTCTCCACTGAGTCATGAGTTCCCGCCGCTGCGGCGGTGACAGTTTCTTCCGGTTGACCGTGTTCAGACCCGAAGCATTGGGCCAGAGCAAATAGCTCGCCCATAGCCAGAAACCGCCCAGCTCCTTGGAATCCTCCACGCTCGCCGTGCCCAGTAGGTGCTCGGTCATCACGCGAGCCGCCTTGTCGAACTCCGCCGGCTTGAGCTGATCGGGGTGATCCACGTCCACGAGTTCGGCGAGGGCGAAGGCACCGACCCGCTGCAACGGATGCGGGGTCAGCACCACAGTGCGCTGCGTGTCGGTGGAGTCGACGGATACCGTCACGCGGATACCCAGCCGAAACCGGCGGAGTTTGACTGCCCGAGGCCCCAGGACCACATGGCTTGCAGTGTTTCCGGGGCGCCGCGCAGTTCCACCTCGACGGCCGCGCCGGTTTTCAGCCCATTGCTCACCGCGAATGAGCGCTTCGTCCCGATCCAGGTGATGCGTTCCAGTGTCACGTCGGGGTCCAGGCCCAGTGTCTCGGCCTTCCGCCGCAGATTTCCGGTGAGATATACCGGGAACTCGGAGTCGGTGGGCAACAACCATGCCTGCCGGGTCACCCGCCGACCTTCCTCGTCGCGGCCGGAGCCCTTCATCACCACCGGAGTCGTGGTGCGCAAGCGGGCATAGCCGGAGGCGAACGACGGCGGTTCCACCACCTGCGCGCGTTGGATGTGAAACTCTGTTCCACCCCAGTCGATGACACGCTGAGCGGCAAGGCTCGTCGCCCATGCCTGGACCACAGCCGCCAGCGGACTTCCTAACTCCACGCTGCCCTGCCCGCCTACCGCATACACGCCCGGACGGCGATGAGCTGAAGGGAACACCGGAGGCCCGTGACCGAACGGGCCCATCCGGTGCCTGCCCCATCCCTGGTGATGCAGTTGAGTACTCAATTCTCGATCGGCACTGGCCAGCAAGTTGTACGCAAGCCCGCGCCCGGGCCGCAGAACCTCGTGCCACGGCAACTGCTCAGCCGCCGTGCGCACCGTCAAATGCAGACGCACTCCGCCTCCACACTGAACTCATCCCGACTCAGGTGATTGCCCCAGCGAGGTTTCCGGCGATGCCACGAAGCGGTCGCGATCCGGTGGATGCTTGTTGCCACCCTCCCCACCAGGATGGCGTCAACGTAGACCCGGACACTGAAACCCATCCAACCGGGGGTCCGATCTGGTGTGTGCTGTGCCGTCACATGCAAAGACCCCACGGGAACGGCGGAAGGGGATGTTGGCCTGACGCTTTGGGTCTCGCCCCTTGGCGGTGCACGCTGCGAGGGCTAGTGCGGTGACCACGAACGATCACCGGGTTGGTGGCATGCCGCACAGCGCAGGCGAGGGAGGCCGTGGCGGGCGGGGAGATGGCCGCTGACCTGGCAATGCCGTGCGACCACTCCAGCGGACGTATCTGGTCAACGCATTAATGCGTTGACCACGGACCTGGCCGAAACAGCGATCATGAAGCCAGTAGCGATACGGTGCACACGCCAACCCACGACCCCTGAGCATCGCCCGACCACAGGATGCGGAAAATGACCTGGATTAGGCGGCGTGGGCGCCAGGCGCACGCGGCGTGCCACCAAACCGGTCAATGTTCGTGGTCAACGCACTAGCGTCCGTACATAGACGGTTATGATCCGGCCACTGTCCGCCAGATCGACCGTTGCACGGTGCTGAGGGCAACGAGTGACAGGACAGATCGTGCTTTCCTGTAACAGCGGTTCGCTGGCCGACTTGCGTCGGTGATCGTTCAGCCGAGCAGTGCCGTAAGCGTCGCTGTTGGGCAGGAATGGGCGCATCAGGGCTAGCACTGAAACCGGACTGGAATTCTGCGGCGGATAGCTGATCGGGCCAAGGCTAGCCCCGGATGCGGAGGAGAACGTAAGTGTCGGGTACTAGGGCCGATTAAATCGCTATCCCTGGTAGGGGTAACGAGGACGACACAGGAGGGTGACCACACCGTCGAGGGGGTATACCGGTCATTATGTTCCTCTTCTTCTCCAGCCGTCTGGGTTGTCTGGCCAGCCTGGTGATCTCCCTGATACTTACCGTGCTCCTGCTGGTCCTGTTGGGCGTACTATGACCCGGCAGCTCGGTTTGACCTCTCAGCCTTGGCGCTGCTCGAGCTGGTAGATGTCGGGCACTCCGTCGGCATCGACGTCGCGTTCTTCCTCGCCACAGATGCGACGGTAGTGGCGGTTGCGGATGCGCAGCACGATGGTCGCGAGCAGCGCGGACAGCAGCGAGCCGAGCAGGATGCCGATCTTGGCGTGATCGTCGCGTTCGCTGCCCGCTCCGAAGGCGAGTTCACTAATGAGCAGGGAGACGGTGAATCCGATCCCGGCGAGCAGCGCGATGCCGAGGACGTCCCACCAGCTCAATCCTTCAGCGAGCTGGGCACGGGTGAACCGTTGCACGAGCCAGGTCGTGCCTCCGACACCGACGAGCTTGCCCACGACGAGGGCGATGATGATGCTCAGGGTGACCGGCTCGCGCAAGCTCGCACCGAGCCCGCCCGCGCCGGCGATGGACACACCGGCGGCGAAGAACGCGAACACGGGCACCGCGACGCCGGCGGAGATCGGCCGGAAGCGGTGCTCGAAATGCTCGGCCAACCCAGGGCCGGGGCTCTCGGCGCGGCGGAGCACCGGCACGGTGAATCCGAGCAGTACCCCGGCCACGGTGGCGTGCACCCCGGATTCGTGGACCAGCGCCCAGGTGGCCGCAGCCAGCGGCAACAGCAGCCACCACGACCGCACCCGCCGCTGCACCAGCAGCGCGAACACCCCCAGCGGGAGCAACACCAGCACAAGCGGCAGCAGCCGCAGCGAGTTCGTGTAGAACACCGCGATGATCGTGATCGCGAGCAGATCGTCGACCACGGCCAGGGTGAGCAGGAACGTGCGCAGTGCCGCAGGCAAGTGGGTACCGATGACCGCGAGCACCGCCAGGGCGAATGCGATATCTGTCGCGGTCGGGATCGCCCAGCCCGCCAGCGCGCCGTTTTCGGAGCGGGCGTTCAGCGCGAGGTAGATGAGCGCCGGCCCGATCATGCCGCCGACGGCTGCGGCGACCGGCAGCGTGGCCCGCCGTGGATCACGCAGGTCGCCGGCGACGAACTCGCGTTTGAGCTCCAACCCGGCAACGAAGAAGAAGATCGCCAACAGGGCTTCTGCGCTCCACTGGGCCAGCGACAGGTCCAAATGCAGCGCGGCCGGGCCGACCCGCAGCCCGCTCAATGTGGTGTAGACGTCACCCCACGGGGAGTTCGCCCAGATCAGCGCGATTCCCGCGGCCCCGACCAGCAGCGCCCCGCCGACGGTTTCGGTCCGCAGGATGTCGCCGATCCGGCTGACCTCTGGCCAGCTGCCCCGACCGAACAGATACGAAGCGGGACGGCCGGGCGGCGTGCTCATGGAGCTCCTCGGGAAGGGGTCGGCAACGAGACCGCCGACCAGACTTCCCGGCACACCAGGAGATGACCCTACCCGACACCACGGCCATCGTCGCGGTTGCCGACGAGGAAAGTGCTCCTGCGTTACCAGCCGCTGTTCGCGTTGATCAAGGAGATCGGTCAGCCCTTGACCTGGGCGTGGAGTAGCCGATCGATGTTCTGTGGCGGTCCTGGTAGGCCGAAGAACGTGCCCATCCCCCAGTTCGCCCCCACCCATTGCCAGCATCCGGCCTGCTCCGCGCTGTCCACCGGATGAGCGATCACGTTGACCCCCGCATCGCGCACGATATGGGTCAAGGCGTGCACCGCCTGAGACAGCAGACGGGATGTGTCGTCAGTCACCTGCTGAGCTACCGGCTGGGCAATGCGCACCGCGTGCACCGGAAGCTCAGCGACGCAGCGCATCCCACCGATGCCGCCGCCGAAGTCGTACAGCCCGATATGGACGCCCAGGTCCGCGAGTACCAGCAGGTTCTCCTCGGCGTACTCACCGCCCTCACCGGCCAGCTCACCAGTGTCCGTGCGTATCGCCGCGACCGGTACCCGCAGCTCCAGCCCGGCTGGACGAAGCCCGGTCTGGGCGAGCGCCACACTGACCTTCGCCACCAGGCCGGGGTCCTGCGCCTGCGAGGTGGTGAGGTTGACCGCCACCGGAAGGCGCAACCACGACCGTGCCCGCTCCGCCGCGGTACGCAGTAGCCACGGCTCGATCGCGTGCACCATGCCGGTCTGCTCCGCGAGTTGCGTGCATCGGTCCTGGGACAGCACGCCCAGCTCTGGGTGGTGCCAGTTCAGCACCGTTTCGACACCCACCAGCCGACCGGATTCCAAGGTCACCACCGGCTGGTAGTCCACCCGCAGCTCGCCGGTCTCCAACGCGCTGGGCAGCGTCGCAGCCAGGCGGAGCTCGGCACGCTCAGCGGCATCAACGTCAGCATCGAACACCGCCCATTGCTGCCTGCCCTTGCCGTGCAGCCGGCGCAGTGTGGCGCCGGCCGCCCGCAGCAGCTCGTCGGGGTCTGCTCCACCGACCCGCCGCTGCACGACGCCGATCGTTGCGGTGACTGTCATCTCGATCTCATCCGGGTAGATCGGCTCCTCGAGTTCGACGTGGACGGCATCGGCCACCCCTCCGACATCTGGGACCGAATCCCCAGGCTCGATGAGAATCGCGAACTCGCCGCCGCCGACCTGGGCGACCATCGCCGGCCGGTCGGCGACCACCTTGCGCAGCCGGCTGGCAACCGCCTCCAGCATCTGATCACCGAAGCGGTGTCCCAGCCTGTCGTTGACCGTCGAGAAGCCGTCCAGTTCGAGGTACAGCAGGGTGATCACGTCCGACGGCTCCAGCTGACCGAGCACCTGCTCCAGGTGGGAGACGAAGTACTGCCGGTTCGGCAGGCCGGTCTGCAGGTCGTACATGGACTGATGGTTGGACCACTCCTGGAGCAGGTGCAGCTCCGTGAGGTCATCGACCATCGTGGCGAAGTACTGGGGCTGCCGCTCGGCGTCGAGCAACACCGAGGCGGCCAGGTAGACCCACGCGGGCCCACCGTCCTTGTGGCGTAACTGACACCGAAGCCGGAACCGTGCTTCCTGTCCGCTGCGCAGGCGTTGATAGTGCTTCAGCACAACAGGCCGCTCATCAAGGGAGAACAACCTGCTCAGCTCGCTTCCGAGCAGCTCGCCGTGGGAGTAGCCAAGGATCTGTTCCAGCGCCGGGTTGGTCTGCTCGATTCGCCCCCCGGTCTCGGTGATGACCATGCCCATGGGGGAGGAGTCGAACACCTCGCGGAACCACGTCTCGCTGGCCTCCAGCTCCCGCTCGACGCCCTGATGCGCGACTATCAGGGCCTGGTGGATTTCCTCTTGCTGATCGAAGAGGCGATCCCGCAGCGCTGACGTGTAGCCGGCCACCAGCGCACCGAGCAGCTCGATGACCCGGTTCCCGGCTCCGCCTGCGGTGGCATGCTCCGTGGCGGCGGGCAGTACCCTGGCGAGCACCTCGACCGTGCGGGACAAACTCTGCGGGCCGGTGAAGTCTCCGGCCACCAGCCGGGCGCCGACGTTGAAGGCGGCTGCGGCATCCACCGAGGGACCGGACAGCGCGGCCACCAGACGCGTGGTGAGATCTCGCAGGTAGAGCTGCATGTCGGCCGGTGACATGGGTACGTAAGCGGTGGTGCTGACAGCGTTGACCCACTCCCGCGCGACGGCATCCAATGACCAGGGGTCACAGCCATGGTCAGTAGTCATCGACCCGCCCTCGTTAGGGGTCTTGTCCGGTAAGTCTGGCGATGGCGGCCAAGGGTATCGGTAGCCAGTGCGGACGGTTGTTGTGTTCGTACTCCACTTCGTAAACGACTTTCTCCAGCTCGAAGGCGCGCAGTAGGACGGCCTGCTCCCGAGGGTCGGACGCGACGTGGGCGTAGCCGTCGCAGAAGGCGTCCTGATTGCGGGTGACCCATGCCAGCGCCACCGCGGCGTGTTGCTGGAAATCGGTCTCACCGAGGAGCAGGTGGCTGGCGGCGTAGTCGAGGGAGCGCAGCATCCCGGCGACGTCGCGCAGAGGGGAGGCCGGGGCGATCCGCTCGGCCAGCGGCACCATCGGTTCTCCTTCGAAGTCGATCAGTACCCAGCCGGTGACGCTGCGCAGCACCTGGCCCAGGTGCAGGTCCCCGTGCACGCGTTGAATCGGTACCGGGCCGGTGAGGTCGCCCGCAGCGTCGAAGGCCGTCCGCACCGCCACCTCATATGGCGCCAGCTCGGACACCTGCGCGAGCGCGGTGTCCAATCGGCGATGCATCCCCGCCACCAGCTCGTCGAGATAACCGGCTGGAGCCGGTGCACCGCCCAGCGCGGTCACCAGGTCGGTGTGCACGGCGGCGACCGCCTGTCCCAGCCGGTGCGCCTCGGAGGCGAAGTCGCCGCCGACGTCCTCGGGGTGCGGATGCTCCAGAGTGCTGGGCATGCGATCGGCCAGCAGGTCCCGGACGCTCGCGGTGGCCATCGCCCAGCCTTCGGCGGTGCCCCGGAGGTACTCGTTGAGCAATCCGTAGGTGGTGATCCCGCCGTCCAGCTCGCCTTCGACGCTGCCCAGCAGCGTGGCGATGTGCTCGCAGCCCACGGCGGCCAACGCGCGGTGAATCTCCAGATCGGGGCTGACGCCGCCGTCGAGCTTGCGGAACAGTTTGAGGATGTAGGCCTGTCCGTACACCAGCGATGTGTTGGACTGGTCGGCTCCGACAGGGCGGGAGCGCAGCCCGGTGTCCAGCGTGACGCCCGGCTCGGTGCTGAAACGAAGCCCGTCTATCTCGGCACCCTCAGCCATCAGGGTCAGCAGGATGGCGGTGAGTTCCGGGTCGTGCACCGCCTGGTACACGGCTCGTTCTCCAGCTGCGGCCACCCAGGCGGTCCCGAGGGTATCGGGCAGATCACTGCGCACCCCGAGGGCGAGCTGGTAACGGTCACGCCGCTCGCCCTGATCGACCTCCACCACGGCGTGGATCAGCTGCGGATCCTTGCCACCCAGCGCGGTGGCCCGCACCGGCGTCACGTCGTGTACCTGCAGCCCCTTCCCAGCGAACCAGCGCTGTTCAGGCAGGATCGTCCGCAGCGAGTCGGCAACGCTCATGAGCAGCTCGTCCGCGTCCATCAGGTATCACCTTCGGTATCGGGCCGGGTGATCTGGAACCAGTAGAAGCCGTGTCCAGGCAACGTGAGTAGATAAGGTAGCTCCCCGATCGGGGGGAAGTGCACACCTCCGGTCAGTTCGACCGGCACACCGCCGAAATGCTCGGAGAGGTCGAGTTCCACAGGTTGTGGGAATCGGGACAGATTGTGCACGCAGACTACTAGATCATCGACGTCAGCGGTCGCGTGGTGCCTGCGGTAGGCCAGCACGCTGGGGTTGGAGGAGCCCAGCTCGGCGAAGTCACCCCGCCCGAACGCCGAATGCTCATGCCGCACGTGGATCATCCGCCGGGTCCAGTTCAGCAGCGACTGCGAGGAGTTGCCCTGCGCCTCGACATTGATCGCCTGGTAGCCGTAAACCGGGTCCATGATCACTGGCAGGTAGATGCGGCCCGGGTCGCAGGTCGAGAAGCCCGCGTTGCGGTCCGGGGTCCACTGCATCGGGGTCCGTACGGAGTCTCGATCGCCGAGCCAGATGTTGTCCCCCATCCCGATCTCGTCGCCGTAGTACAACACGGGTGAGCCGGGTAGCGACAGCAGCAGCGAGGTGAAGAGTTCCAATTGATTACGGTCGTTGTCCAGCAACGGGGCCAGCCGTCGCCGGATGCCGATGTTCGCCTTCATCCGGGGATCGGTGGCGTACTCGGTGTACATGTAGTCGCGCTCCTCGTCGGTGACCATCTCCAGCGTCAGCTCGTCGTGATTGCGCAGGAAGATTCCCCACTGGGCGCCTGATGGGATGGCGGGCGTCTGGGCCAGGATCTCCGAGATCGGAAACCGGGACTCCCGGCGGACCGCCATGAAGATCCGTGGCATCAGCGGGAAGTGGAACGCCATGTGGGCCTCGTCCCCACCAACGGCTGGGTCACCGAAATACTCGACCACGTCGGCCGGCCACTGATTGGCTTCAGCCAGCAGCACCCGATCGGGGTACTCGTCGTCGACCACCTTGCGACAGCGCTTGAGAAACTCGTGGGTGCGTGGCAGGTTCTCGCAGTTGGTGCCCTCCTCCTCGAACAGGTAGGGCACGGCGTCGAGCCGGAAGCCGTCGATACCGAGATCCAGCCAGAACCGCAGTACGTCGATCATCGCCTCGCCGACCTCAGGATTCTCGAAGTTGAGGTCGGGCTGGTGGGAGAAGAACCGGTGCCAGTAGAACTGGCCTCGCATCGGATCGTAGGTCCAGTTCGACACCTCGGTGTCGACGAAGATCACCCGGGCGTCCGAGTAGGCGGTGTCCTGGTCGCTCCAGACGTAGAAGTCACCGTAGGGACCTTCCGGCTCGCGCCGGGATTCCTGGAACCAGGGATGTTGGTCAGAGGTGTGGTTCATGACCAGATCGGTGATCACACGGATACCCCGCTTGTGCGCCTCGTCGAGCAACGTCACGAAGTCCTCGACAGTGCCGAATTCGGGCAGAACGGCCCGAAAGTCGGAGATGTCGTAGCCGCCGTCGCGCAGCGGGGAGGCATAGAACGGCGGCAGCCACAGACAGTCTACGCCAAGCCACTGAACGTAGTCGAGCTTGCTGGTGAGGCCACGCAGATCGCCGGTACCGTTGCCGTCATGATCATGAAATGCCCGGACCAGTACCTCGTAAAAGACGGCACTTTTGTACCAGTAAGGGTCGACCGGCGCGGCTTTAGCGGACTCGAAATCTTCGGCCTGCGGCTCCACCAGATGTCCGTCAGGCAGCATCGCCTCACCTGTATGAGGGATGCCTTCAAGATCAGGATTAGTCTCGGTGCGGAGATCGAAAGACATCAGCGTCCGACCTTCGTGGAGTGCGAACGGGGGAGGGGTGTGCAGGGTGGTACCCGCTGTAGTGGTACCCATCCAGTCGTACAGGTCCGGCCGTCCGAGCGCAAAGCGAAGTTCGCTACCGTCGCGCGAGCGGAAGGGGAGTGTGCATGATCAGAGAGCGGGTGCCGGTGCGATGGCTGCCGGACTGGACATGGGCGGGGCAGCAGCCCACGTGGCGGCAGGCTCGGCCGGCGTTGATCAAGGCGGCGCTCAAGCGGGCGCAGAACCGGCCGTCGGGTAACTGGTTTGTGCTGGGGAGCAGCCGGGAGGTTCGCCGGGACCGGCCCTTCGGCCGCACCATCGCCGGGGTAGAGGTGGTGGCCTGGCGCAGTACCAACGGTTCGTTGCACGCCGGGCCCGGTGCGTGCCCACACCTGGGAGCTCCGTTATGTCATGCGGCGGTGCGGAGTGGGGAGCTGGTGTGTCGCTGGCATGGGATGGCCCTGGGGGCACGTGGCGTGCCGGGGTGGGAGCCGTTCCCGGCTTTCGACGACGGAGTGCTGGCGTGGGTACGGCTGGACGCGGTGGGTGGGGAGGTCCCACTGCCGCGACCCGTCCTGCCTGCTCGGCCTGATCCGGCCACCAGCCTGGACGCGGTGTTCACCGCGATCGGGCGCTGTGAGCCGGAGGACGTGATCGCCAATCGGCTCGATCCGTGGCACGGCAGCTGGTTTCACCCGTACTCGTTCGTGGGGCTGCGAGTGGTCGAGGAACCTGCCGACGACGTTGTCGATCCTGCTTCGGACCGGTTCGTGGTGGAGGTGGCCTTCCGGCTGACTCGCCGCATCGGGGTCCCGGTACGCGCTGCCTTCAGCTGTCCCGACCCTCGGACAGTGGTGATGCAGATTCTGGAGGGGGAGGGCGCGGGCAGCGTGGTCGAGACCCACGCCGTTCCCCTGGGGTGCGACGACGTCGGCCATCTACGAACCGCGGTCATCGAGGCGGTCATCGCCAGCTCCCCGCGCCCGGGGTTCGCGGTGGCCCGCCGCGGCGCCCCGCTGATTCGCCCGGCAATGGTGTGGACGGCCGCCCGGCTCTGGCGTGACGACCTCGCCTACGCCCAACGCCGCTACGACCTTCGCACCACCGGCCGCTGGCCAGCCTGATCCCGGCTCAACCGTACATTCACAGATCGACACACAGATCGCTGTTTGGGGAGCAGAAACCGCGATCAGCGCGGTTC
>JBOHHE010000175.1:0-5882 GCA_050700355.1 Pseudonocardiaceae bacterium
AACGCCGCCGGATTCACTCCCGCCAACCGGCGGGACACCTCCACCGCCTCCACCATCGCAGCCAACGCCTCCTCCCACCGCCCCAAACCCGACAGCATCGCGCCGAGGTTGGTCAGCGCCATGGCCAAGTCGGGCTCGAACGCCGCCGGATTCACTCCCGCCAACCGGCGGGACACCTCCACCGCCTCCACCGTCGCAGCCAACGCCTCCTCCCGGTGGCCAGCATTGAGCAAGCGATAGCCGAGGATGACGTAGAGCCGAGCACGGTCAGCGGGGTCACTAGTGGTGGCGAGACGGTGAGTAGTGAGCCGAGTAGTGATAGCGGCGATGGCGATGTCCAGGTCGACGTGACGACCGGCGGGCAGCAGCGCCTCGATCGCTTCCAGGACTCCCAGGTCGATATCGGGAAGCTCGGCCAAACGGACCAGCGCCGCACCGCCAGCGGTCACGGCGAGGCCAGGCTGCACGCGTAGCAGCGGGAACAGCTGGCAGCGGGCGATGTGCGGCCAGCGGTGGGCAGTCTCGATCAGCACTGTGACCGCTCGCGGCGCGTAGGGCCGCAGCCATTGGTCCCTGTCACCGTCGTCGGCGTCGGTCAGCAGACGAGTGACAGTGGTGTCGGCCCAGGGGTCGGGCTGATAGCCGGTCAGTGCATGTCCAGGAACCTGCAGGGCCAGGAAGTCCTCTCCGAGCCGATCGGGATACAACGGCTCGCACACGGTGGCGGGATCGGTCGGTGGGTAACAGAGCTGGTGATCATCGAGGACCTGCCCGGGGTCGGACATGCCGACTCGGCGCAGCACGGCGACACCATCTGGATAAGGCAGTGGGCGGGTGAGGATGGCGATGAACACCGCACGGCCCATCATCTGCGGTGAAGTGCGCACCCGCTGGTCGTTGTCGAACATGCGCTGCCAATGGGCGCGTTCCCGCTTCAGCAGGTACGCCGACAGCGCGGCCGGATCATCCGGTGAGATGTCACCGCGAGCGTGGGCATCAACTGCGGCGAGGGCAGCCATGTGCACGGTGAGCACCAGCCCGAAGGCATCGTCGCCGAGACAGGCCGGAGGTGGGATCTGATCGGGCTCGGACACGCCCAGCAAAGCGGCAAAGCGATCCCGGGCGGCCGTGAACACCCTCGTGCGGGTCGCCACGGTATCGGCCAACGCTGCCAGTGGCATCTGGTCGGTGGCCAGGCCGTCGTAGCGATCCTCCAGCTGGTAGGACACACTGTCCCACCACCCTCCGGCCGGGCGGGACAGCAGCAGCACCCTGGTCGACATCCCGGCGCGGAGCAGCGGATCCTGGGCGAGGGCCAACAGATCACCCACCGGCCAGCGCTCGGCGTAGTCGACGATCACCAGCAGGCCGCGGGTGCCCGTCATCTGTGCCGCGTCGAGTCCAGAGCTCGGCGCGGTGTCATAGCTGCGGTGCGCCACCACCGCCACCGTCCAGCCGAGCTCGGCGGAGAGCTGCGCGAACTGGGCGGCCAGCCGGGTCTTGCCCTGCCCACCCGGGCCGTGCACCAGCCGCACCACCAGTCCCAGAGCGGGATCGTCGCGCCAGTCGGCGAGCTGGGCGAGTTCGCGGTCCCGGCCGGTGAAGTCCACGACCTGGTAGCGGGCGGTCAACAGCCGGCTCGGCTGGTGCCGCGCCGAGGGCGGCACGCTGGGAGGACGCACACGGAACTCGTCCACCCGGTACGGACGCTCGCCTGGATGCACGTGCAGGTCCCCGTGTTGGACCTGGTAGAGGTTGGCGTGGTCATGGGCGATACCGATCTGCCTGTCGTAGGGCGCTTGCTCGCCAGGACGGGCACCGGTACTCACGGCAATCCCTCTCCTGCGTCACCCGTCGAGCCGATGTGGCCGGCACGTCCGGGGTGAACATGCATATTTCCGTGCTGGACGTTGTACTGGGTGGCGTGATCACGGGCGATGTTGGTCTGCACCCAGGTCTGCGGCGGCAGCGCCTCCCGCACCTGACTCACCAAGGCACGTAGCTCCTGCTCGGCCTCTGGGTGCTGACGCAGCAGCGCCTCCAACTGCAACCGCCATACCGGAACCAGGCTCCGCCGGACCTCGTCCGGGTCATCAGCCTGCGCCACCAGGGCGGCGTTGCCATCGAGCTGGGCCTCGATCACGGCCTGCTGGGCTGCCCCGGCCCGGCCGAACAGCCGGGCGACCCCGGACCGGGTACTCGTCCAGGCGTCCGTGGCCATCGCCCCGACCAGCGCGGCACCGCCGGCCCCGGCCAGCGCCGTCAATGCCTCAATCAGCATGAGCCCCTCCCGCATCGGATGCGCCGACCACGATGGTGGTGACCCTAACGAACTCGATGTGACCGGACTGGCGCTCTCAGCGACGACAGCCCCTGTGTCGGAGTCCGTCACATTCGTGTTTCAGCGAGACGGCACGGCCTCGCAGGACATGCGCTCCGGATTCGGCCGATCGAGGCCCGACTCAGCCGAGTTGATCACTAGTTGGTGCCGCATGTACCTGACGCATTTCGGTATTCATCGGGTTGCCGTCAGAGATCCTGCACAGCACGGGACAGCAGGCAGAACTCGTTGCCTTCGGGATCGGCAAGCACGACCCAGCTCACGTCCGGCGCCTGACCGATGTCCACCCGGTGGGCGCCGAGTTCCAGCAATCGCTCGAGTTCGGCGTCGGTGGACACCCCGTCGGCGCGCAGGTCAAGGTGCAGGCGGTTCTTGACCTTCTTGCGCTCAGGCACGGGCAGCACGTCGATCGTGGGCCACCTACCCTCCAGCGGCGCGATGCTGACGCCCTCGTCAGACTCCTCGACGACCCGCCAGCCAAGGACCCTGCACCAGAAGCCGGCGACGAGTTTGGGATCCACAGCATCGACAGCAAGGGCGGCGATCCGGTTCGGCACGTCGCCATCATCCCTCATGGCTCGACACACGCCGCCTTGACTGGCGCAGTGGCCTCCGCGCACCTTCTGGTGGCAGGCCCAGGGTCGCAAGGTGCGCAAGCGGATCAACACACTGATCAAAGATGGACCGCAACGGTAACCGTAGAACATGATGTCCTACACTCCCGGCATGGTGCGTATCGGAGTTCGCGAGCTCAACCAGCACACCAGCAAGTACATCGCCATGGTCAAAGACGGTGCGACCGTCGAGGTGACCGAGCGCGGCCAGCTCGTCGCCCGGCTGGTGCCCGCCCCGCGGACTGGCACCATCCTTGATGAGCTCGTAGCGGCCGGTCGTGTCACCCCACCGACCACAAGCTGGCACGAACTACGTCCACCGGCGGTGGCCGACGACGGAATCAACGTTGCTGAAGAACTGGCGGCGATGCGCGAGGAGGAACGGTATTGATCTACCTTGACTCCTCGGCGCTGGTGAAACTTGTTCATCCGGAGCCAGATTCCGAGGCGCTAATCTCCTGGCTAATCAATGAGCAGCTGCCGGTGGTCAGCTCGGCGCTGGCCGAGGTGGAGGTCGATCGGGCAGTCCGCCATGCAGCCCCGGCCGCGCTATCGGCGGTTCCCGAGGTGCTCAGCACGGTCTTTCTGTTCGATATCGACGCAGCGATCCGACGTGCCGCAGCGAAGCTGGCCGACCCGCTGCTGCGCAGTCTCGATGCCATCCATCTCGCCACCGCCTTGGAGTTCGGGTCCGAGCTGCACACCTTCGTCGCCTACGACAAGCGGCTGCTCGCCGCAGCCTCCGCCGCTGATCTGAGCACGGCTCGCCCCACCTCAACATCCGACTGATCTGCTCCAGTGGAGTCGGTTTAGATTTCTGCACGTGGACTACGACGAGGTCACGAGGTATTGCTTGGCCAAGCCGAGTGCGGTCCGGGATGAGCTACGGGTGGAACAGCGTCGAGCTCAACGGAACGGTTGCCGATGAGGAGATCATCGAGCTGATCGACGGGTCCTACGAGGCTGTGGTGGCCCGCCTACCCAAGTCCAAACGCCCGCCGATCGGCTGAGTGGTGGATGATTAGCGCGGTTCGGTTGCTTCGAAATACCGTTGACAGAGCTTGCGTCGGCGCGCGTCCCGCAGCATGTACGCGCCCAGTACAAGCTGGGTTAGGCCGCGCCAGACGTCCTCCCACTGGTCGTGCATCCGCATTAGCGTAAGCGCGGCGGTCGGCGGCCGCACCGGGATTCCTGGTGAGCGCGGAGTGAGCAGGCATGGTCCCCGGTTCGGCAGGGAACGGGTATGCGTGGCCGAGGAGTGCAACGCGAACCAGCGCAAGATCTCGGTGGCGGCGGCCCGCATCGCGAGCGGCGCGAGCGCACGTGCCGGACAGGGGCGATTCGCGCCCACCCCGAACGGGATGTGGTTCACCTCTCGGACGTTGACGTCTCGCCACCGGTCCGGATCGAACCGTTCGGGGTGGTCGAATCCGGCTTGGTGGAACGCGGGATAGTTGAAGCACAGGACCGATCCACGGGGAATGGTGCGCATGGTGTCCAGCTTGATATCCGCCGAGGTGATCCGATGCGCGATGCCAAACAGCGGATAGAGCCGCAGGGCTTCCTCGATGACCAGATCCAGATAGCCGTCCGGCGGCCCAGCCAGCAGCCTGGCCTGCACCTCGGGATGGTGGGCCAGCGCCATCAGCAAATGCGCCATCGCCTCCGAGGACTGCACCACCGCCGTGTTGAAGAATGTCCCCTGTAGGTAGAAAGCTTTGTCCGGCAGGGAAAGGCCGTCAGGCAAGGAATGCGGCACCTCACCGCGTTCTATCCTGCCGAGCAGGAACCGGGTCAGCCGATCTCGCCGGTTCATGTGGCGTACGCCGCAGCACTTCAACGGGGTGACCACGTCGTCGGCATTGTCCACGATCAACGTGCGCGCCGTCGCGGGACACCGCTCGCCGAACACGAACTCGTAGTAGAACTCGGCCCAGATCGGCATCATTAGATCGCGCAACCGGACCTGATGCACCCGGCGTGACCCGAGCTCTGCCAGTACCCGAGCAGTGCAGTCGGTGGCCAGCGCGCCGGCCGATCCGTGCCCGGCCGCCAGGATGCGCCGTGTGGTTCGGGCGACCTCGGTGTACCGCTCGCCTGGTTCCAGGTGTTCCTGATGCACATGCGGACCGGGGGCGAGCCAGTACCAGAACAGATCCGACAACACCGCGCCACGGCTGCGGCCGTTCGCCGCCGGATGCTCGTACACTTGCCGGAACCGGGACACATCCACCAGCTCACCGGGCACTTCGAGGGCATTCTCACCGTTGATCCGGGCGAAGATCCGGATGCGTAACGCGACCACGATGCCGGGCAGCCAGCGGGGCAGACTGGCCACTACCGCCAGGCAGGCCAGCGTGCCAACGATGGTCAGCATGTCCACCCTCCGTTCCGGTGTACCAGGTCCGAAGTCAGCTCCCGGAGCGAATCGCAGCCGCACAGCGCCAGCGCCCGGTCCAGCTCGGCGCGCAGGGTCTCCAGCACCCAGGTGACCCCCGTGGCCCCTGCGACGGCGAGCCCCCAGAGCACCGGCCGCCCGACCGCCACCGCGGTCGCGCCCAGCGCCCCCGCCGTGGGTCACCGCGAGCCGAGCGTCCTCGGGATGCAGCACACCCTTCACCACGACCGGCAGCTCTGTGGTCGACCGCAACCAGTCGAAATCGGCCCACGACAGCTCCGGGCAGAAGGCGATGTCCCGTACCGCTCCCCAGCCATCCGCCGCTTCGGGTGTCCGCAGGTTCTCGCAACAGAGCTCAGCCGGCAGGTCGAGGAAACCGTTGCGCAGATCTCGTTGCCGGTGGCCGTAAACCGGTGAGTCGACCGTGACCACCAGTGCCCGGCACCCGGCCGCCTCGGCCCGGCGGATGATCGCCTCGGTGAACCCGCGATCAGGCTGTGGATAGAGTTGGAACCACAATTGCGGCGGC
>JBOHHE010000176.1:0-17436 GCA_050700355.1 Pseudonocardiaceae bacterium
GAAGGGGGTCGGGGGCCTATACGGCGGCGAGCCATCCCTAACCCGGGCTCCCTCCGGTAAGAACGGAACCTCGACGCCTGTGGGCGTGAATGGCACGATCACGCAGACTCAGCTCTCCTCGGACGCCTGGTGGGCGGAGGCGGTCGCGATCCTGCCCGGTTCGGTGCGGCAGGGTTGGGCCGATCATTGGGAGCGGGTCGGCGAATACCGATTCCGCAAGTACATCCAGGCGAACCCCACCACCAGGCCCCATCGGGACCGCGCGGTGAAAGATTTCTCCTCGGTGCTCCTGCTACGGCCCGACAGCCCCCGGGCACAGCGCTTCAAGGATTACCTGGAGAAAGGGCTGACCCCCCTCGGTCTGCCTTACGACTACGACCTGAAGCCGAAGATCGACCTGTTCGAGGAGTTTCTCGCGGACTACGGCGTTCACCGGAATTGGTTGTTCGACCAGTTCAAGTCCTTCCTGCTGCTGGCCGGAGACAACGACCAGAAGAAAGCGATCATCACTAGTCAGATCAATTTCTACGCTGACTACGAGATGGCGATGATAAAGGACCGCGACGCCGCCGTGTCCGACGCGGCCGAGGAGGAGGCGCGGCTCGACTATGCCGTGAAAAAGGCCAATGCCTTGACGGAGAGGTTGAAACAGCTCAGCGAGGCGCGCAAGAAGGAGCCGATGAGTATCGGGGACTACGCCGCCCTCATCGGCGCGGTGGTGGGCGCGGTCGTCAGTGTCGCCACCGCCGCTATCAGCCTCGGGACGTCGCTCGTCGGGGCCGCCGGTGCCATCAGCGCCCTCGCGTCCCTCGGAGCGCTCGCCAGCAGCACCGCAGCGCTGGAAAAGGCGGGTGATCTGGTCAATAACAGCGATCCCACCACACCGTCGCTGACCGATCAGGGCAAAGCGGTGATCGGTGGTATCCAGGACGTCGTAAAGGGTACCAAGCAGTTCCTCAACAAAGCCCAAGCCGTTCACGACCTCATCAACTCCATCGTCGAGGGCGAACCCGACGCGCCAGAGCCGCAAATTCTCGCCCAGCAGGTAGAGGCGGCCTTCGAGGTGACCATGGCTCGGTTCGGCGTCGCTGGGAGCGCGCTGGCGAGGCAGGGTGCCGAGCTGAAGCTGCAGGCGTACCAGAATGGCAAGACCAGGCTGGCCGGCATCCACGGAGATCTGTCGGCGAACGTGCAGAAGCTGAGCGAGGTCGCCCGGATGCTGCTGGGCCATTTCCGGATCTACAACGACCTATTCTTCATCCGGTACCAGTTCTACGTCAACCGGGCCTTCGACCTCTACACGCTGCCCGCACAGCCCAAGACCCGCGCGACCAACTTCGATTTCGGTTACGTGCACCCCGATGAGGAGGAGGACACCTTCGTCGCCCTCGAGCGGTCGGACGGAAGCGCCGCCGAGCGCATCACTATGCTGCTGAAAGCGTGCCTGACCTCACAGCTGTACAATCTGCCCGGCCAGACAAAGGATGAGTACAACGCCTATATCCTGAATGATATAGACAGTATCGAGAAAGTATGGAGCATCACGTCACCCTCGGCGCTCAACGCGCTCCGCACAACTGGGGCCATGACCTTCCAGACCTCGTTCAGTGACCTGGACGACGAGTTCGGTCAGCCCGCAGAGCTTAAGATCCAGCAGATCGGGGTAGCCCTGCTGGGCGCGCGGAACAAGAAGCATCCGAGTCATAAACTCGTCAAGGTGGTGATCACCCACACCGGCCAGGAGTTGAATCGCCGCCGAGGTAACAACGCGGTCATCTCAATTCTGGCTCCACCCCGTCATGACGCTGTCAACGCGCAGCTGGACGGCATCGATCTCGTCCATCTCGCAAGCGCCATCAAACCGGAAGAGGAACCCAACTCCTGGGGACGCAGCCCCATCACCACCTGGCGGATCGCGATCGCCTCCCAGACCGCCGAGGAACTGGACCTCAGCAGGCTGTCCGAGGTGCAGTTCGGCGTGAAATACGGCTTCTGGAACCCGTTCGGAGCTGCCAAGAAGCAAGCAACGTCACAGCGAGGTGCCGTCGACGCAGTGGAGCCGGTTACGCCGGAAATTAGGTAGCCGGGCCGATTGACAGGTGTGGTGGGGTCAGCCGTAGGCGGAGCTCAGCGCTGGGTAGTAGTCGTTCCAGTTGGGCATGGGGGCGTCGGCCAACGACGCGGCGAGCCGGTCCAGGTACCAGTGCCAGCCGGGGCCGACGTCGCCCATGTTCATCTCGGACGGGACGGTCTGCTCGAAGAGCAGGACCGTCCCGTCCGCCTCCCGCGACAGGGTCAGCGCGATTCGCCAGGACCGGGTCTCGGTCTCCGGGAGGTCGACCATGAGGCGGCGCGGTGGCTCGCACTCCAGGATGTGCACCGTCGACGGCTCGCCTCCGGCATCCTCCTCGGCGGTCATCGTCAGCGCCAGGGTGCCCCCGACGACGCCGACACCCTGGTAGGAACCGAACCACCGGACGAGACGGTCAGAGTCCGTCACCGCGGACCACACCTGCTGGATCGGGTAGGGGAGCAGGCGGCGGAACACCAGAGTCCGCCTGCCATCGGCGTCGTGCCGGACTTCACCCGGCGAGCTGGTCACATCCGTCATCGTTGTCAGTCCTGTCATGGTGGCCTGCGGGCATCGTGCGTCGGTGCTGTCATACCCGAGGTCGCAGCCGCGGTGGCTACCAGCCCCAGCTGCCGGGCACGCCCTTGAACGGGCCGACGACGTCGGCGGTGATCCAGCCGCCGTAGAACTCGCCCGGTTGCGGCGTCACCTGTTCCCCGTCCACGCTCACCTCGTCGAACCGCCCGGCATACACCGCCGCGCGGTCGGTGAGCTGTGGATAACTCAGGTCAGGCTGTGGATACCACCACCCGACATCGCGCAGCAACCCGACGCCCGGCACGTCGAGGTCGACGTAGCGCGCCTCACCCTTCCACTCGCACACCGTCACCCGCGACGACGCGAGCAGCGGCACCCGGAACTCCGCGCGCGGCAGGTAGTAGCTCGGCGGGTGGGACGTCTCCAGCACGCGCACCACATCGTCGGTGTCGAGTACCAGCGTGCCACCGTGCACGATCCGGACCCGGCGGCGCACCCGCTCAGCGCGCGGCGGGCGCGGGTAATCCCACACCGACTCCGGCCCCTTCTGGATCATGCAGCCAGGTTACCTGCCGTGACGCTGTTCGCAGCCCTGCTGAACTGCTGAAACCACTTTCCCCTGTTCCCTCCGCCGCCCCGCCGACCAGCTGACCGAACCGCGGATACCGCTCACGGACAGATCAGCTACACCTTGCCGCCGCCCCAGGCCGTACATCCGCCATCCGGCGACGGAATCGAGGGTGGACGGGTGTCCGGTCCGCCGCGATACTCGACCAAGCCCCCGAGGAGGAGCCGATGACCACTACCGAGGTCCGTTTCGCCGGTTTCGCCGACGCCTCCCCCGCCAAGCTGCGGGAGGTCATCGTCGAAGAGGACCGAGAGGCGTTCGACCAGCGGTACCGGGAAGCCCTCGATGACGCCGCGGTGACCTTGACGCTGGGCAAGCTTGAAGCGTTCCTCGTGCACTGGCGCCGGGTGGCGTGGTCGCAGGACAACATGGGCCACGAGAGGTGGCGGGCGATGCTGGCCAAGGCCGAGTACATCACCCACACCGGTCAGGTCCCCCCGGGGACGGTGACCTATTCCGAAGAGGAGATGGCGGACCTGATCCAGGCCAAGCTCGCCGACGTCCGGTAGATGTACCCGGTAGATGTACCGGATCCGCACCCACGACCAGGCACGGGAAGCGGTGTCCGCGCTGCCCGGTGAGGCGCTGGTCGGGTACGCCGAGGCGCTGGGGATGCTGAAGCTCTTCCCATGGAGCGGACCACCGTTTCGCGAGGACAACCCGGACGGAAACATCCGGACGCTATCGTTCGGGTCGGGCGGCCTGGTGACCTACCTGGTGCTGGAACGCGACCAGGAGGTGCACGTGCTCGAAGTGCAGTGGGTCAGCTGAGTGCCGGTTCGTTCTCGTTGTGTTCGCTGCTGCCGACCTGTTCCACCATGCCGACGCGGAGACCCCAGTCCGACGGGATCACCAGCCCGCCGAAACAGGAAGACGCGCACCGGGCATGGGCGCGGGCATGCGGAAGTGCTCGGCAGGTCGTCGTAGATGATCCTGGCGTGGGCTACCTCAACTCTGCGCTGTCCTGGCGCGACGATCTGCCGGATCTGCCGCCTCCGCACCTGCTCCTCGCCGCCGGACTCGTCCTGCTCGCCGCTCTCGCGTTGGTCGCGCGCTGGGGAATCGGCCACCCAGATCGGATGCTCGCGCCGGTGCACCGGTTACGGACCCGCTCCGCCGTCGCACGGCTGGAGCACCGTTATGCCCGGCAGCTGCGTTTCCTCGCCGAGCGGATGCGTCCGAAGAGCTCAGCGGCGCTCATCCTGATGGCCGCGCTCGGCGCGGTCGCGTTGCTCGTCGGCACGCTCACGGAGATCACCGAGGATGTCGTCACCGGCGATGAACTCGTCCGAGTCGACAGCCCGGTCTTCAACTACTTCGTGGAAAACCGGGAACCGTGGCTGACCACCACCATGGGTCTCATCACCCATCTCGGGAGCACCGTGGTGCTGGTACCGATGCTGCTCGCGGTAGGGCTGGTGGCCCGCCGTCGCCGGCACACCTGGGCGCCGATGGTCTTCCTCGCTGTGACGCTGGGTGGCGCGACCCTGACCAGCACCGTGATCAAAGTGGTGATCGCCCGCAGCCGGCCGCCCTCCGAAGCGCTCGTGGACGCGCTGGGCTACGCATTCCCCTCCGGGCACAGCACCGCCGCCGCCGCAGGTTGGCTGGCCGCCGCCGCGGTGCTGGCCTGGCTGACGCGAAGTCTCACCGTCCAGATCAACCTGATCGCCGCCGCGCTCGGCATCGCCGTACTGGTCGGGATCTCCCGGATCTACCTCGGAGTACACGCCCCCACCGACGTCCTGGCCGGCTGGGCACTCGGCGCCCTGTGGCTGGCCGCGACCCTCACCGTCACCCATCTCCTCATACTCGGAAAGCGATAACCAGCTATCCCGTCGACCCCCGTCGCCTATTCTGAGCGAAAATAGGGGACCGCCATTGGTGACACGGTGGAAGGTTATGCGTGAGCGACAACGCAGCATCATGCGCAGTGGCGAACCGTGATCGAGGTCAACATCCGCAATCTACTCACCGAGAAAGGCCCGTTCCTCATGCCCGAACATCGAAGCGATGTACGGCACTGTTCCAGGGACGGCCGACGAGCCGCATGTTCGCGCCGCAGTCAAAGTCCTCCACGCCAATGGCAAGGTGATCAACAGCAGCGATCCGGCTTGCCGCGTACCCTCGCACGAGGTTTCTCAGGATCGGGCTGGTGGCTAGTGGCCGCCGGGTAGGTTCCCCATCCATACGATCCGGTCATCGAAGTCGCCGCGTTGCTCTCGCTTGTCCCGGGTGATCGCCAGCAACTCGTCCGGACTGACGCCGTGTATCGCTGCGGCGGCGAAGCAGACCTCGACGAGGTCTGCCACTTCGGCGACGTCCCCGGAGCTCAGGTATTCCGCCAGTTCCTCCTCCAGCTTCGCGCTGACGTACCGGTGGTAGTCCTGTGGCGAGGCGGTCTCGACGAGGGGGACGAGCCCGGCCCGCTGGATAATCTCCGGAATCCGGTCCCGGACCAGCTTGCCCGGCAAGGTCGTGCCACCCGCCATGGTGGCGGAGCCTAGCAGGGCGGCCCAGCGGCTCAGCCCGACGAGACCGTCGAGCGCAGAAGCGCGGCGCGCCCGGCGCTGAACCGGGTCAGGGGTACCCGTCGCGGCGAACACGACAGGGAGTCCACTCCCAGGAACACCAGGTATTCCACGGACGCAGGGTCGCCGGCGTGCTCCCCGCACAGGCCGATCGGGATCTCCGGGCGCCTAGCGCGCGCCTCGTCGAGGCACAGGCGCACAAGGCGCCCGACGCCTACACGATCGAGATGCTCGAAGGGATCTGTGGTGATCACTTGATCCCGGAGATACGAGCCGAGGAAGCCGATTTCCGCGTCGTCGCGGGACGCGGCCAGAGTGAACTGCGTCAGATCGTTGCTGCCGATCGAGAGGAAGTCGGCGTGCCCGGCGAGATCGGCAGCGTTGAGCGCGATCCGCAGCACCTCAATCAAGCAGCCGACGGCGGGTGGGCAGGCTTGAGCGCCGGGTGTCTCCCGGGCAAAGACGTCCTCAATGACCTGCCTGACTCGCCGGAACTCCTCGCTGAAGCCGACCATCGGCACCAGGATCCGGATGTCCGTGCTCAGACCCCGCTTCGCGACCGCCCGGCGGGACCGCGCGAGGGCCTGCCGACGTGGGGTGGTTTCTCCACTGGCTGCGAGAACGTGTTCGAGGCGGCAGAGCCCCACCCCGGAGGTGCCCAGCTCCTTGACCGCGCGAAGGTCCAGTGGTGAACCGCCTGGTATCGGATACGAAGGGTCGCACTGGGGTCTCACTTCGCCGTTCACTCTTCCCATGGATCAGGTGAGAGTCCAGGATCGCGCTCACGGCCAGGAACCGGGCGAATACAGGGGGTAACAACGGCGATGAGCCAACACAGGAACACGGTCCAGAGCACCAACACCGCGCTGCGAATGCTGCTGGACGAGGCCGAGATGAGCAACACCGGCCTGGCCAGCGTAGTGGTCGCTGCCGGGGCCAAAGAAGGGATTCACCTGGGCACCGACACCACCTCGGTGCGCCGGATGCTTGATGGCAGCCAACCCCACTGGCCCACCCCGAGGCTGGTTGCCGCAACGCTGTCCCGACGGCTGCGCCGCGAGGTGACCGTCACTGATTGCGGGTTCGCCGACCGCACGCCCCCGGATGAGGATCCTCATGAGGGGCTGACCAGCTCAGGCACACTGGAGGGCACAGTCCGCACAGTGGTCGAGTTGTCAGGGCGGGACATGCGCCGACGCAAGCTCTTGCTGGGCTCGGTGTTCAGCGCAGCGGCCTTCGCCGAACCAGCCTTGGTGGCGCTCACGGTCCCCCCGACCGAGTGCACCACCCGCGCCGCTGGTCGACACATCGGCATGGCCGATGTGGAGATTCTTATCCAGCAGGTCGTCCACCTGGGTCAGCTGGATCACCGTTACGGTGCCGGACGGGTGCGCGAGCAGGTCGTGGCGCTGCTGCATCGCGAGGCGAACGAGCTTCTGCACGGCACCTACTCAGAGAAGACCGGCAGGGCGCTGCTGACTGCTGTCTCGAAGCTCACCAGACTGGCCGGCTACACGGCGGCCGATATAGGCAGGCATGCGCTGGCGCAGCGCTACTACATCCAAGGACTCGACCTCACCATGCGGGCAGGTAATCGAGCCTACGCGGCCGAAATACTCAGCGAGATGAGCCGCATGACGCTGCTGATCGGGCAGAACACGCTCACCGACCACGACCGATTCCGGCACGGGCGCCAGGCTGCGGCACTGGCTCGGGCCGGACTCACCATCGCCCAGAGCACGGCCGCTCCCGTGCTGGTCGCCGAGCTGCACGCAATGGACGGGCGCGCACTCGCGTTGCTCGGCGACACTCGCGGAGCTCGTCAGGCAGTGCTGACGGCACAGCGGCTGTTCGACTCGCTGCGTCCTGACGACGAGACTCCGGTCTTCTACAGCGATGCGGCGATCGCCTCAGAGCTCGGCCGTTGTCTGCACGACATTGGTGAGCCGGAGCAGGCCATCACCATGAGCACTACGGCATTGCGCGACTACGAGCCCTGGCGGGTCCGCAACCGCTGTTGGGTCCAGACCGACCTCGCCAGCGCCCACGTGCTTCACCACGACTTGGAACAAGCCGCCGCACTGGGCCGGGACGCCCTGCGCACCGCCGCCGAGGTCAGCTCCCCCCGCCTGCTGGACCGGCTGCGCACCCTGCAACGCCAAGTCCGCCCCCTGCGGTCAGCCTCTCCTCACCTGGCCGACCTCGACACACGAATCACCGACTTCCTCACCCGCACCATCCGCCGCCACCAGGACGACGCCCTCTGACACCGAGCGATATACCTGTATATCGGGCACCTTACCCGATGAACATCCCACAAATTGAGATGCAGGAAGGAAACGCTATCGTGACGATGGTCGGTGTGCCCGCTTCGGCGAATGGCGGCGGTGTGTTTGTGTGTTTGGAGGGAATCGACGGGTCGGGTAAAACTACGGCAATTTCGACTACTGGAGAGCTGCTTCGACAGAAAGGCTTCCCGGTGGTTTTCTTCGACAAGAAGGAGGTTGGCTTCGGCTCTTCCTATGTTGAGGAGCACATGACGGCGTTGCGGAGGATCATCTGGGATCATCCACCTGATGATCCATATCTGGAGCTAGGCGACATGCACTGGGTGTACTTGCAAGCCGCGTAGTACTCGGCGGTAGCGACGTGTAAAGTTATCCCCTTGTTGCGTTCAGGATATCTAGTCCTGACGGACACCTGGACCTACAAGTTTCTAGCCAAGCTGAAGATGCGTCCGACCGTGGATTTTGATCGCGCCCGCTCGGCCTTTGCGCAGCTTCCTAGGCCGGATCTGGTGATTCGCCTGGACATTGATCCGGCTGTAGCTGCGGTTCGCAAGCACACGTTCTCAATTAGTGAGTCTGGGAATCATGAAGGATCCGTCGAGCTATCTGCGAAGGCGTTCACCGACTATCAGTTCCGGTTGTCGATGGTGCTGGAGGAGTTCGCTGCACAGGAGAGGTGGGAGTCATTGGAGGTGTCCACATTGAATATTGCCCAGGTTGGGCACGCGGTCGCCGACCTGGTTAGTCGCCATATTTACAGTATGGCGAATTCTCACATTTCCCACTAGTCCTATCCAGTGTGGCGAAGACCGAGGGGCCTGTGATGTTTAGAATTGGCAAAAACTTCACTTTCGAATCCGCCCACCGTATTACCGGTCTTCCGGATGGGCACAAGTGCGCGAGGCCGCATGGCCATAGCTACACCGTAACTGTGATGCTGGAACGGCAGGAGCTGATCGAGCCAGGGTTCGTCACCGACTTCGGTGAACTGGCGCCGTTCAAGCGCTATATCGATGCCTGTCTGGATCACAGAGACCTTAACGAGGTCCTCGACATCGCACCAACGAGTGAGTTGCTTGCACGTCATCTGGCCGAGTGGTTCGTCGAGCATCTGCAACCGCAGCTACCAGGACGGCTCTATGCGGTGCGGGTCTCGGAGACGGCCACCAGCTGGGCGGAGTATGAGGTGCCTGCTCGATGACTACGACCACATTGAGCATCGGGCAACGGCTGCGGATTGTCGACCCGTTCGGGACTTTCGGGCCGACGTTCCAGGGGGAGGGCTCCTCGGCCGGTCAGCGGGCATTGTTCATCCGGTTGTCACGATGCAATTTGTCCTGTCCCGGTTGCGATACCCCGGAGAGTTGGGATTGGTCCCGGTATGATCCGCACACGGATAGTCGTTGGGCCTGCGTCGATGAGCTGGTGCAGTGGGTCCATGGGCAGCGGTCCACAGATCTGGTTGTCATCACCGGAGGTGAGCCGCTGCTTCAGCAGCACGGATTGGTGCCATTGGTCGAGACATTGGCCGAGTACGGCCAACGGGTGGAGATCGAAACCAACGGCACCAGGACGCCAACGCCGGAGCTGGTCGCAGCCGTGACCCGGTTCAACGTCTCTCCCAAGTTGGCGGTGTTCGGTGGTGGGATGCCTCCTGAGCGCAGGATAGTGCCGGAGGCGCTGCAGGCGTTCGCCGTGTCCGGCAAAGCGGTGTTCAAGTTCGTTGCCTGCGGCATCGCTGACCTAGACGAGATCGCCGAACTGGAGCAGCAATTCCAGCTCGCGCCGGTGTGGGTGATGCCTGCGGGCAGCACTCACGACGAGGTCGTCGCCGGTCTCCGTGCACTGGCTGATCCCGTGCTCGCTCACGGCTGGAATCTCACCGGGCGTTTCCATGTCCTGCTGTGGGGAGAAGAACGTGGCAGATGATTTCGCGCCCAGAGCTGTAGCAGCACGAGAGACGGAGCGCTGGCATGGGTGAGTCGGCATTCGTCGCCGTGGAAGGGATTGACGCCAGTGGCAAGACAACGTTGACGGCGGCGCTGACCACCGTACTGCGCCGCAGGGGTTTGGTGGTGGTCGAGCATAAAGAGCCCAGCCGAGGGCCCGTCGGGATGGTATTTCGTCAGCTGAGCTCCACGGGTGGGTGCCCAGCGATGACTATGGCGTTGTTGTCGAGCGCGGATCGCCACGAGCAGCAGGAACACCTGACTGTGGCCCGGCGGCGATGCCAGGTCCTTCTTGCGGATCGCTACTACCTGTCGGGGTTGGCGTACCACGCCGCCGACGGGATCGCCCCCACCTTCTACCAACAACTCAATCAGCAGGTCATCAAGCCCGACCTCTATCTTTACCTTGATATCACTCCCACGCTTGCCGCGAGGCGAACCTGTGGGAGGCCGGACGGCTATTGGGAGCAGCCTGAGTTCGCCGCCCGGCTACCGGACGCCTACGACACCAGTCTGACCCTGGTCACCAGCACCGAGGGGGCCCGGGTGATCCGCATCGACGCTGGCCAACCGGTGCGGGCGGTCCTGGATACCGCGCTGGCCGCTCTCTGCGCTGCGCTTCCCAACCTGCTGAAAGGCATGGGCTGATGATTCCCGTTGCGTCCCTGCGCTTGACCCCGTCCACGCCCCCACCCTCCGGGTGCGCTGTGTTAATCATTGGGTCCGGACCAGCTGGACTGTTCGCCGCCGATCAACTGCGCCGTGCCGGCATCACCGACGTCGTGATCGTGGAGAAAGGCAAGGCGATGAACGACCGGGGCTGCCCCGCAGGCAGTGCCTGCGAGTGCCGGGTGTGCGATGTCCTGGAAGGAGAAGGCGGCGCAGGATCGTTTTCCGATGGAAAGATTACGTTGTCGGCCACCCGAGGCACGCACGGGCAGCAGTTGTTCACCGGTGAGCAGGAACTCCTGCTGGCCGAGGTGGAGGCCACGGTACGCCGGTTCGTTCCCGAGGGTGTGTGCTACGAGCCTGTGGTGTCCCTGACCGCGCTGGAGGGGCACGATGAGGCAGGTTTGCGCTTTGAGTCCTACCGTCTGCTACACGTCGGCTCTGATGGGGTGCGGCGCTTCGGTCAACGCTACTCCGCGTTCCTGAAACAACAGGGAGTCAGAGTCCTGACCGGAACAGAGGCGACGGAGCTGACCATCCGGCAGGGCCGCGCGACCGGTGCGGTCGTGCACGATCGGCGGGCCCGCAGGAGTTGGTCGATTCAGGCCGGGTACGTGGTGGTGGCGGCCGGACTGATCGGCACCGCTTGGCTGGAAGAGCAGCTCAGGACCGCCGGGGTGGAGTTGGCCACCGGCCCCGCCGACATCGGGATCCGGTTGGAAACCTCCGCTGCGGCGCTGGAACCGTTCATTGGCGAGTTCTATGACTTCAAGGTCTCCCATACCAGCCCCGTGGGGCTGACCGTGCGTAGCTTCTGTGTCAATGGGAACGGCTTCGTCGTCAACGAATACCATCGGCCGATCGGCATCCGTGGCGTCAACGGCCACTCGTTTCTCGACCGCCGCAGCGGCCTGTCCAACCTGGCGATCCTGGCCACGGTGGACGAGACGTTCACCCCCGACCCGAAGGCGTATGTGCGGCAGGTCGCCCACACGGTGAACACCAGCACCGAGGGCTACCCGGTACGCCAACCGCTGGCCGAGTTCGTACCGAACGCTGCCTCCCTCGTCCCGCAGGGCATTGCGGCCAGTAACCCCAAAACCCGCCCAGGGCGGCTGGACCGGCTGCTGCCGCCCAGCCTGGTCGAGGCGTTCACCAGCTATATCCGCGCGGTGGGCGCGGTACTGCCCCCCGTGCTCTCACCCGATACAGTGATCTACGCGCCGGAGATCAAGTACTACAACTACCGGGTGCCCGTGCAGTGGCAGAGTTGGCAGAGCCGCGATATCACCGGGTTGTTCGTGATCGGCAACGCTGCTGGCTATACGGCCAGTTTCTCGGCCGCAGCTCTGGCTGGGATCATCGCCGGCCGGGCCATCGCCCACCATAGGCCGACACACGGTCGGTGAGCGCTGTCTGATCCTGTCCCGCCACGTTGTCCACCTGGAAGGAAACAACCCGTGCGACCGGCGCTTGTCCTGCCCTTCGATATCCAACCCGACCTGGTGGCCACAATGGACATTCAGATTCCGTCCCTGGCGTGGGAACCGCTGCCGGCCGGCCGGTTCCGCCGCGTGTACTACCTCGCGGGTCAGGCCATCACCGTGCAGGTCGCGCAAGGGATGGGCGCGTTGCACTTCTTCTACACCATCCCCACCAGTGCTCTGACCGGCGAGCTGGAGGTGCTGCTGCGACGCAGCTTCCCCCGCATGATCGGCAGTCTTGTGCTGGACGCCCACCCGACGTTGCGCAGCCTGTATGACCGCTACCGGGGGGTGATCATCATGCACTGTGATCCGTTCGAAGCGCTCGTGCTCACCATCCTGTCCCAGAACCGGACCGGTGAGATCGTTCGCAAGGTTTATCCCGCTCTGGAGGCCCGCTGCCGGGGAGTCACCCCTCACTCGTTGGCCACGCTGGGCACCGAGGAGCTGCGGGAGGTCATCCGTTCCGCAGGTCCCTACAAGGCAGCCCGGCTGGCCCAGACCGCCGTGCGGGTCATTGTCGAGGGAGCGGACAGCTTCCACCGCCGCGTCGTGGCGGCCCCCGGCGAGCAGGCGCTGGCCTACCTGGAGTCCTTCCCCGGGGTCGCACACAAGACTGCGGCCTGTGTTCTGGTGTTCTCGGCCCTGTCGACCACCACGTTGCCGGTGGACACGCACCTGTTTCGGGTCGTGGACCGGCTTGGTCTGGCCCACCACCACGGCAGGAACAACAAGGCCAGCCGCGACGCGGTGATCACCAGGCTGCTTGCCTACGGCCCGGACCTCGCGCCCGCTCACTTCCTGTTCCTACTCGTGGGCCGAGACACCTGCCAGAAGGCGACCCCGAACTGCCCGGCCTGCTTCCTTCGCCCCCAGTGCCAGTTCGCTAGCCGCAGTCCCCGCATTAGGCCGACGACCCCGGCTGGGGTGCCCGTTGCCGCCGCCAGGTCCTATACATGATCGATGTCGCCGTGATCGCCAGCATCCCTTACCTGCGGCGGTTGTCGGCTGCGGGCACTATCGACATGGCGCTGACCCATCTGGTCCTCGCTCAGCCCACCTATGCCGGGTTCTTCCAGGCGCGCGCCCGGGCCGGTGTCAGCGTGGTCCTGGACAACAGTGCTTACGAATTGCAGGACACCACGGGTGCCGGTATGGCCGCTGGTCCCGTTCTCCAGGCCGCAGAGCTGATCGGCGCGCAATTCGTGGTATGCCAGGACGTGCTGTTCGACGGGCCCGCCACGCTGCTCACCACCCAGCGGTTCCTCGACACCGCTCGACACCAAGACACCGCTGGCGCGGGGTGGCGATTCATCGGCGTTCCTCAAGGGCGTACCCGAGCCGAGTGGCTGGACTGCTATCACCGTCTGGTTGCCATGCCCAGCATCGACATGATCGGTTTGAGTAAGCTGTCGGTGCCCCGCTGTTTCGGCGCGCCGGTGGCCCAGGCCCGGATTGCGTGCGTGGCGCACCTGCTGGAGCTCGGCGCGCCCACCCCCTTTCATCTGCTGGGCGGGGACCGCTCGTTGCCCTGGGAGCTGAGCGAGCATCGCCGCCTCGGCCACGACCGCGCCGAGCACGGTGGGGTGCGCAGCAACGATTCCTCGTTCGCCTTCTGGTATGCCGCCAGCGGTATCGATGTGGACGATCACACCGGTCGCGCCGAGCGTGAGGCCACCACGAAACCGGACCTGGTGGCGGGTGCGCTGACCGACACTGCCCTGGCCACTGCGCTCAGGCACGTGACCCTGCTCCGGAGAGCCGCAGGGCTCACTGCGATCAAGCCGGGTACTCCCCGCGTCCCGGCTGATCCTTTAACCCTCGACCAGGAAGACTCACCATGCCCTTGAGCAGCTTCGTGCGTGTCAGGACCCAGTTCGAGGGCCTGCACTCCTGGCCAGACGCACCCGTACCGGAGAACTACCTGCGGTCCCCGCACCGTCATCTGTTCGTCGTCGAAGCCGACATCGAGGTCTTCCACGACGACCGGGAGATCGAGATCAATGCCGCCACCCGCTGGCTGGACACGGTCATTCCCAGCCTCGCCATCCCACCGTCGGCCACCCCACAGCCCCCAGCAGACACCGGCCCGCTGACCCTCGGATCGCAAAGCTGTGAACAGCTCGCGACCCGAATCACCCAGGCACTCCTCGAACGTTACGGACGTCACCGATCACTGCGCTGCACGGTTCTGGAAGACGGAATCCTGGGCGCCGGGGTGAGCTGGCAACCCGACATGGCACAGTGACGAGGAGCGCGTCTCACTTACACCCCACGCGGCGCAGCCAGTAGGTTGGCCAGATGGCGGGTCATGACGATCCCCGCATCGGCCAGCTCCGCATCGATATCCGTCTGTGGGTAATCGGCGACCCCGGCATCGTTGAGGATCTGCATGTCAGTCGGATGGGGGCGAATCTCGCTCCAGCGTGTCTGCCGCACCGCAGACACGTGATGGCCGGTAAATCCCTCCGGCACGACTGCGGGCTCGTGGGTCAAGAACACATACATCACGAAGTGGTAGGCCCCCTGCGCCGACTCGCCTCGTATCTCATACAAGCCCACGCCGGACATCGCGCCCACGACACAGCCAGCTTCTTCCCGTGTTTCCCGCCGCGCGGTGTCCTCCAGCGACTCCCCGAACTCCACCTTGCCTCCCGGCAGCAACCACGCCCCCGCGAATGGACCGCGTTCCTGGCGAACAAAGGTGATGCTCTGCCCAGGGCCGGGAACGACCATCAACGCTCCGGTCGTGACCTTGACACCCGAACTCAACGGCAACCTCGTCTCAGCAAAGCCCTGATACCACACGGCGAGCACCCTGCTCAGCGCCGTGACCACACCTTTTCAGGCCAGGCGCGGCAGGCCAGCGGTCCGCACCTTACTCCTGGCCTCCGATACCCAGTGGAAGACACCGGGCGTCACGGACCGGCGAGCCGCGTCGACAGCGGCACCTCACCGAAGGAAAAACTATGCAACCAGCCAGCCCCTACCCCCCCGGTTGGCTGGTACTCGGCGATGTTCGCTTCCTCACCGGGGCGTTTCCCGCAGCCAGCACGGACATCATCATCCTCGTACGGGTGTCGCATCCGCTTACTACCGAACCACCGAACACGATTGTGTTGGTGTGGCGCGAGTTGGGACCGACCCACCTGATGGCCCGCACCATGGACGGTCATCACCGCGCCGTCATCCCGTGCGACGCGGGTGAGCTGTTCGACGCGGCGCTTCCCGGGCCGGCCTTGACCCGCGCGGTCACTACGGTCTCGAACGCGGCAGGTAACTCCGCCGGTACTCCAGTAGCGTGCGTGCCCCTGTTCTACGTCACCGCGACACCGACAACCGGGGCAGTGGAACTGCACGTCTACAGCCAGATCCGGTTCCTCGCCGACGACGCCTGCTTCCTCCGCATCACCCCGACCCCACTAGCGGCGGAGAGCATCGATGATCTCTCCTGGCTCACCACGGCCCTCGAACTCCACGCCCACCAAGCCCAGTATCTCAACAGTCACGAGTGCCATTACCGAAAGTGTTTCGACGGGCAGGAACTGGAATACAAGTACACCCTCGATCCCACGGCGGACATCTGGACCCTGGCCGTCGACACCCACCGTCGGATTCATGCGGGACACCTGACCGGATTCATACCCAGATACCACAACGAGTTCGAAAGTTGGGACTTCCTCAATCACCTGTTCGAAGTCACCGAACCTGAGTCAGACCGCGGATATGTTTCTTTCATCCCCATGGTCAACGGCAAGTATTTGATCAAGCGGAAATGGTTCACGCGGGATACCTTCGCCCGGCGCGAGCAACTCACCACCGACGTCGACATCGAAGGCCCGCTGGATGACTACCTCCACAACATGCTGTACCTGAAAGCGCAGCCACTCCCACCGTTCCGCCGGGTAAGATACGACATCAACATTGAATCAACACACACCGGAAACATCTTCTGCATCCTCTACGATCGCTGCATCCTGCTCGACCCACCCAATACGATCCTATGCCAGTGCGAACTGGAATACATCAAAACCCGCACCGCTTTTCTTCCCAGGGAGACCGAAGTCCTGACCGACTTCGACCACCTTGCGCGATGGATCGAAACGCTCCTCACCGATCACCATCTCGACAGCCACCGCAGTACCTACTCCAAACTAAGCTTCCTGCGCGACGCCGTCGCGGGTATACCAGGTTAGCAAAGAAGCATTCCATGACCCTGCCAGCATCTGTTTCGCCGCGATTCGGAGAAGCTCTCTCGCCTAACGCTCCACGCACCTTTGTCCGCTGATCTGCGGCAATGGGTGACCCACCAGCTGCCCGACCTCGCCACTGTCGTAGAGGTCTCCTGGCCCGGGTCAGGCGCCGACGTAGGCCGCGAGGTGCTCGCCGGTGAGGGTGCAGCGGGCAGCGACGAGGTCGGCGGGGGTGCCCTCGAAGACGATCCGGCCACCGTCGTGGCCGGCGCCGGGGCCGAGGTCGATGATCCAGTCGGCGTGCGCCATGACCGCCTGGTGGTGCTCGATGACGATGACCGACTTGCCCCCTTCGACGAGCCGGTCGAGCAGGCCGAGCAGCTGCTCGACGTCGGCGAGGTGCAGGCCGGTGGTCGGCTCGTCGAGGACGTAGACGCCGCCCTTCTCGGCCATGTGGGTGGCCAGCTTGAGCCGTTGCCGCTCGCCGCCGGACAGGGTGGTGAGCGGCTGGCCGAGGCTGAGGTAGCCGAGCCCGACGTCGGCGAGCCGGTCGAGGATCTTGTGGGCGGCCGGGATGCGCGCCTCGCCGTCGCCGAAGAACTCCTCGGCCTCGGTCACCGACATCGCGAGCACCTCGCTGATGTCGCGGCCGCCGAGGTGGTATTCGAGCACCGAGGCCTCGAACCGCTTGCCCTCGCATTCCTCGCACGTGGTGGCGACGCCGGCCATTGTCGCCAGGTCGGTGTAGATGACGCCGGCGCCGTTGCACGTGGGGCAGGCACCCTCGGAGTTGGCGCTGAACAGCGCCGGCTTCACGCCGTTGGCCTTCGCGAACGCCGTGCGGATCGGGTCGAGCAGTCCGGTGTAGGTCGCCGGGTTGCTCCGTCGCGAGCCGCGAATCGCGCCCTGGTCGATCGACACCACGCCCGCGCCGGCGGGGATCGACCCGTGGACGAGCGAGCTCTTGCCGGAGCCCGCCACGCCGGTGACCACGACTAGCACCCCGAGCGGGATGTCGACGTCGACGTACTTGAGGTTGTGCGCGCTCGCGCTGCGGATCTCCAGCATGCCGGTGGGCGTCCGCAC
>JBOHHE010000177.1:0-14784 GCA_050700355.1 Pseudonocardiaceae bacterium
CCCCGCAGGGCACCTGCGGGGCGCACACCACCTCGGTCACGTCCGGACGCGCCAGGTCCGCGAATGTCTGGATCCCCTTCGGGTTGCTCTTAGGTACCACGATGGTGAGCACATTCGTGGTGAAGACCTTCGCCGCACCCTCGGCCAGCCCGGCATCGGTGACCACGCTCATCTGCTTTTTGTTGGCGGAAGCGAACACGTCCGCCGGTGCTCCGTTGACGATCTGCTGCGCGAGGTCGGACGAGCCGCCGAAGCTGAAACTGAGGTCAGCACCGGGGTTGGCCTTCTCGAACACCGGCTCCAGCTGATTGAAGACGTCGACAAGTGAAGCGGCCGCCAAGACAGTCACGGTGGCTCGCTGCTGCGGCGGTGAACTCTGCGGTCCAGCGGCCTGCCCATTGTCGTTTCCACTGCAACTCGCGAGCAGCAGCCCGCCAGCGATGACTCCCGCTACCCAGGGCTTCACCAGATACCTCCTTCTGCCGAGCTCGTCACCCGTTGGGGGAGCTCGATGGTGCGATACGATCAGCGGAGAGTACACTCCGCTGATGCGGATCTGGAAGCCCTATATTTCCGCTTGCGCGGATATTGATCGAATGTCATGCTGATCGCCCCAAGATCAGGGGCACGGGTGGCCGTTCTTGGGGGGGGCCACCCGTCCGGCATCGACAGCGCGGCCCACACGAGCGCGGGGGGTTAATCCGATACGACGACGGCGTACCCGCCCAGCCCGATCAGCCGTCCCCCGGCGATCGTCTCGACTGTGGTGATCAGAGTGATCACCACACCGGTCTCCGGGTCGAAGTCCACATCGGTGACCGTTCCGATGTCCATTCCGCGCTCGGTGAGGACCCGCTTGCCCAGGATCTCCAGCTCCTTGTCCTCAGCGCGCTGCTCCAGCGCATTACGGGCCGGGCGCAACACCGCGTCGTCGGCCACCGTCACCGCATCGGGCCCGAAGCCTTGCAGGTCTTCCCAGGCCACCATGGTGCCCGCGCCATTGACCTTGCCGAGCAGCAGCAGCGCCACCCTGGCCGGCCCAGGACGCACCACGAATCCGTCCACCCTGGCTACTCGGGTCGCGCTGACGGTGTTCACCACATCGTGCTTGCGTGCCTGACTGAACAGCATCAGCCCTCCCGCAGCCGGGTTCGGAAGGCGTCCACCGCCGCGCCGAACCCGGCTAGATCGTCGGAAACGAACTCGGTTGCCGCTGCGGGCACGATGAGGTTCTCCCCAGACACCGCGACCGTGTCCGGCAGGGGAATGAATACTCGGCGTCCAGCGGTGCCCAGCGCCTCACTCGCTTCCACCTCATAGCCCACGACCTCCAGGCCGGTCCCGCTCTGCAGCACGACGTCGACGACTCGGCCGAGGTCGCGGCCGTTGTCGGTGAGCACTCGGTCATCCAGCACGTCGCCCTTGCGGGCTTGCTTGCGTGGGACCAGTTCGTCGGTGCGTACTAGCACGGTCTCGTCGGTTATCAGCATGGCGTCCCGGCCCAGCCCATGAATGCCATGCCAGGGCAGCGCGTCTTTGCGGGACCGGCTGAACAGTCCCGGATTGCGCAGGGTGAAGCCGGCGATGGCGCCGCCGGTGTGTTCGAAGATGACGTCCTTGACCTCGGCGACGAATTCACCTCCCAGGGTGACCACTGGTCGGCCGGTCAGTTCACGGGCCCGAAGCAACAGCGGAGACGGTGTCTGGGTCATGGCGAGTCGTTCCGACCGGTGTCGCCAAGCCCGATCACTCCGCCGCTGCGTCTTTTGCGCTGAACCACCACGGCTAATGTGGTCAGCACCACGAGGATGATCAGTACGATGATCACCCAGACCCACCAGTCCATTACCGCCTCCGCACCCTTCGGACCCGAAGTACCTCTGGTGCGCACAGTAACGTGCCTGGGGTGTAGTCGTTGTCCTCAACGTCACCGGGCGCGGGTAGGGTCCGTTTCGCCGGACTGGGAACCGGACCCGCCACAGGCGCGTTGAACCCGGTGACGGCGTCCTGAAACGCCCACCAGGAGGAACACGGTGCGCTCCACCAGCAACCCCGCATTCCGCAACCTTCCCGTTGGGGGTGGCGGTTATGCGGGCTTCAATTCGGCCCCCGCCGGTCTCGGGGGTATGGCGCCGGGTTATGGCGATACGTCGCTCGCCACCGGCAGGCCCATGACCATCGATGACGTGGTCACCAAGACCGGCATCACCCTCGCCGTCCTGATGGCTACCGGCACGGCGACCTACTTGGCTCCCAGTTTCTGGGTGCTTGCCCTGCCCGCTGCGCTGATCGGCTTCGTGCTGGCACTGGTGATCACCTTCAAGAAGGTGATCAGCCCGCCGCTGATCCTCATCTATGCCGCTGTCGAGGGTGTCTTCCTCGGTGGTATCAGCGGTTTCCTCGGCACCGTCGTCCAACAGCAGACATCCGGAAGCACCGGCACCGGCATCGTCTTCCAGGCGATCGCGGGCACTGCGATGGTGTTTGTCGGGATGCTGGTGGTCTACAAGACCGGCGCGGTCAGGGTCACTCCGCGCTTCACCAAGTGGCTGATCGGCGCCATGATCGGTGTTGTTGGTCTGATGATCATCAACCTCATCGCCGGCTTCTTCGTGGGCGGTGGTCTCGGGCTGCGTGATGGCAGTCCGCTGGCGATCATCTTCAGTCTGGTCTGCATCGGGATCGCCGCGTTCAGCTTCCTGCTCGATTTCGACGCCGCCGACCAGGCGATCCGAGCCGGTGCTTCGGAGAAGACCGCCTGGTACATCGCCTTCGGCCTTACGGTGACTCTGGTCTGGCTCTACCTGGAGATCCTGCGCCTGCTCTCCTACTTCCAAGGCGGCGACTAACCGCCACTCTCTCGCGCGTCGGCTAGGGGCCCCTCCACCACGGACGGGGCCCCTGGCCTTGGGTAGCCCTTTTCAAGTACCGCCAACCCTGGTTCGGCCTGACTCCAACGGCTACCAACCTTCCATTAGGAGAGGCGCTCGAGGATCAGGGCCATGCCTTGGCCGCCGCCCACGCACATGGCTTCCAAGCCCACTGTCTTGTCATGCCAGGCCAGTGAGTTGAGCAAAGTTGTGGTGATCCGCGCACCGGTCATGCCGAAGGGGTGTCCGACCGCTATCGCGCCGCCGTTGACGTTGAGCTTGTCGATGTCGCATTCCAGATCGCGGTAGGACGGGATGACCTGGGCCGCGAACGCTTCGTTGATCTCCACGAGATCGACGTCGTTGATGCACATGCCAGCCCGCCTCAGGGCTTGACGGGAGGCCTGCACCGGGCCCAGGCCCATGATCTCCGGTGAGAGACCGGAGACGCCGGTGGCAACCACCCGCGCCAGCGGCGTGATGCCCAGCGCCCTTGCCTTCTCGTCGGACATGATGACCAGGGCGGCAGCGCCGTCATTGAGGGCACAGCAGTTGCCGGCGGTGACGCGGCCGTTGGGCCGGAACACCGGCTTGAGCGCGGACACCCCCGCGTACGTCACCCCGGGCCGAGGGCCGTCGTCGGCGTCGACGATCCGGCCCGAGGGGGTGGTGACCGGCGTGATCTCCCGAGCCCAGAACCCGGTGGCGATCGCCTGCTCGGCGAGGTTCTGCGATCGGACGCCGAACTCGTCCATCTCCTGGCGTGAAATACCCCGGAGCCGGGCCAGGTTCTCGGCGGTCTGACCCATCGGTATGTAAATATCGGGAAGTGTTGCCGGGAAGTGGGCGGATCGGGGATCGGTCCAGTTCTCGGCGCCGAGCGAGGCGGTGGTCTGGGTGCGGGCCTCAGCATCGGCGAACAGGGGGTTATGGGTGCCGGGCCATGAATCAGCACTGCCCTTGACGAAGCGGGAGACCATTTCGACGCCCGCTGAGATGAACACGTCGCCCTCGCCCGCCTTGATGGCGTGCATCGCCATCCGGGTGGTTTGCAGTGACGATGCGCAGTACCGGGTGACGGTCGTGCCAGGCAGCGCATCGTAGCCCAGTAGCACGGCGACCATCCGGGCCAGATTGAAGCCCTGCTCGCCACCTGGCTGACCACAACCGAGCATCAGGTCGTCGATGTCGGCGGGATCCAGCGCGGGCACCTGGTCCAGCGCAGCCCGAACCAGCTGCGCGGCGAGATCGTCTGGGCGCAGGTCCACCAGCGAGCCCTTGCCCGCCCGCCCGATCGGAGATCGAGCTGCAGCGACGATCACGGCCTCTGGCATCGGAACTCCTTGCCCCCGTAACCCCACCCACCGAGTACCGAGCACAGTGCGGGCAGGAGCACCGCGCAGGCAGCGGCGTAACCAGCGGTCGAAGGGTGGAAGCGGTCCCGGCTGAAGAAGGCGGGCTGGGTAGCGAACTCCGGCGTGAGCAGGTCTGCGATCGGTACCGGCAGCCCGTCGGCGCGCAGCACCGCCTCTCGTTGCAACCGGGCCAGCACCAGGCTCCAGGCGCGCGCGATGGTGCGTAGCGGCTGCGGGATCGCCTGGATCGCGCCGAGGTTCGGGCAGGTGCCCACGACCACCGCCACGCCCGCCATCCGCAACCTCGACACTCCCGCACCGAGCAGCTGAGCCGACCGCCACGGGAACATCCGCAGCGCCACGTCATTGGCTCCTATCGTGATCAGAACCGCGGCCGGAGGAGCTTCCAGGGCGGCATCGACCTGACCTGCCAGCCGCTCGGTGGTGCTGCCGCAGATCGCCAGGGTGTCGAGCTGGACCGGTCGGTCCATCTTCTCGGCCAGTCCACGGGCCAGCACCACACCAGGCAGTTCCGCGGGCTGGTCCACCCCGAGTCCAGCTGCGGAGGAGTCACCGAGTACGGCGAAGCTGAGCACGTTGTCCGGGTGTGCCGACGGCGGCAGCGGGCCGGTTCCGTCTGGGAGATACACCCCGTCGGCGCGGAACGGAGACCAACCCGGGATCATCAGCATGCGGCGGGCCCGCTGGCCTTGCTGGGAGAGCATCCCGTAGGCGGCGCCTGCCATCGCCCCACTGGCGCCGACCAGCACGGCCATCGTTCGCAATGGACCCAACACCGGTCCCCACCTCCTCAACGCCGCACTGCGCAGAGCAGAGCCCCTGCTCTCCGGTATACGCCAGCGGTAAGAATCGTGGTATGAGGCGTTGCCGTTCCGTGATCCCCTTCGGGGGGACGGGGCACGATTAGGCTTCAGGCGGGGAGATTCGACCGACATCTTTCGACCGACATCTGAGGAGACCCGTGCACTATGCCGAGCACATCGTCGACCTGGTCGGCGATACCCCCCTGGTGCGGCTGAACATCGTCGCTGCGGACCTCACCTCGCTGGTCCTGGCGAAGGTGGAGTACCTCAATCCGGGTGGCAGCGTGAAGGACCGGATCGCGCTTCGCATGGTGGAGGCCGCCGAGCGCTCCGGCGAACTGCGGCCCGGTGGCACCATCGTTGAACCGACATCGGGCAACACCGGCGTCGGCCTCGCGCTGGTGGCCCAGCGTAAGGGTTACCGCTGCCTCTTCATCTGCCCGGACAAGGTCGGCGAGGACAAGCGCAACGTGCTCATGGCCTACGGCGCGGAGGTCGTCGTGTGCCCGACCGCGGTCGCCCCCGAGCACCCCGACTCCTACTACAGCGTGTCCGACCGGTTGGCGGGGGAGATCGAGGGGGCCTGGAAGCCCGATCAGTACACCAACCCGGAGAACCCGGCCAGCCACTATTCCAGCACCGGGCCGGAGTTGTGGGCGCAGACCGACGGCCGGATCACGCATTTCGTGGCCGGGATCGGCACCGGCGGAACGATCTCCGGGACCGGGCGTTACCTCAAGGAGGTCAGTGACGGCCGGGTCCAGGTCATCGGGGTGGATCCGGAGGGGTCGGTGTACTCGGGTGGCAGTGGCAGGCCCTATCTCGTCGAGGGCGTCGGGGAGGACTTCTGGCCCGGTAACTTCGATCAGAGCGTCTGCGACGAGGTCATATCGGTGACTGACCGCGACTCCTTCACGATGACTCGACGGCTGGCCAGGGAGGAGGGCTTGTTGCTGGGCGGTTCGTGTGGGATGGCGGTGGTCGGCGCGCTCCGGGTCGCCGCCAGGGCGGATCCCGACGCCGTGGTGGTGGTCCTGCTGCCCGACGGCGGACGCGGTTATCTGGGCAAGGTGTTCAGCGACACGTGGATGGCGTCACACGGCTTTCTGTCCCCGGACTCCTCCGGCGCGACGGTCGCCGACGTACTGCTGCGCAAGGACGGCAGCACCCCGCAGTTGGTGCATACCCATCCGAACGAGACGGTCGCCGAGGCCGTGACGATTCTCCGCGAGTTCGGCGTCTCTCAACTGCCTGTGGTGGCCGCAGAGCCACCGGTGATGGCGGCCGAGGTGATCGGAGCGGTCAACGAGCGCACCCTGCTCCAGGCGCTGTTCGCTGGTCACGCGGAGCTGGCGGACCGGATCGAGGGTCACATGTCGCCGCCGCTGCCGACGATCGGCGGTGGTGAACCGATCGGGGCGGTGATGCGTTCGTTGGCTGACGCCGACGCGGCACTGGTCCTCATCGACGGTAAGCCGACTGGCGTGGTCACCCGCCAGGACGTGCTCGGGTTCCTGGCCGGACGCTGAAGGGCGAGGACTACGCTGCCCTAGTGACAGGTTTCTCCACTCGCGCCATCCACGCTGGTCAGGACCCCGATCCGCACACCGGTTCGGTGATCGTCCCGATCCATGCCACGTCCACCTTCGTGCAGGACGGAGTGGGGGGGCGGCGTGGTGGGTATGAATATGCCCGTACGGCTAATCCCACCCGCACCGCGCTGGAGACCTGCCTGGCCGAGTTGGAACAGGGACGCCACGGGCGAGCCTTCGCGTCCGGCATGGCGGCGACCGACGCACTGCTGCGCGCGACCTGCCGTCCCGGTGACCACGTCGTCATACCCGATGACGCTTACGGGGGTACGTTCCGCCTGATCGACAAGGTGTTCCGGCACTGGGGGATCGAGCACACCGCCGTCGGGCTGTCCGATGCGGCCGCGGTGCGGACCGCGATGCGGCCGACCACTCGGTTGGTGTGGTGTGAGACGCCGACCAACCCGCTGTTGAGCATCGCCGACATTGTGGCCCTGGCCGACGTCGCACATGAGGCGGGCGCCCGCTTGGTGGTGGACAACACCTTCGCGTCGCCCTACCTGCAGACCCCGCTCGGGCTCGGCGCGGACGTCGTGCTGCACTCGACCACCAAGTACCTCGGCGGGCACTCCGACGTCATCGGGGGTGCCCTGGTCACCGACGACAGCGAACTCGACGAGCAACTGGCCTTCCTGCAGAACGGCGCGGGTGCGGTGCCGGGGCCGTTCGACGCCTGGCTCACCCTGCGCGGAATCAAGACCCTGGCGGTGCGCATGGAGCGCCACTGCGACAACGCCGAGCGAATCGTCGCTGCGCTGCGGGTGCACCCAAAAGTGATCAGCGTCCACTACCCGGGCTTGGAAACCCATCCTGGACACGAGGTGGCCGCCAAGCAGATGCGCCGCTTCGGCGGGATGGTCTCGTTCACCGTCCACGGTGGTATCGACGCCGCGCTCGCCGTCTGCTCGCGGACTCGGCTGTTCACGCTGGCCGAGTCTTTGGGCGGGGTGGAGTCCCTCATTGAGCATCCCGGACGGATGACCCATGCGTCCACTGCCGGGTCCAAGCTCCAGGTACCGGATAACCTGGTGCGGTTGTCAGTGGGCATCGAGGACGTCACCGACCTCGTGGACGACGTACTACAGGCGCTCGCGGGCTAGTCATCCGGTAGTTGTGGTGGTTAGTCCCCGAGGGATTCGGCGGGCGGGAGTGGACGTTGCTCCTCGCGCGGCGGCGCCACAGGGAGGTCGCCGCTCTGCACACAGCCGTCGATCAACTGCACCCGACCTGGTGCGGACACGTAATGTCCCGGCTCGTCACAGGCCGCCGCATTGGCGGTGACGACGGCTGCGCCAGCCAGCAGCCCGGCTACCATGCTGGTGACCGCGACCGGAATCCATCGAGTGCCGCGCCCCATCCCCACCTCCCTAACGGGTATCGAATTCGACCATACTCTCCTGCCGCGGGTTTCCGCCGCGTGATCAAACATCCGGCGCCTCCCTTTTTCGACCTGGCATGATCAGCGCCATGAAGTTGGTGGGCCTCGAGGAGATCAGGTCCGCCCGAGAGCTGCTCTCAGGAGTGGTCCGCCGCACCCCGCTGGCCGACTTTCGGGTGCTTGAACAGCGTTGTGGCGTCCCGGTTCACCTCAAGTGCGAGAACCTGCAGCGGACCGGCTCTTTCAAAATCCGGGGTGCCTTCGTTCGGATCCATCGGCTGTCCCCGGCGCAGCGCGCGCGGGGTGTGGTGGCCGCCAGCGCGGGCAACCATGCTCAAGGTGTAGCGCTAGCAGCTGCGATGCTGGGCGCGACGGCGACGGTCTTCATGCCGATGACGGCGTCGCTGCCCAAGCTTGCCGCGACCCAGGGCTACGGTGCGCAGGTGCACCAAGTCGGCGAGGTGTTCGACGAGTCCCTTGTCGCCGCTCGCGAGTTCGCCGAGCGCACCGGAGCGGTGTTCGTCCACCCCTTCGACCACCCCGACATACTCGCGGGTCAGGGGACGGTCGGTCTGGAGGTGCTCGAGCAGTTGCCCGACGTCGGCACCATTGTGGTGCCCACCGGTGGCGGCGGGTTGATCAGTGGGATCGCCGCCGCTGTGAAGGGCCTCAGGCCGGACGTGCGGGTGATCGGAGTGCAGGCTGAGGGGGCTGCGGCCTGGCCTGCCTCGCTCGCTGCCGGCGAGCCGATCCGGCTGCACACGTTACGGACCCTGGCTGATGGCATCGCGGTCAGCGAGCCCGGCTTGGTGACCTTCGCGCACGTCTCTGATCTGGTCGACGAGATGCTCACGGTGGGGGAGGAGGCTTTGTCCCAGGCTCTGCTGCTGTGCCTGGAGCGGGCCAAGCTGGTGGTCGAGCCGGCGGGCGCGGCGGCCGTCGCCGCGTTGCTCGCAGACACCGCGACTTGGCGGGGGCCGGTGTGTGCGGTGCTTTCCGGTGGCAACATCGATCCGTTGCTGCTGATGCACGTCATTCAGCACGGCCTGGCTGCCGCCGGTCGCTTCTTGGCGCTGCGGGTGACGGTGCCGGACCGTCCGGGTGAGCTGGCCACCTTGCTGGCGCGGGTCAGCGCGTCCGGCGCCAACGTGGTGGACGTGTCCCATTCGCGGATTTCCGGCGCTCTCGCTCTCGGTGAGGTGGTGCTTGCGCTCAGTCTGGAGACCCGGGGCCCCCGGCACTGCCAGGAAGTTGTCGCCGATCTCAGAGCTGCCGGCTACGTCTTGTCCCTTCCGGTTTCGCCCGTCGGTTGAGCGACCTACCCGCGGTACGGCTTGGCCTCGATGAGGGTGACACTCATGGAACCGCCGTTGGGCAGCTCGTATCTGCGGCCCTCGCCTTCGTGCGCGCCGATGATCGCTTTACCCAAGGGGGAGTTCGGTGAGTAGACCTCGAGGTCGCCGTGGGCGCCCTCCTCGCGGGAGCCGAGTAGGAAGGTCTCGGTCTCCTCATCATCCTCGTAGCGCACGGTCACCACGGTCCCGGGCTGGGCGACGCCCGATTCGGCGGGTGCCTCACCGACCTTGGCGACCCGGAGCAGCTCCTGCAGCTGACGGATCCGCAGTTCGAGCTGACCCTGTTCTTCTCGGGCCGCGTGGTAGCCGCCGTTCTCCTTGAGGTCGCCCTCCTCGCGGGCATCGTTGATCTTCGCGGCGATGACCGGGCGATTCGCGACCAGCTCGTCTAATTCGTTCTTGAGCCGATCATGGGCTTCCTGGGTAAGCCAGGCTACCTGGGTCTCGCTCACGATTATCACTCCTCGTCTGATCCGAACATCCGCGGTTGCGGGGACGGATCCGTACCGGCCTACCGGCGTGGCACGCCAGCGTCCGGAACGGAAAAACACGGCCCGCCCCAGGGCCGTGAGTAATCTCTACCGTAACACGATGTATGATTCCGATCCTCAGTCTTCCGGGTGAACAGCACCTGATTACGCCTGCTCAGCAAGGCCCTTGTGGATCAGCGCCCAGGATCGGGCACCAGATAGCCGGGCACCTGCAACGAGCACCCATAGACGTCGGCCATGACCGGCGGCCGGGATGTCCGGATCATGGTGGTCAGTTCGACCGCACCGGCGGCGGGCGGCACGTATACCTCCTTACGTCCGGTCTCTTCACCATCCAGGGAGCGAGCCCGCACGACGCACACCGCAGGACGTGCCGGGTCTTCCCGGACCACCTCGAAACGCAGCGACACCGCGTTTGGTTCCGCGAGGAGCTCAAAACCCAGCGGCTCGCCCCGTACCGGCGTTGCGGCAAGGTTGTGGTACCCGATTACGGCGGCCGCCAGGCCTGTGAGTGCGGCGAGCGCGGTGCCCACCCGCCGTGCCCAGCCGGAGCCACGACCCGGTGAGCGCGGTCCGTAGCGACCCTCGGGAAGCTGACCGGCGGTCACGGTGTTTCACCTCCTGGATCTGTTGCGTCGCCACTGCCGGGGACAATAGGTGCACACGGGTCCACCGGATGACATGACCTGGAGTACTCGCACCGCAGGCGCTCGTGCCCGGCGGGCTGCACGGAGAAGGGATGGGCAGCGCCCATGGCGGAACAGTTGCGCATGATGGCGGTGCACGCGCACCCGGACGATGAGTCCAGTAAAGGTGCCGCTACGATGGCGCGTTACGTTGCCGAAGGCCACGATGTGATGGTCGTGACCTGCACCGGGGGAGAGCGGGGCAGCATTCTCAACCAGTCGTTCGAACCCGCCGACCTTGCAGAGCGTCCGTTGGAGTTGGCCGAAGTCCGCAGACAGGAGATGGCCAGGGCCGCCCGAATCCTCGGCGTCGCGCACCGCTGGCTCGGCTATGTCGACTCCGGCTTCCCGGATGGTGACTCGATGTTACCGTTGCCGCCGGATTGCTTCGCGGCGGTCCAACTCGAGGAACCCACCCGGGACCTGGTCCGGTTGATTCGCGAGTTCCGCCCACATGTGGTCGTGACCTATGATGAGAACGGCGGCTATCCGCATCCCGACCATATCCGTTGCCACGAGGTGTCGGTCGCCGCATTCGATGCGGCGGGTGATCCGGATCGTTTCTCCGATATCGCAGACACAAATGTTTCCGATATTGCAGATACAAATTTTGCAGCACCGTGGCAGCCGCTGAAGCTTTACTATTCCCACGGCTTTTCCCGCAAGCGTATGCAGCTGTTCCATGATGCGCTCCTCGCCGCTGGTGAGTTGTCGCCGTTCGGAGAGTGGTTGGAGCACTGGGACGGTTCGCGGCCCGACGTGCTGGAGCGGGTGACCACCTGGGTGCAATGTGCCGAGTACTTCGGAGTGCGCGATGACGCGCTGCGGGCCCACGCGACCCAGATCGATCCGACCAGCCGGTGGTTTGCAGTTCCGCAGCGAGTGCAAAGAGAACTGTGGCCGACCGAGGAATACGAACTGGTCCGCTCGCTGGTGGACACCACGGTGCCTGAGGATGATCTGTTCGCCGGTGTTCGGGAGCGGGTGCACGCATGACCCAGCTCGTGGTTCTCGACCACTCCGGGCCCGCTCTGACGTGGGTGGCATTGGTTGCGCAGCCCACTCCCGCGCCGGCGGACCCCGGCGGGCAGGGCAAAGACTTCGGCAAGTCCTCCCCGGTCGGCCTGGTGATCCTGGTGCTGTTCTTCCTTGCCGTCGTGCTGCTGGTGCGCTCGATGAACAAGCACCTGCGCCGGGTGCCGGAGTCCTTCGACAACGACCCCCCTGAGTGAGTAACAGTGTTATCTCAATGCCACTCCCGAGTAGCCGTTAGGCTGCTCACATGGCGAACCGGCTAGCGACCTCGACCAGTCCTTACCTCCTACAGCACGCCGACAACCCGGTTGATTGGTGGCCGTGGTGTGGCGAGGCGTTCGCGGAAGCGGTGCGGCGTGATGTGCCGGTGCTGCTGTCCATCGGCTACGCCGCATGCCACTGGTGTCACGTCATGGCACACGAGTCCTTTGAGGACACCGCCATCGCGGCGGTGATGAACGCCAACTTCGTCAATGTCAAAGTGGACCGCGAAGAGCGCCCTGACGTCGATGCCATTTACATGGAGGCCACCCAGGCGATAACCGGCCAAGGTGGCTGGCCGATGACTTGCTTCCTGACGCCCAAGGGCGAGCCTTTCCACTGCGGTACCTACTACCCCCCGACCCCCCGGCATGGTCTGCCCGGCTTTCCCGAGCTGCTCATCGCCGTGCGCCGGGCGTGGGCCGAGCGTGGTGATGAGGTGCGGCAGACGGCGGCTCGGGTGGTCGGGACGCTCACCGAGCGTGCCGCTCCGATGGCGGAGTCGGCGGTGGACGAGAAGGCGCTTTCCACTGCGGTCGACGCCCTGGTCGGGGCATTCGATCACGAGAATGCTGGGTTCGGTGGTGCACCGAAGTTCCCGCCGTCGATGTTGCTGGAGTTCCTGCTTCGCCACCACGAGCGGACCGGTTCGACGCAGGCGCTGTCCATGGCTACGCACACCTGCGAGGCGATGGCCCGGGGCGGGATATTCGACCAGCTCGCCGGTGGGTTCGCGCGTTACAGCGTCGACGCAGCCTGGGTGGTGCCGCATTTCGAGAAGATGCTCTACGACAACGCGCTGCTGCTGCGCGCCTACACCCATCTGGCCCGGCTGACCGGATCGATGACCGCCCAGCGGGTGGCCGAACAGACGGCGACATTCCTGCTCGACGATCTCGGCACGCCGCAGGGCGGTTTCGCGGCCTCGCTGGACGCTGATACCGAGGGCCGGGAGGGTGCCACCTATGCGTGGACACCCGCGCAGCTCGTCGAGGTGCTCGGACCGCAGGATGGCCGGTGGGCGGCGGAGCTGCTGGTGGTGACCGCAGCCGGCACGTTCGAACACGGCGCATCGGTACTGCAGCTGCCCGTCGACCCCGACGACCCGCAGCGCTGGGGGCGGGTCCACGGCGCGCTGCGGGCCGCGCGGGCCGAGCGCCCGCAGCCGGCGTGGGACGACAAGGTGGTCACCGAGTGGAACGGGATGGCGATCACGGCGCTGAGTGAGGCGGGTACGGTGCTGGACCATCCGGAGTGGGTCGCCGCCGCGGCATCCGCCGCCGAGCTCCTGCTCGGTACGCATATCGTCGAGGGCAGACTGCGGCGCAGCTCACGCGACGGCGTGGTAGGAGAAGCTGCCGGGGTGCTGGCTGACCACGCCTGGCTGGCCGACGGTCTGCTCGCGCTGCACCAGGCCACCGGAGCGCAGCACTGGCTCACGGCCGCCACCCAGCTGCTGGAACAGACCCAGGACCGGTTCGCCGATCCGGCTCACCCCGGCGCCTGGTTCGACACTGCGGCAGATGCGGAAGTGCTCTTTCGCCGGCCGTCGGACCCCACTGACAATGCGACCCCGGCGGGTGCGTCCGCAGTGGCGGGCGCACTGCTCACCGCCTCGGCTCTGACCGGCTCGGATTCCTACCGCTCGGCGGCCCAGGCGGCGATCGCGCGCGCCGGACTGATTCCGGCCAAGGCGCCGAAAGCCGCTGGGCACTGGTTGACCGTTGCCGAAGCATTGGCGCACGGGCCGGTGCAGATCGCCGTGATCGGCCCGGCCGGTGACGAGGCACGGGCCGGGTTGGAGGTCGCGGCGCGCCGGGCCGCTCCTGGAGGGGCCGTCGTGCTGGCCGGGGAGCCCGGTTCGGAGGAGGCGATGCTCGCCGGACGGGATTTGATTGAGGACGCCGCGGCCGCCTACGTCTGCCGAGGCTTCATCTGCGAGCGGCCGGTGACCGCGCCCGAGGATCTACACGCTCAGCTGCGCGGCAGCTAGCAGTTCCGCAGACGCCCTGCCGGATCCGGTCCCCACCCTCCCACCTGGTGCGTTGCCGCCCTGAACCTTTCCCTATCGGCAAGCAGGAAGGTCTAGACTCTGCAAGCAAGTAATGTTGTAATTGCTGCAACAGAGCGAGAGGGCGATGACATGGCGGGACGAGAACAGACGCACAGGACGCGCTTCGGCCGACGGTGGCATGGGCGTGGTGGCTGGCAGCAGGCGGATCTGCCCCCGGCTGACGACGCGAAGGCCTGGTTGGTCGGGCGTCTGCCGGATGGCTGGTTTTCCGGTGACGTCGAGGTCAGCGTGGACCGTGAGGAGATCATCATCATCGGTGAGCTGCCCGCGCTGGAAGACGAGTTCGCCGACGACGCGCAGCGGACCGCGGCGCAGGCCGGGCGGATCAGCCGGTTCCGGGAGGATACCCGCGAGGAGCGGATCGAGATCGCCCGTCAGGCCGAGCACCGCTACCAGCGCAAGGTGGCCTGGGGTGCCCGGCTCGGGGACGCCGAGGAGACCTTCACGACGCTGTCCGCGCCGGTGATGACCCGGCTGCGTCAGCCAGAGCGCCTGGTGCTCGACACCCTGGTCGACGCCGGGGTCGCCCGGTCCCGGTCCGAGGCGCTGGCCTGGTCGGTGCGCCTGGTCGGCGAGCACGCCCAGGAGTGGCTGGCCGAGCTGAACGACGCCATGGCCACCGTCGGCGACCTGCGCGCCCGTGGCCCCGAACTGTAGCTCCCGCGTGTCGTGCACTCATGCACGGTGTGTCTGGCACCCATGGATGGCCATCCGCCACTCGGTGGCCGGCCTTATCAGTGATCGAGGACCGCCGATTACGTATGTCGAAAGTATTTCTGAGTAAGCAGTGTGCAGAAAATGCGTACTGATAATGATTGCCGTCGACCTTGTCCTCCGGCACCATGGGTGGCGCTCAGCTGGAT
>JBOHHE010000178.1:0-7815 GCA_050700355.1 Pseudonocardiaceae bacterium
CGCTTCAGCCTCACGATCATCAATGCCGATGTCCTGACTCACGGATATTCCTTTCCCAGCCGACTGGAGATCAACGACGGCTGATCTTGCCCTATCCGTGGCTTACACAGCTGTCATGACACGCCCCAGATGAAAGACGCCCCGGCTCGCCTGCAGTGGGCGATGAACCACTGTCTGGCCCAGATCGGGATTGAGCACGCCGAGCACCGCGCCCGCGCACTCGACATCGGTGAGCGCCTGGAGGTCCTCAAGGACTACCCGACTCCTCCGAACTGCACATCTCCGTTCGCGCCCACCTGGATCACCGAGATGGTGCGCCGACAGCACGACAAGTAGCAAGGTCCACGCCCACGCTCACGCTCACTGGTGCACCCTCTTCGTCGTCGAGCCTGGTTGTTGATCCAGGATTCGGGCACACCTGAGGTCTCCACCGGACCATCGCTCTGCTCGCTTGACCTTTGAGGTCCGGCATGAGTCTGCGAGGCCCGGTGGCCCAGGACGCGCGGACTGGCTACAGGGCTGTGCGCCAGAGAGCGCCGCTCAGTGAGCGAGCGCAGGTCGCCGATTCGACCGCCTGCTACGAGCCCACCCTGCACACACGCGAAATTCTGGCCTGCGCCACCATCAATGGGGCCCGCGCGAACCCCGATCAAATTCGAAGAGCCAGTTTCAGCCGGTGGCGCACTGGCGATCACGGTAGGTGGAACCGCATGGACGATCATGCATCCCGTTCCCGCTCCGTCGTCTTGTGTTCGCGCCGATGCGTCACCCCAGCGTCGACGTCAGCCACGTCAGGTCGGTCACGGCCTGGTGCCGCGCGTTCGTGGCGCGCCTGAACAGCTCGTCGGTTTTCGTCAGCACCAGAGTGTAGGGTCGCCCCTGGCGCCGAGTCTGGTGCCGCACCGGCAGCGCTGCCGAGTCGATCTTGGTGTGCACGTGCCGGCGTCCGTCTGTCGCCAGCGGCCACTCGAAGGTCCGTTGCGACGGTGAGCCGAGGAACGTCCCCAACGTGTCGCAGAGGCCGCACCCGCACCCGGTCCATTCGATCGACCAGTCGTCTTCGTTCCGCAGTGGCCGCGCGATGATCGTGCCGAGCCGCTTCGCGCAGTCCCGCGCGACCGTGTCGAGCCCCGCCGCCTGCTGCGCGTCCGCCAGACGCAGCGCCGGCATCAGGCACTCCAGTACGGTGTCCCCACGCTCGCGCAGCGCTGCCGTGATCTCGTCGCGCAGCTTGTCGTCGGCTGCCTCCAGCAGCCGCACCAACGGCGAGCTCAGCATCTCCAACTGCGGCTGGCGGAGCTCGCTTCGCGCGGTGTTAGTCCAGAGCCGGAGCTGGCCGTCCATCCAGCGCCAGGCTCCGGCGGTCAGCAGCCGTGCCACCTCCGGCCTGCCGTTGGTACGCAGCGCCCCGCACAGCCCCGGCAGCCTGTTGTCGATCCACTCGGACAGGCCGGTTCCGAATTGGTGCCCCGACCCGAACCACCCGTCGATGACGCTGCGCGTCCAGTCCGCGCCGTACCGGCTGGCCGCCGCCGCCAACCCGCCCGCATGTTCCTGCGTCACCATCTCCACCCGGAACGGTTCCAGCAGCATCGCCGCCGTCTCGGCGACGCCCAAGCCCGCCGCCACCTCCAGAGCCGCGCCGAGCAGTCCCGCCTGTGCTCCTGTCGTTATCCAGAACGGCTCGAGCGACTCGGCCGCGGCACGTGCACCCTCCAGGTCTCCGGCGTCGATGCGGTCGCGGAGCTCGTGCAGAGCCCACTGCGATCCGGCCTCGGCACGCGCCGCGAACGCTCTGTCCTGCGGCCACACGACGACCGCGGCCCGCCGGTACCATCGATCCAGCGTGTTGCCGTAGTTGCCCATGTAGCCCTCGTACTCGGACCGGTAGGGTTCCAGGCCAACGCTCGGGGTGGTGGCACACACCTCGTAGTCGGGGACGTGTAGCGAGATTTGCTCGCCGCCGGTGCCGTCCGGGCTGGTCCACCAGCCGAGGGTGATCTCGTCGTCGATCAGCTCATTGAGCTGAAAGTCGTCGGGGTCCTCACTCGGGCTGTCCTCGTCCTCCTCGTCGTATTCGTAGTCGTCCCAGCCGTCGCTGTCGGATGGCAGGGCGTCCCACGTCTCCTTTACCTCGGCGAGTGCCAGCACCGTCTGGCACCCGGCCTGTTCCGCCGCAGCGCGCACCAGCGCGGCCCGCTCCGCGTCGGCGCCCTTGAGTCGCCGCCAGTTCAGGCCCCGCTGGGTGTACTCGTGGTCGAGCAGGAAGACCAGCCGGTTCGGCAGGCCGAGGTCGCTGCCTCCGTATCGCGGGGTGGCCGACGTGGTGAAGTGCTCGGTCAGGCAGTGCGCCAGCTCGATGGCGGGACCAGCCTCCGGAGCCGGGGTCTCGGTGCCGCAGAGCAGGTTGAACGTCAGGGTCACCCGGTACCCGGACCTGACAGGGGTGACCTGGTGACGACAATCGGCGTAGAACGCGACGAGGGTCAGCTCCTCCTTCGACGCTCGGTAGGCGGTGCTCTCCCCGCCGTGGTCGATGACCAGTTCCCCACCGGTGTGCGCCGAAGGCAGTGACACCACCAGCGTGCCCACCATCGCGTCGTCCTTCTCCGAGTCCTGGTGGGGGAGAAAGAACTGCCCCTTGCCGTATACCAGCATCGAGTGCGGCTCGGCCCGCAGGCGTGAGGTCTGCGGGAGTCCGAGCTCATCACGAAAGTGTTCCAGCGCGCCGTTCATCAGCGCCGTCCAGCCGGGTCCGTCGAGCGTGATCTGATCCGGGGTGAGCTCCCACGTGTCGCGGACGTTGGTGTCGGTCAGCGTCTGCTCCCCCTGCCCGAACATCGCCGATCGCGCCACGGAGATCAGCTTCTTCGCCAGGGGTGCGCGGATCGGAAGGCTCACTGGTCCGACGCCAGACACCTCAAGCTGGAGCAAATGCGCCGGCGCCAGCAGCTGAGCACTGAATGACCCGGCCGGCTCGGAGTCGCCGAGTAACAGTGCCAGCCGTTCCCGCGCCGCCTTCGCCATGTGTCCCTCGTTCGCGCTCGCCATGTTCCTTCCGCCGTCAGACTGTAGTGGCCGCACTCGTGCCCGCTGTGCAGCCAGGCGCGCGCCCTGGTCCGGGTGTAGTCGGCTGCGGTCTCCAGCGCGCCCCGGGCGATGCCGAGATAGAAGCTGACGAACACCAGTTGGATGATCGGCACATTTAGGCTGTTGTAGACCCTGGGCTGGAAGACCTTGTTGACGAAGCCGGCCGCTCCGGACCAATCCACTCGTACCTGGTCGATGGTGACGCTGCCGCTCTCGGTGAGTCGTTGCCCGATGTTGTCCCAGCCGTCGTGGAAGACCAGCCCGGGGCTCTGGGACGACACGATGGCGAAGATGTGGGTGTCGGTGCCCTCCAGGATCCCTTCCAGGACCGTCACGTCGGAGACCTTGCTACCGGTCGAGAAGGACTTGCGCCCGGTGTAGACGAGCTGTCACCCTCATCATGGATCACCACATCGGCGTCATGCGGGTTCACCGCGCTACCGAAGAACCACCGGTTGACCGTGGCCTGTTGCTCCACGTGCGCGATCTGCTCGGCCGTGCCCACCAGACGGGCGCCCCAGAACCACAGGTAGTGATACCCGACAGTAGTTGCACTTCGCGGTAGGGGGTGTCCCCCGCCTGGTCGCGCTGGGCGGCGCCGGCTTCGAGCAGCCGGGCCACCGCCCGCGCACGCTCGATCCAGTCGGACACGGTCTGTGGGGTCGGTAGTGCCGCCCAGTCTGCGGCGGTCGTCAAGGCTGCCGGAGCGGGTGTGGTCAGGGTCATCGAAACCTCCTGTGACGGTGCGGTGATCACAAAGCGGTGCTCATGAGCTCGTCGTCATCGAGGCCGGCCATTGCGGGCTGGCCATGAGTCCGCGCCGCGGGCCGGGCGTTCATCGAGTCCGTGCAGCTGTGCAGCCACCTGGCCAACGTCGGCGACACCCGTACGCTGGTGATCCACCCTGGATCGACGACGCACCAGCAGCTCACCGAAGCCCAGCTGCGCGAGTGCGGGGTGCCGCCCGACCTGGTGCGCATCAGCGTCGGGCTGGAGGACGTCGACGACATCCTGTGGGACCTGGACCTGGCGCTCAACCAGGCCACCAAGGACCCTCGATGAACGCGAACGGCTGGGTGGGGCACTCCGCCCAGCAGCGGCGGACGATCCTGCGGAGGACCCGGACCGTGGCGATGCTCGGCGCGTCCCCGAACCCTGCGCGGGCCAGCAACTTCGTTGCCACCTACCTGCTGGCCAGCACCGACTTCGACGTCTACTTCGTCAATCCCAACGCAACGGAGATCCTCGGCCGGCCGGTATACGGCTCGTTGGCCGAGTTGCCGGTGGTGCCGGATCTGGTCGACGTGTTCCGCAAACCGGCCGACCTGCCCCAGGTGCTCGCCGAGACGCTGGAGGTCGGAGCGTCCACGTTGTGGCTGCAGTTCAGCCTGCACGAGGTGGCGGTCGCGAAGGAGGCCGAGGCCGCCGGGCTGACGGTCGTCATGGACCGCTGCCTAAAGATCGAGCACGCCCGATTCCACGGCGGCCTGCACCTCGCCGGGTTCAACACCGGGGTGATCAGCTCTCGCCGCCCGCGATGACCGCGTTGAGCACCACCGTCACGGGTGCCTGGCGTGACGGCGACCCGGCAGGACGCCGACTGTTCGCCGCACTGCCGGGACTGGCGCTCGAACGGGGTGGCACGTTGCCCCGGGTGCGGCTGGCGTACGAGACGTGGGGGCGGCTCAACGCCCAGCGGGACAATGCCGTGCTGGTATTGCATGCGATGTCCGGTGACAGCCACGCGACCGGTGACATCGAACCGGGCCACCCCAGCCCGGGCTGGTGGCAGGGCGTGGTGGGGCCTGGGCTGGGAATCGACACCGACCGGTGGTTCGTGGTCTGCCCCAATGTGCTCGGCGGTTGCCAGGGCTCGACCGGTCCGTCCTCGACAGCGCCGGACGGGCGACCATGGGGCAGCCGGTGGCGGTCGATCACGATCCGGGACCAGGTCGCCACCTGCAGGGTGCAGATCGAGGCCATCCGCACCGATCCGAACTGGCACGGGGGTGACTACTATGACGAGCCCGATGGCCCTGCCGCAGGCATGGCCATCGCCCGCCGGATCGCGCACCTGACTTACCGCTGCGCCGAAGAGGTGGACACTCGCTTCGGCCGCGCCGCCACGACCGGAGATGACCCGCTCAGCGAGGGGTTCGCGGTCGAATCGTGGCTGGACCATTCCGCGACCAGCCTGCAGAACCGCTTCGACGCGGGCAGCTACGTCGCACTCACCGAGGCGATGAACACCCACGAAATCGGCCGCTGCCGGGGTGGCACCGCCACCGCACTACGCCGAATACGAGCCCGCCCGACGATCATCGGAGTGGACTCCGACCGGCTCTATCCACTGCACCAGCAGACCGAGCTCGCCGACCTGCTCGGCGTCGACCTGCAGGTGATCCGCTCCCAGCGGGGCCACGACGGCTTCCTCGTGGAGACTGACCAGGTCAACCCAGTGCTGGCTGGTGCCCTCGCATAAGCCACTTCAGGTCCCGCATCCGCACCTGCTGCGTAGCCCGAGATGAGCTCCTGAACCTGCTCGCTGTCGAGCTGTTTGGCAGTGCCCGGCACAGGGCCTCGTCGAGCCGAAGGAGGTGGCTTGGAGGAGTCGGGGAGCCTCGTGAGCAGCGATTCAGCGCGCTGAGCTGGTGCTTTGTGCTGTAGTAGCTTCCAGGAAGCGCCACCATCCAACTGGCAATGCCGGTTGTTGAGTGCTTCGCTACCATGGATTACTGCACCATCGTCGATGGATGGTCACCGTCGATGATTTCGGCTGTCCGGATCGAACGCATGATCGATATTTATGTCATCAGTCGTGACTGTCGTCATGCCATCGATAGGGGGAGGTCACGATGAGCCGTCGGGGGCGGGCACTCAAAGTGCGAGCGCGGTCCGTCACTCCCGGACGCCAGCGTTGGGACATTGGGATGATGCTGAGTCAGCCCCGGGTGGCCGAACTCCTGGAGGCAGAGCTCCGGGAGTCACCAGGAGTCGCGGAGGTACGCGCGAATCCGCTCACCGGTCGACTGCTGGTCCACCATAATACGGCGCTGAACGCCGAAAAAGTCGGTCAGCTCGTCCGGGAGATCGTACGGCAGTCCATGGCTTCCACGCGATTGTTGAGACCCAGGTCCGGTGCGGCGCCGACGCACGTACGACGCCACCGCCGTGCTGCCGAAAAGTTCGGCCCGCGGCTTGATCGAAGGTATCGGACACAGCTGACGGAGATCAGCAGCAGTGGTGCGATGGTGGTTGCCGACGAGGAGCGTAAGCTCAACCGGTACATCGCTGCAGCAGCGGTAAGCATGTGCACGGCAATCGTGAGCCTCGCATATCCGCCGCTCTTTCCTTTAACCGTTGCCTCGGCGATCTACGCCGGTGGGCGGATCTTTAAGAATGGCTATAACGCGCTGGTCCACGAACGCAGGCTCCGGCTGGATGTAATAGGATCACTCTATCTTGTTTGTGCTTTTGCTGGAGGCTTCTTTCTCCCTGCTTCGTTCGGGCTGTTCGCCTATTACTTGAGTGAGAAGCTGGTTCTTATCACGCAAGATCGCTCACAACAGCGCTTGATCGATATCTTCGGTCAGCAACCGCGGATGGTGTGGCAGCTCTTCGACGATGTCGAGATGGAGGTGCCTCTTGAATCCGTGCAGGTCGGCGATACGCTTGTGATTCAGGCCGGCCAGGTCATCCCGGTCGATGGTGTCATTACGGACGGCATTGCCACCGTTGATCAGCACATGCTGACCGGGGAATCGCAACCGGTGGAGAAAGGGGCGGGCGATCTGGTCCTCACGTCTACGCTGGTGACGGCCGGCAGGATATTTGTGCGAGTTGAAAAGACCGGTCAGGAAACCTCCGCGGCCCAGATAGGGGTTATGCTGAACAAGACCGCTTCCTATCAGGCCAGCATTGTCTCGAAGGGCGAGCAGGTCGCGGACAAATGGGTTCCGCCGACGATCGCACTTGCGTTGTTCGCCTTACCGCTAGCCGGTTATCCCTATATGGTGGCCGTTCTTGGATCGACCATCGGATTGAATATCAAGCTAACTGCACCTATCGCTATGCTTAATTTCTTGAATGTCGCCGCGAATCATGGCATTCTCGTGAAAGATGGTCGTTCACTGGAGTTGTTGAAGGATGTTGATACCGTCATTTTTGACAAGACGGGCACCCTTACGCTGGATGAACCACACATCGCCCACATCCATACGTGCACCGAGCTAGACGCTGATAGGGTGCTGGTGTATGCAGCGGCTGCCGAGCATCGCCAGACACATCCCATTGCACGAGCCATTCTGGCCGAATGCGCCCAGCGGGGACTTTCGGTACCGACGATTGATCCTGCGCAATATGAATTGGGTTACGGCTTGAGTGTTCGGCTGGAGGAGCAGTTCATCCGGATCGGAAGCGAGCATTATATGGCGTTGGAGGACATCGCGATACCGATCGGCATCCAGGAACTTGGACCAATCGTCCATGAGCAGGGCCATTCACTGGTGATGGTCGCTGTGGACGACCGGCTCGTGGGTGCAATTGAGTTGGAACCGACTCTGCGTGCTGAGATCGGGGACGTCATCTGCGGATTGCGCAGACGTAACCTGGATATTTTCATCATTTCAGGTGATCAGGAGGGTCCTACCCAGAAAGTGGCGGACGCGTTAGGAATCACTCGTTACTTCGCGAATACTCTGCCTGAGGAAAAAGCAAGCCTGGTGG
>JBOHHE010000179.1:0-5195 GCA_050700355.1 Pseudonocardiaceae bacterium
ACTGACCGGGGGATGATCTTCTCGGCTTCGAGGGAGCCGTTCCAGAAGGTGGGTGCGAGGTGGCCGGTGAGGGCGCTGGCGAGGCGGAGCCAGGCGGGGCCGTCGGGGGTGGTGACGGGTCGGCTCAGGGTTCTGCCGCGCCAGCCCCATGCCTCGCCGACGTCTTGGTCGGGCTGGACGCCTAGGGCGGTCATGGCTTGGTGGTGGGCGGTGCGCATCCGCTCGGCGATGTCGGGGTCGTCAGGTGTTCCCCACATCAGCTCTCCCTGCGGTCTCGGGCCGCCCAGCTCAGGGCGGCGGCGCGGGCCAGCCGCTGTGTCACACGTTCGCCGTCCGGGATGTCGCCTAGAGCGCGAACGTGGTGCAGGTGCAGCAGGGCAGGCAGCACCGAGGCCAGGTCGATCTGATCGGAGGCGGTGAGCGTGTCACGGTACGCAGCCAGTGCGACGCGACGCCGTGCCCACGTCGTCGTGATCTGTTCGCCGCCAGGGAGGGCACGAAGCGCGGCCCACCGGTCGCGCGGGTTCGCCAGGTGGATCGCCTGGTCACGAACCTCTCGGACAAGTGCGAGGCTCGGGGTCTTGGCGACGTGGTCGATCAACCAGCGCATGCCACCTTCGACCTGTCCGAGAAACGACACGGCCAGGTCAACAAGGCTGGCGGCGGTAACGGCGTTGGGATACGGGCTGCCGCCGGCGGTGAGCGTCCGCTGGGCGAGCGCGACGGCTGAGTCGGCGGCGAAGACGGACTCGACGGCGGTCATCGCGGGACCGCTGCCGAAGCGGCCAGTCTCCGGGTAGTAGGTATCCACTTGCACGTGCCCGATCAGGCCCAGGCGCCGCAGGCCGACGGTCCAGGCGCGACACGCCGGGTGGCCTGGCTGTACATGTCGACGTCGGGCAATCGGAATCGCAGGCGTAGGTGCTGCTCGGGGTCGCGATAGGGCAGGAACCACCACTGCGGCGGTTCATTCCACTCGGACAGCAGGCTGGGAAGGTGGGCGGTGAGGATGGCGGTGTGCCGGTCCGGGTGCCCGTAGAGCTTGACGAACAGCCACTCGCTGGCATCGGGCAGGTACCCATGATCACGGCCGATGGTGAGCACCGGTGTGGCCCGGCGCGGCGGGTGCGCCCGCCCGGTCCGGTCGGTGGAGGCCAAGGGGACCACGATCTCGTGGGCCCGCCCATCGAGCCATCCGAACGCGCTGGCATCGGGGGCTTCACGCACGGTGGCGTGCCCGGTGTGGTCCAACTCGGACCGCAGCAGCCACAGGTGGGCGGGTTCGTTCAGGTCCAAGCGGATGCGACGATCATCTTCACCAAGGTAGACCGCGTCCGGGACGCGGACCCGGTGTCGCCAGTCCGTCAGGCTTTCCACCCAGTGTGGCCACGGCGCATCAGCTCCCGGCAGGCCTGTGGCAGCCAGCGTCCAGCGGGCCGGAGACAGAATCGTCCGTTTGTACCGGACCCTGGGCAGGAACGGCAACCGGTTGGCGGCTCCCCAGAAGAACGGGCCGCACGCGGCGACATAAGCCTTACTGACCTCACAAAGGAACCGCAGCAGCGGATGCGCGGCGTTGGTTAGCTCCACAGCGCTGAACACTGCCGGTTCCACCAGCTGCCCCCGAGACAAGGACATCAAATACAGCCGCTGGGCATCGCCGCTCATCACAAGATCGTCCAGCGGTAGCACGTCGCCGTCGGTACGGTGCTCAGCCAGGGAAACCACCTGCGGCAGGACTGCCAGACTGCGGGTGACGTTCTCGGTTCGCGGGTAGAGCGGCGGACACGACACCTGGACCGGCAGCGCGTCATCGTTGACTGCGAGCAGCCGCGCGTACGCGCCGACCATGCGGTCCCGGTCCCCGGGGTCGAACAGGTCGAGAAACCGCCCGGTTATGGTTCCGGCCGCGCGGGACACGCCGGCGACGGCGAGAGTGAACTCACCCCGGTCAACCGCGCTCCGTGTCGGCGCATAAATGTGAAAGCTCAGTTCGGTGTGCGACTGCACCTGTACCTGGGTGAAATCCCCGACCATCAGATCCGAAATTGCTGAGTCGTCGAGAACGACCTCGATGCTCTGGTTCATCGCGGCGGTCTGCGCCAACGTCAGCAGCCGTATATCCCGCTCCGACAGACGTGGCACAGGAAGTTCCCGGCGTGAATCCCGGTATCCGGCGGGAAACCCGAGCCCGGCCTCGGCGTTCAGGAGCTCCGGGATGGGGACAAAAGCGCCGACCCCATACCGTTCGAGAAATCGGACATGGTAGTCCCGCCAATTCACCGGGCCCTCGGGATACGGCGTCAGGCGCGTGAACGCCCCTGCTGCGGTTTCGGCTTCCCGCGCCACCACCTGCGGCAGGGTCAGGGTGCAGCCGACCCGGAGGTCCACCGTGACCGGCCTTTCGCTGGTGACGATGGCCGCCATCCTCGCCGACGCGGCAGCTCTGTGCTCACGCCACTCGGTGGGTGAGGACACCCGGTTGTGCCGGGACAGCTCGCGGTGGATGTCTCGCAGCTCGCAGAACAGTTCCGCCGCCTGCGGCACCGCGTCGGCGCCCACTGCGGCCAACTCCTCGACGACATGACCCAGCGGATCGGTGACGGTCATGGGCGGGCGCAGGCAGGAGACCAGAATCCCCTGCTCCACCAGCTCGGCCAGCATGCCCTCGACCACCGACTCCGATGTCTCAGGGAACTCGGCCATCAGCTTGCCGACCAGGTCAGCGACGCAGATCGGTGGGCACGCGGCCTGGATCACGGTCTCAACGGCCCGGGTGTGCCGCACCGACACCTCCGCTGGCTCCATCCGGCCCGGCCCGCCGACCCGCCGCTGGCAGCCCACCACGAGCCTGTCGTCACGGACGAACGCCAGGTTGTTCGCCATGACCCGCAGACGACGCCTCACCTCGGCACACCGCTCCAGGCGTGTGATCACACCGACCAGCCACTCGGTATCGACCCGCGCGACGGCATGGTGCTCCCCGCCGTCGCGCAGCTGGAGCCCGGGACCAAAGCGGGCCGGTGCCACCCCGGCGAACAGGCCGAACGGTGTCGCCCGGCTCGTTGCCCGCAGCAGGTACCGCACCACCGACACCACCACCCGCCGCACCTGACGCGCTCGCTTGTCATGCCCGTCGCGCACCTGCCCAACCTGGCAAGCCAGCACCGGGCTGGCCACCTCGATAGCGACCGCGATCGCATCTTGCGCCCACACCTGCGCCAGCCAGCGGCGCCACTGGGCCACATGCTCACCCGTCCTGCCAGTCAGATCCGGCCAGGGCTGCACGATCAACCCGGCTGGATAGGCGGCCAGTCGCACCACGACGGCATCAACACACCGGTACACCACACCACATCCACCGTTGGGGAAACTCCGGTATCGGGCCCAGTCGAGCCCGATACCGGGCTATGAGGGTCAGATTCAGTTGAAGCAGGTGACGCACGCGCTCTCGTCCGTTTGCCCACAGTTGTCGCTGGTGTCCCGCATCAGATCGGTGACCACCGGACCGGACTCGATAATGCTGAGGTCGAGCTCGAACTCCGAATCCACAGCCGTTCGGTCCGTTTCGGCTGCGTGTCTCTGGACTGTCATGCGAATTCTCCTCGTTTGATAGGGGTGTTTCGAGTGTCTTGCTCCTGGGTCGACACGACTTCACCGAGGCCAGGAGATCACGACCCGGGTGTGTCTCTTGGTGATGACAAGAGCGCTCTTGGGGAGCTGATCATTCGGGGTGCCGACCGGGTGGGCCTCGATTCGCGCGTTCAGGCTGGTGCCGTCCCAGGACTGGATGTGCTGGATCATCTGGTGAGCGAGTTCCCGGGCGGCTGGTCCGTGCCCGTAGGCCCCGAACTCGAACCGTTTCTTGTCGGGGGTGAGCGGACGCAGAGTGAGGTAGGCGAAGCTTCCTTCCTCGAGGGCCGTCGGGATACCCAGGGGCCAGGCGTGGGCGACGATTCCCCGATCGACGGCCTCCCGCCGCGCGGCCAGCAGGCCGAACTGCCCCAGGGTGATGGCCAGCCAGAAGTGCAGGCCATCGAACCGCTCGCCGGGACCAGCCGTCACCTGCGACCATGCTTCCATCCGGGGCTGGGACAAGGCCTCCCGCAGCCGGTCGGCATCGACCTGCAGGCCGTCGTCCACCCGCAGGCTGACCGCGTCCCCGTCGAGGGAAACTCGCCGTTCCCGGTTCGCTCCGACGCCCTGCATGGGCACAAAGCCACACAGCTCGTAGCCCCGGCTCACTAGATACCCATCCGCACGCTCGAATACGATGGAGCGGGTCAGGCCGCGCATCCGGAGCGGAACGACGAGCCGCCCACCCTCGGCGAGCTGGCCGGACCAGGCGGGCGGAATATCACAGGCCTCGACGGTGACGATGATCCGGTCATAAGGGGCGTGGCCGGGCACCCCACCTTCGGCGTCCGCCAACACCACGTTAACTTGCCGGTAGCCTGCCGCGGTGAGGCACCGTTGGGTTCGGTCTACCACCTCCGGGTCGATGTCGACGGTGGTGACCTGTCCCTGCGCACCAACCAGCTCCGCGATCAGGGCAGCGTTGTAGCCTCCTGAGCCGATCTCCAGCACCCGCATACCAGGGGCGAGTTGCGCCTGGTTCAGCATCATGGCCTGGATCCGCGGCGCGGTTATCGAGCTGATGGTGACGCCGTGCTCGTCGCGCTTGGTGCGCACGGTGTCCTGGGCGTAGGACTCCTCCAGCGTGGCCCCGGGGGCGAACAGGTGCCGAGGCACCGTGCGGAACGCCGCCTCGACCTCGTTCGACACGATTGTGCCCTTGGCCACCAGCTCGTCGGCGAGCCTGTCCCGCAGGTGCGCGGCACGGGCCGAGTCGACAATCACTTCCGTCACCAATACTCCCTTCTTGTGGTTGGACCTTGTGTTGGACGTTGGCGATACTCGGGCCAGGCCCGGATGGATGCCTCGGCTCGTCCCAACGACCGACTGCGGATATATCCCCCATTGTCAGGTGGGGGTGCCTGGTTCGAGTTGTGGTGGGGTGGGGGCGGGGTGGGTGATGAATTCGGCGAGGTCGTCGCGCAGGGCGGTGAGGGTTCCGGAGGTGAGGTCGGTGCGCTGGGTCAGCAGGGTGTGCAGGGAGCGGGCCCGGTTGATGACCGGCACGGTGCGGTACTCCGGGCCGGTGGTGTGCAGGATCGAGGCGAGGTGCTCGCCGA
>JBOHHE010000180.1:0-3935 GCA_050700355.1 Pseudonocardiaceae bacterium
GCCCGGGGCTGGCGGAGCAGTACCGGGCACCAAGCCGACAGGGTTAGATTTAGCCGTTGACGCAGGTGACGCACGCGCTTTCTTGTGACTGGCCGCAGTTGTCATCGGTGTTGCGCATCAACTCGGCAACCACCTCACCACTTTCAACAATGCGGACGTCAAGGTCGAAATCCGAATCGGCCAACGTGGTACTTTCCATCTCGATTCCTCCTGATTGATGGTGTAGCGCGATACCTGGACCGAGGGCGGTGCTGCCCTTCAGGGCCAGGAGACCGTGACCCTGGTGTGCCGTTTATCGATGACCAGCCCTTCGGGAAGCTGCTCATCCGGCGTGCCCGCCGGGTGGGCAGTGAAGCGTGGCCCCGGACCGCCACGGTGGTCGCGGTCCCAGATCCGCATCTGGTCGGCGAACTGGTTCGCGAGCTTCTCGGCGTCCGGACCGTGGGCGTACACGCCGAACTCGTACCTGGTCTTCTCCGGGTTCACCGGCCGCAGGGTGCGGTAGGCGAAGCTGGCTGCGTCGACCACCGCCGGGGTCCCCAATCGCCAGGATGGGGAGACCAGACCGCGCTCAACAGCCTCCTGCTGCGCAGTGAGCAGGCAGAACCCCGACTGAGCGGTGGCCAGCCATAAGTCCTGGTCGTCGAACGGTTCCCGATTGCCGACCATCACCCCCGACCAAGCTTGCTCCCTCGGCTGAGCCAGGACGCCACTGAGCAGGTCGGCGTCGACCGGTTGTCCGTCGTCGACCCGAAGGCCAACCTCGTCCCCATGTAGCAGGATCAACCGCTCCCGGCACTCTCCGGCGCCCTGCATCGGCACGAACCCGCATAAGCTCGTAGGCTCGGCTCGCCAGGTGTCCATCGTCGCGTTCAAAGGCGACAGAGCGGGTCAGGCCGCGCATCCGGAGGGGAACGACGAGCCGCCCGCCCTCGGTGAGCTGGTCCACCCAGGCCGGGGGGACGTCCCAGGACCCGGCGGTCACGATCAACCGATCGTAGGGCGCATGCTTCGGCACACCGCCTTCAGCGTCCGCCAACACCACATTGACCCATCGGTAGCCTGCCGCATCGAGGCAACGCCGAGCACGGTCCACTATGTCGGGATCGATGTCGACCGTGGTGATCTCTCCCTCTTCACCGACCAACTCAGCGATCAGCGCCGCGTTGTATCCGCCCGATCCGAGCTCCAGAACCCGCATGCCGGGACCGAGCTGTGCTTGATCAAGCATCATGGCCTGGAGCCATGGTGCGGAGACCGAGCTGAGGGCGACGCCGTGCTCGTCGCGCTTGGTGATCACAGTGTCGTTGGCGTAAGCGGCTTCCCATGGAGTGCCCGGCGCGAAGAGGTGCCGGGGCACCGTGCGCAGCGCGGCCTCGACCTCGCTCGACAGAGCCGCATTCAGCTCGGCGCGTTGAGCGATGATCTTGTCGACCAACGTCTTACGCAGCGCATCAGTCTGAGTGGTCTCGTGGGCGGGATCGACGTTCGTAGTTCGGGGTGCAGTCACGTGGTTATGGTGCCGTGATCGCGGTGGACATCAAACCGACGATCATGGACGGTTGCCGGACATTTTCCAGACATTGCGGACGGCTGGTGCTGTCAGCCGGTCCCCGACGCAGCGAATTCCGTACTGTGCACCACGTTTCGTGCTCAGGTCGGCTTGAAGGGGTGATGAGGATGGCAGGCATTGGACCGCTCCCGCGTACCAGACTGGAGCAGCTGGTGCACCAGCTACGGCGGACCCAGACGGATTCCAGCAGGACTTCAACTGTATGGCGAAGCAGGTCGGCGAACGGCTCGACGTGTCGATGCGCCAGGTGACGCGGTGGATGGCGGGCGATATCGATGTCCTGCCGCGTGCGGCGGCCTGCCGGGTGCTGGAGCAGATGTTCGGGGAGAATGCGGAGCGACTGTTCGGCCCACCTGATCCCATGTCCCGGCGCGAGGTCGCTACTGTCGAGGTACCCCCACCGGCACTGGTCAGCACGGAGCCGGTGGAAGACCTGATCGTGCAGAGGGAGGTGACGATGGCCGCCGCGGAGTCGGCCCGTTTCGGGCAGTTCGCTGAGCAGTCCAACGTCGGCCCGCACACCCTGGAGCAGTTCCGCGCGGACCTCACCCGGATCGCGAGCACCTACCCCAACAGGCCCCTATACCCCCTGTTTGTCGAGCTGCGCGCGCTGCGGAACCGGGCATTCGAGTTGCTGGAGGGCCGCCAATACCCAGAGCAGAGCCGGGAGCTGTACCTAGTCGCCGGGACGCTGTGCGGGTTGCTCGCCAATGCCTCGTTCTCCCTGGGCTGGCTGCCCGCGGCCGAGACGCAGGCCCGCACCGCGTTTCTGTGTGCGGAGCTGTCCGGGAACAACGCGCTGTGCGCCTGGGCGCGGGGGATGCAGAGCCTGGTGGCCTACTGGGATGAGCGGCCTCGTGCCGCGGTGGAGCTGGCGGAGGATGGCTGGCGCCATGTCCCGGAGACCGGGACGGCCCGGGTCTGGCTGGCCGCGACCGAGGCCCGGGCGCAGGCCCGGCTGCGTGATCAGCGCGGCACTGAGAATGCGCTCGCCCGCGCCGTGCAGGCCCGCGACGAGGTCCGCGGGCCCGACGATTTCGGTGGGATGCTCACCTTCCCCCTCGCCAAGCAGAGCTTGTATACCGCGACCGCGCGATTGTGGCTAGGTGGGCAGGACAACTGCACCGATGCCGAACGCGACGCTGCTCATGCCATCGAACTCTATGAGGCTGACCCCCCGGAGTACCGTCGCCTGGGTGAGCTGTGCCTGGCCGGATTGGACCTCGCCGCTGCCCGGCTCGGCCGGGACGATCTTGACGGTGCCGCTGACCAGCTCCAGGACGTGCTGGCCACCGCGGCCCAGCGCCCTACCGAACCTGTCGTGCGCCGCCTGCATCAGGTGGGCCGCGTACTACAGCGCCCGAAATTCCAGACCTCCGCGCTCGCGCTGGATCTGCACGACCAGATCCACAGCTTCACCCGCACATCGGCGCTCCCCGCGCTGCCCGGAGCAGGCAAGTGAGCACTCCGGTCACGGTCGGGCTGCTGCACCCCGGCCGGATGGGTGCCGCGTTGTAGCCGCCCGACCCTATTTCCAGTATCCGCATACCTCGGCGGATCTCTGCCTGTTCCAGCATCACGGCCTGCGGCCACGGCGCGGAAACCGAACTGAGGGCGATGCCGTGCTCGTCCCTTTTGGTGATCACGGTGTCGTTGGCATAAGCGGTTTCCCACGGCACCCCCGGTGTGAAGAGGTGCCTCGGTACCGCGTGGAAGGCCGAGGCCACCTCGTCGGTGCGGATTTTTTCCCGCGCGTGCAATTCACCGACCATCGCCTCGCGCAGTGCGTCAGCATCTGAAGAACAGACTGTTGACATCGTTCATCGGCCCTTTCGCTTCGTGGTGTGGTCATGGTTTCGATCGGCAGGCTGGGCACACTTGGGCAGGGTCGGGGGGTGTGCCGGGCAGGGCCGCGAGGAAGCGGAACCGCCGGTTGTCGCAGTGCGCGGTCACCAGATGCTGCTCGGTGGGTGAGGGCTCGCCCAGGTGGGTGTCCCCGTCGGCGAGCGAGGCGACGTACCAGCGCATCACGCTCGCCTCCCGTGTCTTCCCCCGCTCGCCGACGGGGGGTGGGGGCGCGGGAAGCATCGGCGCAGCAGTCGCGCCACCAGTCCGCGGCGGCGGTGGGTGGCAGCGCTGATGGTGGTGCGGTGCAGGGCGGTCTGGCAGTCCAGGCACGTCGGTCCCGGCGGGACTACCAGGGGCGCGGCCATGGCGAGGTGTCCGCACAGCGTGACGTACTGCCCACGCCCAGCCGCCAGCCCGGCCGTCATGGCGTGCTCGCTGATGAGGTGGTCACGGCCGTCGCCGGTGCTGGTCATCGTCGTAGGGCGGGGGGCGCTACCGGGTCGGATGACGAGCT